>NZ_JBEOYU010000055.1:0-36581 GCF_040297265.1 Streptomyces sp. NPDC001832
GGACGCTTCCTTTGTACTCACCCGCAGAACACTCTCTGGGGCTTTCCTCCGGGCTTTTCCCTTCGGTCTTGCGTTTCCGACTCTATCAGACTCTTACGTGTCCGATTCCCGGTCGAAGCGGCCCCCTGCGGAGCAGGAGAATTTTTACTGCGCTTTCCAGTTCCTCGCTTTCGCGATTCCCTTTCCGGCGAGTCCGACTCTATCAGGCCTTTTCATTTCCCTTGACCAACCTCCTGCAGGCATGCAGGTGCCGATCCGGGTTTAGAGTCAGGGCTTAAAAGTCGCCGCCGACCCCCGACTCAAAGTCGCGCTGGGGCCAGGCAGGAGCACGACAGTACAGGCCGCCGGGAGTCGAGGCAAATCGTTTCCGGTGCCCTTCTAAGGCCGCGAACCGTCGAGACTCGGGCCGAACCGGATCTTCTTATGATTTACCCTGCTGAACAGTACGCCGCCGCCCACAAGCTGTGACGGCGCCATTCGAGCTCCACCCCTGGGAGGTTCCCTATGACCACTGTGACGTCCCCTCTTGCCGGACGTGCCATCGGGCTCGCTGCGGTACCGGACCCGGTCTTCTCCGGCGCGATGGTGGGGCCTGGAACCGCCGTTGATCCCGTACGCGAGCCGTCCGAGGCCGTATCGCCGGTCGACGGCATCGTCGTCTCCCTGCACCCGCACGCGTTCGTCGTCGTGGACGAGCACGGGCACGGCGTTCTCGTGCACCTCGGCATCGACACCGTTCAGCTCAATGGTGAAGGCTTCGAGCTGCTCGTGAACAAGGGAGACACGGTCACGCGTGGTCAGGGCATCGTGCGTTGGGATCCTGCGGGCGTCGAGGCGGCCGGCAAGTCCCCTGTGTGCCCGATCGTCGCGCTGGAGGCCACCGCTGATTCCCTCTCCGACGTTCGCGAGGACGAGGACGTGAAGATCGGCGACACGTTGTTCGGTTGGCAGTGACGGACTCGGCGCAGTGACAGCCGACTGGATATCCACCGCGGAGGCACGGACCGCCGCACAACCGGGGACGGGTGAAATGGAGACAACGCTGCGAGGCGTCGGTGTGAGCCACGGAGTGGCGATCGGCGAGGTGCGTCATATGGGTACGGCGGTACTCGAACCGCCGGCGAAGCAGATCCCGGCCGAGGAGGGGGAGCGCGAACAGGGGCGCGCTCGCCAGGCTGTGGAGGCCGTGGCGGCCGATCTGATTGCGCGCGGCAATCTGGCCGGTGGCGAGGCTCAGCATGTGCTCGAAGCCCAGGCCATGATGGCGCAGGACCCCGAGCTGATGGCTGATGTGGAGCGGCGCATTGCCGTCGGCAGCACCGCCGAGCGCGCCGTCTACGACGCGTTCGCCGCCTACCGGGCGCTGCTCGCCAACGCCGGGGAGTACCTGGCGGGTCGGGTTGCCGACCTCGACGATGTGCGCAACCGGATCGTGGCTCGCCTGCTCGGTGTGCCGATGCCAGGTGTACCGGACAGTGACGAGCCCTATGTGCTGATCGCACGGGATCTCGCGCCTGCCGACACGGCGCTGCTCGACCCGGCTCTGGTGCTCGGCTTTGTGACCGAGGAGGGTGGGCCGACCAGCCACAGCGCGATTCTGGCGCGGGCGCTCGGTGTGCCTGCCGTGGTGGCGCTCCCCGGTGCCGGTGAGCTGGCCGAGGGCACGGTCGTCGCGGTTGACGGCAGCACCGGTGAGATCTTCGTCGAGCCCAGCATCGAGAAGCGTGCGGAGCTGGAGGGCACCGCTGCGGCGCGCAAGGCCGCACTGTCCGCTTCGACCGGTCCCGGTGCGACCTCCGACGGTCACAAGGTCCCGCTGCTCGCCAACGTCGGGGGGCCGGGCGACGTGCCGGCGGCGGTCGAGGCCGGCGCCGAGGGCGTGGGGCTGTTCCGTACCGAGTTCCTGTTCCTGGACGACAGCAAGCAGGCACCGTCCGAGGAGAAGCAGGTTGCGGCGTACCGGGCGGTGCTGGAGGCGTTCCCCGAGGGACGTGTCGTGGTGCGGGTGCTGGATGCCGGTGCCGACAAGCCACTGGATTTCCTGACTCCGGCGGACGAGCCGAACCCGGCACTGGGTGTGCGCGGGCTGCGGAGCCTGCTGGACCATCCCGGGGTACTGCGGACCCAGCTGACCGCGCTGGCGAAGGCGGCCGAGGGGCTGCCTGTCTACCTTGAGGTCATGGCTCCGATGGTGGCGGACCGTAAGGATGCGAAGGCCTTTGCCGACGCCTGCCGTGAGGCCGGGCTGCGGGCGAAGTTCGGCGCGATGGTGGAAATTCCGTCCGCCGCACTGCGGGCGCGCTCGATCCTGCAGGAGGTGGAGTTCCTGTCGCTGGGCACCAATGACCTCGCGCAGTACACCTTTGCCGCCGACCGTCAGGTGGGTGCGGTGTCCCGGCTGCAGGATCCGTGGCAGCCCGCGCTGCTCGATCTGGTGGCGCTGTCGGCGGAGGCGGCCATGGCCGAGGGCAAGAGCTGTGGTGTCTGTGGTGAAGCCGCCTCCGATCCGCTGCTCGCCTGTGTCCTGACGGGGCTGGGTGTGACGTCGTTGTCGATGGGGGCCGCGTCCATTCCCTATGTCCGCGCCACGCTGGCGAAGTACACGCTTGCGCAGTGCGAGCGTGCCGCTTCCGCCGCGCGTGCGACGGACTCCGCCGAAGAGGCACGGGTGGCGGCTCAGGCGGTGCTGTCGGGCGAGTAGCGCTGCGGCGTCCGTGGTGAAGGGGCTCCCCGCCGATGGTGACGGGGAGCCCCTTCGGCTGTCAGTGGTGTGATTCCGGTTCGTCCGCGCCGAGGTCGAAGCCCGCGCAGTACTCCACATGTGACTCCGGGGCGACCGGTTCACCGGTGTCGGCGTCGGTGCAATAGGCGCTGAAGACCTCACCGGCGGTGAGCGGGACCAGGCTGCCGCGGGCCAGCCGCCAGCCGTGGACCCGGTCCTGAGTGCCGGGGCTGGTCGTACGGAGTACGACTCCGCCGGGCTTTTCGAGGGCGATGCCGACGGCGAGCACCGTGACGAACTCGGCTCCTTCCGCTGTTTCGAGGCGGGCGGGTCCCGTGGTGTCGCACTCGGTGTGCAGGACGGCGAGCAGTTGCTCGTGCTCGGTGGGAGTGCTGCAGACGAGGTGGTGGGTGCCCGGGCCTGCCGTCTCCAGCATGCGCAGCAGCAGGTGGGAGGCCCGGTCGAAGGCTGCGCGGCCGATGTCCTGGCCGCACTCCGCACAGTCTCCGAGGCCGGCCAGGGTCATCGTGGCGTACTCCCAGGTGGCCCTGCGGACGGCTCGGTTGACCAGGAGCGGGATCAGCGTGTCGATGGGCTGCCCGGTGTACGCGACGGTGGCACCGGCTGAGGCGATTTCGGCGGTGAAGCGGCTGCGGCTGGCGGGAGCGTCGGGAACGATTCCCGCCTCGGTGCAGAACTCCGCGTACTCCTCCGGGTCGAAGAGTGCGACCGTGGCATGCATACCCTGCGCGGCGAGGGCTTTGAGCAGACCCTCGACCTGCTGCAGATAGACGGTGTGGTTGTCGAAGGTGAAGGTGCGGTAGCGCTGCATCGCCGCGAAGTCCCGCTCATCGGCCAGGAGGCCGATGGTGCTGGGTGCTTCGCGGCGCAGCCTACGTCGCATGGACATGCCGGACCGGCTGTACCCGGCGGTCGCGCTGTGCTTGGCGTGCTTGGTGTTCCTGGTGTGCGCCATGATTCCCCCCAGTGCGCTGTCGATCATTGCTCACTCAGAGTAATCAGGGGTACTGACAATGCGGAACGTCAGGCGCGCTTGCGAGCGAGGTCCTCGTAGAAGTGGAGGAGTTCGAGGTTGTCGATCGAGCCGGGATTGACCGCCTTCGCCAGGGCCGTGCCTTGCAGGAGGCGTTTGACCGGAACTTCGATGCGCTTGCCTGTGAGGGTGTGCGGGATGCCCGGGACCTCGATGACCTCGTCCGGGACATGACGCGGGGAAAGGTTCTCGCGGATGGTCTGCTTGATGCTGTTGCGCAGGTCGTCGTCGAGCACGGCGCCGTCGGCGAGGTGGACGAAGAGCGGCATCCAGTACCCGCCGTCCGGCTCCTCGATGCCGATGACGAGGGATTCGCGGATCTCGGGGAGCCGCTCGACGGCTTCGTAGATGTCGGAGGAGCCCATCCGTACACCCTGGCGGTTGAGGGTGGAGTCGGAGCGGCCGTGGATGACGACCGAGCCGTGTTCGGTGATCGTGATCCAGTCGCCGTGGCGCCACACACCGGGGTACATGTCGAAGTAGCTGTCGTGGTAGCGGCTGCCGTCGGGGTCGTTCCAGAAGTGGATCGGCATGGAGGGCATGGGTGCGGTGACGACGAGTTCGCCGACCTCGCCGATGAGCGGCTTGCCTGCGGGATCCCAGGACTGGAGGTCCGTACCGAGGCTCGGGGCCTGGAGTTCGCCGATGTGCACGGGGAGGGTGGGTACCGCGCCGGCGAAGCAGCTGCAGACGTCCGTGCCGCCGCTGACGGAGGCGATCCAGAGGTCCTCTGAGACTTCGTCGTGGAGCCAGCGAAATCCGTCGGGCGGGAGCGGGGAGCCGGTGGTGGCGACGCACTGGATGCGGGAGAGCTCGAAGTCGCGGCCCGGGTGGATGCCGGCCTTGCGGCAGGCCATGACATAGGCGGCGGAGGTACCGAAGAGGGTCGCTCCGGTCTGTTCGGCGACGCGCCACTGGGCGCTGATGTCCGGATAGCCCGGGCTTCCGTCGTACAGCACGAGCGTGGTCCCGGTGAGCAGGCCGGAGACGAGGAAGTTCCACATCATCCAGCCGGTGGAGGTGTACCAGAAGAACCGGTCGTCGGGGCCGAGGTCGCAGTGCAGGCCGAGCTGCTTGAAGTGTTCCAGCAGGATGCCGCCCTGGGACTGGACGATCGCCTTGGGGAGTCCGGTGGTGCCGGAGGAGTAGAGCACCCACAGCGGGTGGTCGAAGGGGACCTGTTCGAAGACGGGCTCGGTGTCCGCGGATGTGAGGGCGGACCATTCGAGGGCGCCTTCCGGGGCCTCGGTGCCCAGCAGCGGGATGTGGACGACGGCGCGCAGGGTGGGAAGTTCTCGGCGCAGCTCGGCCACCGTGTCGGAGCGGTCGTGTTCCTTGCCGCCGTAGCGGTAGCCGTCGACGGCGAAGAGGACGACGGGTTCGACCTGCTGGAAACGGTCGAGGACGCTGCGGGCGCCGAAGTCGGGGGCGCAGGAGGTCCAGACGCCGCCGACGGCCGCGGTGGCGAGGAAGGCGACGACGGCCTCGGGAATGTTGGGGAGGTAGGCGCTGACACGGTCGCCCGGTGTGACGCCGAGGGCGCGAAGCTCGGCGGCGAGCGATCCGACGCGGCGGCGGAGTTCGGACCATGAGATGGGGAGCTGGGTGTGGGTCTCGTCGACGTGGAGCAGGGCGGGAGCGTCCGCGCGCGAGGGGTCTTCCGCGGTGCGCAGGGCGTGTTCGGCGTAGTTGAGGGTGGCGCCGGGGAACCACTGGGCACCGGGCATGGTGCGGTCGCCGATGACGGACTCGTACGGGGTGGAGAACCGAACGTCGAACCAGTCGGCGACGGCCTGCCAGAACGTGTCGAGCTCATCGACCGACCAGCGGTGCAGGGCTGGGTAACCGCCGTCGGCCGGTGCTCCGTACCTTGCGGCCGCCCAGCTCTGGAAGCGGGTGACGGCTGCGGCCGCTATGCGGTCAGGGCCGGGCTGCCAGAGGGGGGCTTCGTTGGCTGCTGCGGTCATGGGGCGGCTCCCTGGCTGTACGGGTACGCGGGACGTGCGTGAGTCGCGCTCACAGGTGCTGGGGTGTACGCGTGAGGCGGCTTCTACGGACGATGCCATGTGATCGTCTTTCGCACCAGGGTTCGCCATACATGGTCGCGTGCCCGGATATGTGGTCCGGCCACGGGTGAACAGAAGTTGAACGGAGCCCGCACCCGCCCTGTCGGCTGGCAGGGTGAGCTGTATGAACGGTCGTGACCTGGTGCGCTCGGTGAAAATGTTCGGTTTGGTGCAGGAGCTGCGCACGGTGCGCTCCTCCCTGCGGCGTCGGAATGCGGATGCGCGGGCGCTGCCGCGGCGCGGTGCGGAGCGGGCGAGAGTGCCGGGGCTCTTGGTGGGGGCGGAGCCGGGGCCGGGCGGGGGTGTGGTGCGTTTCACGCGCTCGGAGTTGCGGATCCGGGTCGCGGCGGGCGGTTCGGTGTTCTGGGGCTGGGACGGGGCGGAGCCGTTGCCGTCGTACGCACTGGCCGGTGCGGCGCCCGAGGCGGATCCGCGGGCCGAGCTGGAACCGGACACGGACGGCGGCTGGCAGGTGGTCTCGGAGCGGCTGACCGTTGCGGTGTCGCGGCACGGGGCCGTGGAACTGCGTACTCCTGGCGGAGTTGTGCTCCGGCGCGAGCTGCCGCCGCGCTGGTGGGACCCGGTGGCGGGTGGTGCCGCTCGGTGGGTGCAGCGTTCCGAGGTGTCGGCGGACGCCCGGTTCTTCGGGCTCGGCGGACGGGCATCGGGGCCGCGTCTGCGGGACGGTGTGTACGGGCTGTGGAACACCGATCCGGGTGGGCACTTCGGGCCGGGTGACGATCCGCTCCAGCTGACGATGCCGGTGCAGGTGGTGGTCTCCGACGCGGGGACGCATCTGATGTTCCACGACAACACCTGGTCGGGGAAGGTGACGCTGCGCGAGGGCGAGGAGGGTGCGGGATCCGGCCATGACCGTCTGGGAATGTGTGAGGTGCGGATGGACGGGGGGCCGCTGCGCTGCTGGGTGATGGCCGGTACGCCGGCCCGGGTGCTGCAGGCCTGGACGGCGCTCACTGGTGCGGCGGCGCTGCCACCGTCCTGGGCGCTGGGTCCGCAGCACGCCCGTTGGGGGTTCGGGAGCGAGCGGGAGGTGCGGCGGATCGTTGCCGGGTACCGGGAGCGGGGGCTGCCCTTGTCGGCACTGCATCTGGACATCGACCACCTCGATGCGCACCAGGTGTTCACCGTCGACCGCGAGCGTTTTCCCGATCTGCCGGGGCTGGCGAAGGAGCTGCGGGAGGACGGGGTGCGGCTGGTGTCGATCGTCGATCCCGCGGTGAAGGCGGAGCCGGGGAATGCGGTGTTCGACTCGGGTACGGCGGTCGGGAGCAGCGGGGCGTTCGTCCGGGATGCGCGGGGGCGGGCGGTGCGTGGGGAGATGTGGCCGGGTGAGTGCGTGTATCCGGACTTCACCGATCCGCAGGTGCGGAAGTGGTGGGGCGGTCTGTACGAGGAGCGGCTTGCACAGGGGTTCTCCGGTGTGTGGCACGACATGAACGAGCCGGTGTCGTTCGCTGCGTTCGGGGATCCGACGCTGCCGCGATCCGCGCGGCACTGTCTGGAGGGCCGTGGGGGAGATCACCGCGAGGCCCACAATGTGTACGGGCTCGCGATGGCGCGTGCCGGGTACGAAGGGCTTCGTCGGCTGCGGCCGGAGACGCGTCCCTTTCTGTTCTCGCGTTCCGGCTGGGCGGGGATGCAGCGTTACGGAGGAACCTGGTCCGGTGATGTGGAGACCAGTTGGCCCGGGCTGCGGGCCTCGCTGGCGCTGGTGCTGGGGCTGGGGCTGTGCGGGGTGCCGTATTCGGGGCCGGATGTGGGCGGGTTCGACGGGTCGCCGTCGCCGGAGTTGTATCTGCGGTGGTTCCAACTGGGTGCGTATCTGCCGTTGTTCCGTACCCATGCGGCGATCGACGCGGGGCGTCGGGAGCCGTGGGAGTTCGGGCCACAAGTGCTTGAGCATGCGCGGGCCGCGCTGGAGGAGCGGGAGCGGCTTCGCCCGTACTTCGTGACGCTGGCGCAGCTGGCCCGGCTGACCGGTGCGCCGTATGTGCGGCCGCTCTGGTGGGGCGAGCCCGGGGAGCGTGCGTTGCGGGAGTGCGAGGACGCGTTCTTGCTGGGTGACGCGTTGCTGGTGGCGCCGGTGCTGGAGCGTGGTGCGGATCGCCGGGCGGTGCGGTTGCCGCGGGGGCGCTGGTACGACACGGCGACGGGTGAGGTGTACGAGGGGCCGGGGCAGGTATTGCTCGATGCGCCATTGTCGCGGGTGCCGGTGTTGGCGCGGGCCGGTTCGGTGCTGCCGGTGCGGGGTGCGGACGGGGGTGTGGAGCTGGAGGTGTGGGCTCCGGCCACGGAGCGTGGTGGGGGCGGTCTTGTGGTCCGGGATGCGGGCGACGGCTGGGAGCGGGCGGAGGTCGAGCGGTATACGTCGCGGCTGGTGGGCGGGAAGGTTCTGGTGGAGCGGGAGGGTGAGCAGGGGCTGGTGAACTACCCGGTGCGCGTACGGGGGTTGTAGGTCGGGTCGCGGTGTACGCGGGGGCCGTGGGGCCGGTCAGTGGTAGCCGCCTTCGAACCACCTGCGGGCGGCCCGGGTGTGCAGGGGGAAAGCGAGCTCGGCGGGTGTGCGGAGCAACTGGAAGCCGGAGGTCTCGTGGGTCGGCACGGAGGGCGTAAGGCCGGCCGCGGGGCGTTCCGGGAGCAGGCCGAAGAGGAGCAGGTGGCCGTCCGGTGCGCTGAGGGCGTCGGCGAGGCGGACGTCCTGTTCGTCTGCCTCGATGCCGGTCTCCTCACGGAGTTCACGTACGACTGCGTGTTTCCAGTCCTCGTCGTGGTCGATGAAGCCGCCGGGGAGAGCGAGACCTCCGCGCTGGGGCGGGATGGTGCGGGTGATGATGACGAGTCCGGTGCCGTCCCGGTCGGTGACGGGGAGCAGGGCAACGGCGACCGGCAGCGGATTACGGTAGGCGGTGCCGCCGCAGACGGTACAGGTGCGGGGCCAGGCCGTGGGGGACAACGAGGCGGCGTACAGCGCTCCGCAGCTGCCGCAGTGGGAGTCCTTGACGGGCTTCTCGGGGTTCCTCGTGGGCGCAGACACGCGCGGACTGTATCCGATCGCCTGCCGGGCACGCCGTACCGGTGGATTATGTGCTCATGACAGGCCTCGTTTCCACCCTCCGTGTCCTGGCAGTTGCTGCCGCCACCCTGCTCGCCGTCACTGCCGCCGCCCCCGTGGCGCAGGCGGAGCCCGAGCCGAAGGCCCCCGAGGAGTTCGTCGCGCTGCGTTCGTTGGATCCGACGATCATCCAGGAGATGCGCTACCCCACCGCACACAACTTCATGGGCGTGCCGGTGGACGGCTACCGCCAGCCGGTCTGCATCCTGACCCGGCCGGCGGCCCGCGCCCTGCACCGCGCGCAGACCCGATTGCTGAAGCAGGGCTACTCGCTGAAGGTGTACGACTGCTACCGGCCGCAGCGGGCGGTCGATCACTTCGTGCGGTGGGCGAAGGATCTCGACGACGAGACCATGAAGGGCGAGTTCTACCCCCGTGTCGACAAGGCGCAGCTGTTCGCAGGCGGTTACATCGCGGGGAAATCCGGGCACAGCCGCGGCAGCACCGTGGATCTGACGCTGGTGAAACTGCCCGCCGCGCCGACCGGGCGGTATCTGCCGGGCCAGAAGCCGGTGCCCTGCTATGCCCCCGAAGCTGACCGCTTCCCGGACAATTCCGTGGACATGGGCACGGGATACGACTGCTTCGACACGCTCTCGCACACCGATGACCCACGCATCCAGGGAACTCAGCGCGCCAATCGGCAGTTCCTGAAGAAGACGCTCACCGACGCCGGCTTTGTGAATCTGGCCGAGGAATGGTGGCACTACACCTTCAAGCCCGAACTGTTCCCGGACACCTACTTCGATTTCCCGGTGGCCAGGAGGTCCGTCGCGGGGCACTGACGTGCGCACTGAGAACGGACGGCCTCGACCACCCGGGTTCCGGCCGCCCGTTCTTCCTCGGCGGACGCGGATCCGCCATTTTCGGTTGCCGCTCAAGCCATTACGGTGCCCGTATGCCACAACAGACGTTCGATTCATACGAAGAGTTCTGGCCCTACTACGTCGCGATGCACTCCAGGGCCGCGACTCGCTGGGTCCATCTGACGGGCACCCTGACCGGGCTCGCGGTCACCGCATACGGCCTGGCCCGGGGGCGCAAGAGGTACGCGGCCGCGCTGCCCCTGATCGGGTATGGCACCGCCTGGCCCGCACACTTCCTGATCGAGAAGAACAATCCGGCCACCTTCGGGCATCCTGCATGGTCACTGCGCGGCGACATACAGATGATCCGGATGATGCTGGCGGGCCGCGACCGGGAACTGGCAGAGACCGCCGCCAAGTGGCTCGCCGACAACCGCTGAACGGCCGGCGGAACGTGCAGTGGTGTGGCCGGCGCGGACACCGTGCGCGGTCGTGAACAGCGCTTGCGTCAGCACCCTTGACGCACCGTCACACGAAGTGAAAAATCCTTGCCCAGTCAGGCGACAACGCCCGGCCCGCACCCCGGTCGGTGGGGGTGCGGGCCGCGTTCCTTGCGCTGTGTCCGCCAGGTGGGTCCCTACGTCGTCGCGGGCTCGCGGGGACGCTCCGCACGGGCCACCGCGTGCTCGACGACCGCCACCAGTACGTCCCGTGCGGAGGAGTGGTCGCGTGCGTCGCACATGAGCACCGGCACCTCCGGGTCGAGGTCCAAGGCCGCCTGCACCGTCTCGGTGGGGAACTTGTCCGCCCCTTCGAAGCAGTTGACGGCGACGGTGAACGGAATCGCGCGGCGCTCGAAGTAGTCGACCGCCGAGAAGCAGTCCGCCAACCGCCGGGTGTCGGCAAGCACGACCGCTCCCAGCGCGCCCTGGGCCAGTTCGTCCCACAGGAACCAGAAACGGTCCTGCCCCGGCGTACCGAAGAGGTACAACACCAGGTCCTCGCGAAGTGTGATCCGGCCGAAGTCCATGGCCACGGTGGTGGTGGTCTTCGCCTCCACGCCTGCCAGGTCGTCCACCGGGCGGCCCGCCTCGCTGAGTCTCTCCTCCGTACGCAGCGGCCTGATCTCGCTGACCGCGCCCACCAGAGTCGTCTTGCCCACTCCGAAGCCGCCCGCCACCAGGATTTTCAGGGTAACGGGCTCAAGGGGCCGCCTGTCGCGGCTAGAGCGCCCGAAGGCCATTGATCACCTCGCGAAGAATGTTCACGTCCGGCAACTCGGCCGGCGGAACGGGACGGGTTACGTGCACCAGCTCGTCCTCGACGAGATCACCGACCAGCACCCGGACCACCCCGACGGGTAGGTCCAGGCCGGCCGCGAGCTCGGCGATCGACTGGGGCATGTCACTGCAGAGTTCGACGATCTCCACGTGTTCCGGGGAGAGCATCTGGTCCCGGCCGGGATCGTCGGCTGCGGGTTCCGGGACAACGATCGCGATCAGGTCGAGCCGATGGCGGGAGGCGCTGCTGGTACGGCCCCGGGTCATCGCGTACGGACGGACCACAGGGCCCGCTTCGGCGTCGTACCAGCGCGATGCCTGTGGGTCCGTGGACATTGCCGGAGATCTGAAGGAGTCAGCGCTCATACCGTCCACTCACCCCCCGGCGGACAGACCGGTCGTCCGGGGGGCGTTGGCCAAATGGGCGCCGACGCGCTTGACCATCAGCGTCATCTCGTACGCCACCTGGCCGACGTCGGAGTCGGCGTCGGCCAGCACGGCGAGACAGCTGCCGTCACCGGCCGCCGTGACGAAGAGGAACGCCTCGTCGAGTTCGACAACGGTCTGGCGGACCCGGCCCGCGTCGAAGTGGCGTCCCACGCCCTTGGCGAGGCTGTGGAATCCGGAGGCGACGGCCGCCAGATGTTCGCTGTCCTCGCGGGTCAGGTCCTTGGACGTGCCGGTGGCGAGGCCGTCGCTGGAGAGCACCAGCGCCTTGTGGATGCTGGCGACCCGGTCGACAAGTTCGTCGAGCAGCCAGTTGAGGTGGCCTGAGCCCTGGCGTGCGGCGTTGGATGCTGCGGCGTTCGGTGCGGTCATCGGCCGTCCCCTCCCGGAGTGGTTCCTTGTGCTGTTTCACCGGGACCGGTCACGTCCTCGGCGTTCTGCCGACGGCCGCGCTGCCAGCCTCGCTGGAGCGAAGCCATGCGGCTGCGTACCTCGTCCGCATCGCGTTCGAAGTCCTGAGCCCGTTCCGTCACCGCCGACTCCGCATCGCGGCCGCCGGAGACTTCGCGAAGCTGCGGAGCGAGGCTGGCCTGCCTGATGCGCCGGGGCAGACCGCCCACGGTCTCCCGGGCCGCGCTCGGCGCTGCCTCAGGCGCGCGCTCGGCGGGTGTGGCGGACTCGGCGGGTTTCCGGAAGCCGGTGGGCTGCCGGGGTTCGGTGGGGTGCCGCGGCTCGGTGGGTCTGCCGGTGTCGACGGCGGAGGGCCACGGGACGGCAGCCGACAGCCTGATCCCGGTATCGGTGGTCGGACCGCCGGTACCGGCCTGACCGGGTGAGGAGCCGTGCTCGGCGGACGAGGGGTGGGCGCGGCCCGCCTCGTCGACCCGGCGTCCGTTGTCGGTGACCAGGGTCGGCGGCTTGCGGCGGGGCAGCGGCACCGGGCCGCCGGGGCGTATCGCCCGTACGCCGGCAGCGG
Organism: Streptomyces sp. NPDC001832; assembly: GCF_040297265.1. Lineage (NCBI taxonomy): Bacteria > Bacillati > Actinomycetota > Actinomycetes > Kitasatosporales > Streptomycetaceae > Streptomyces > Streptomyces sp. NPDC001832. The sequence continues at coordinate 12,485 of NZ_JBEOYU010000055.1, forward strand.
ACTCCTCCGCCTGGTCGGACGCCTGCTGGTGCTGTTCGCGGTCGCCGTCGCGCCGGAGGTCGCGAGCGCGGAAGATGCCGCCGTGTTCGCTCTCGGTGCCGTCGATGCCGGAAGCACCGCCCAGCAGGGGTCCGAGCAGCGGATCGAGTACGGGGTCGCGCTCCAGGTCCAGCGCTCCTACGGGTCCTTCGAGCTCGACGGGCCCGTCCAGGAGGGCCGGGTCCACGAGGTCGGTGGGGACGGGGGCGAGGCCGGAGGGCCTGCCGGTGGCGCGGCGGTCCGGCGCACCGTCCCTGCGGTCCTTGTCGCGGCCCGGTCCTTGGCCGCCTGCCCTTCCGCCACTGCCGATCGCCTTCTCTGACCGTCGGTCGAGGCGGAAGCCGGTGCCGTATGTCTCCGGAGCGTCGGTGAGCAGCGCCGCCGGGATGAAGACGACGGCGGTCGTGCCACCGTACGGAGAGGTCTGCAGCGAGACACGGACGTTCTGCCGCTGAGCGAGGCGGCTGACCACGAAGAGACCGAGCCGGTCGGTGTCGGAGAGTTCGAACTCGGGGGTCTCGGCGAGTCTCAGGTTGGCATCGAGGAGGACGTCGGGAGCCATGCCGAGGCCACGGTCGTGGATTTCGAGCGTGAAGCCGTTGGAGACGCGTTCGCCGTGCACCTGGACCGCGGTGTGCGGCGGCGAGAACACGGAGGCGTTCTCCAGGAGTTCGGCGATCAGATGGGTGAGGTCGGCGACGGCGGGGCCGCCCACACCGATACGGGGCAGCCGGCGGACCTCGATCCGCTCGTAGTCCTCGACCTCGGCGACCGCTGCCCGGACCACGTCCATCAACTGGATCGGCTTGCGCCACTGACGGGACGGTGCGGCACCGGAGAGGATCACCAGGCCCTCGGCATGACGTCGCATGCGGGTGGTCAGGTGGTCGAGGCGGAAGAGGTCCGCGAGTTCATCGGTGTTCTCGGTGCGGCGCTCCATGGCGTCGAGGAGCGTCAACTGCCGGTGCAGCAGCACCTGGTTCCGGCGGGCGAGATTGACGAAGACCTCGGACACCCCACGGCGCATGTCCGCCTGCTTGACCGCGGCTTCGACGGCAGCCCTTTGCAGGGTGTTGAGCGCCTGGCCGACCTGGCCGATCTCATCCGGTTCGTACTGAAGACGCGGTGCCTCGGTCTCGACATCGACCTGTTCACCCGCGGCGAGGCGGCGCATCACGCTCGGCAGCCGTACGCCGGAGACCTCATGGGCGTCCTTGCGAAGCCGGGAGAGGTCACGGATGAGCTCACGGCCGATGCGTACGGAGACGAACACCGAGGTGAGCAGGGCGAGGAAGCCGAGGACACCTGCGACGCCGGCCTTGATCAGGATGTTGTAGCCGGCGGGCTTGCCGCGGTCCTGGAAACGGTTGTTCATCTCGGTGGAGTCGTTGGCCAGCCGGTCCAGGACCGGCGCGGCCACCTCCTGCCAGCGTTCGGCGTCGACTCGCGGGTCCTGGGTGGGACCGCCGCTGATGAGGGCTTTCTCCGCGGTCCTCAGTGCTTCGCTGTCCGGGCTCGCCCAGTACTGCTGCACGCGTTGGCGCTCCAACGAGGGAAGCATCTCCCCATTGATCTCGTAGAGCAGCTTGCGATTGGCGACGAGGTCGGAGATCTGGCGCAGTTCGGAAGCGGTGAGACGTCCGGCGATGAGTGACGAGGCGACCAGAGCGTCTTCGCGGGAGAGCATTTCGCGGGCTCGTGAGATGCCGGCGAGTGCGCGGACCTGCTTGTCCATCGACACGTTCTCCATCGTGCGGAGACCAGTCAGGAAGCGGTAGCAGGGGTCAATGAGACGCTCGTAGAACTCCATCGCCTTGAGGCGGTCGATGGTACGTTTCTCGACCGAATCGCGGAGTGCGCCAAGCCCCTCGACCGTGCCGAGAACCGAGTTCAGCTGCGTTTCGTCCTCGGGCCGCAGTGCGTCGCGAATGTCCTTCTGCCGTGCGCTGTCCTGGACGTCGGCCACGACACGGTCGGTGGCTGCCCGTTGGCGCTGCAGAAGCGGCAAAGCGTTGGAGGCTCGGGGGTCGGCGAGGAAGACAAGGGTCTGACGACGCTCGTCCTGAATGGCGCGGACGGTGTCTTCCAGAGGATGACCGACCTTCTCCACGATGGTGTTCGCGCTCATCAGGTGGCCGGCCTCGCGCCCCGTCAGGAAGGTGGCGAAACCCCAGAGTCCGGTGAGGGAGACGAGCGGCACCAGCAGCAACGCCACGATCTTCCTGCGGATGGACTTCCCGCGAAAGCGCATGGCCTCCTCCAGCCCGGCCCCGCGGGGCGGTGGTCGTGTTCCGTCAACAAACGGCGCGAGCCTACTACCGACAGAGAGGCAACCCGAAGGGATGTCCGGACGATTTTCAGCCGCACTACCCAGTGTTGATCATGAGTTACCTCGGTATTCCGGGCACTGAAATTCGCGAAGGTGGCAGAAGAGACCTGTCAGAGCATCACACTGTTCGGTAGGGCAGTTGGCTGGAATTCTTCGTTCGGTGACGGATCCAGGGAATCTTCACAGCTGATCAGTCGTCTCTCTGTACGAGTCAGGGGGAACACGGGGAGCGCTCAGGGCAGGACGGTCCGTCCCCCCTGCGTAGAAGCGGCGCATGCCGGGCAGCAACCCTGAAGTCGGACACTGCTGGGGAGTTGAGAGTCCTTGGATACGGAAGAGCGTCGGAGTCCTGTGTCGTCGGCATCGGCTGCGGCGGTGGCCTCGGCGGCGACCGGCGGGGCGGAGATCCCGCGCCAGCAGCACCGGCAGCTCTGGGTGGAAGAGCCTGCGACACGACGACCGATGCCGGACCCGGTACGTAGGGCGGCCGTGCGTGCCGTGCTCATCATGTCGCTGACGATCATCCAGGCCATGGTGGCGTTCCTGTGCACGCTGACGGGGTCCTGGCTCGCCTTTCCGATGGTGCTGAGCAGTGTGGGCAGCACGGTGGCCGCGACCTGGTCGGTGCTGGATGTGTGGGTCACCCGACAGGTCTGGAATCAGCGCAATGGCGTGGTGTCCGCGCCGAGCAGTTCGGCGCGGCAGTTGCGCCGTGAGCGGCGCAGAGCCCGGCGGGCTGCGCGGACCGCGCAGCGGGATGATGCGCGGATACGCAGGCGGGACGCTGGCAACCTCTCGCGGGCCTGAGAGACTGCCCCGGCTTCCTGTGGATCGGCCGGGCTCGCGCCGCTTGCGGCTTCGCCGTCTCCTGAAGTCGTTACTCGTCGGACGGGCCCTGAGCGGGCACCTGGGCGGTGTCGGGCGGTGTCGTGGCGCGCTTGAACATGCGGGTGGCGGTGATCTCGCCGTGCACCGTCTCGCTGTTCGGGTCCCGTTGCGGCAGCCCGGGACGAAGGTGCTCCTCCACACTGATGTACTTCAGCCCGGCCCGCAGGTCCGCGTCGTTGCGCAATCGGATGACCAGCGGGAATTCGGCGAGCGCCGTGGTGTCGAAGAGTCCGGTCGTGTAGAGCAGCTGCACACCGAGCGCGTCAGACACCGCGCGCTGGAGCTCCAGCAGATAGGTGGCGTTGGCGCGGCCGATGGGGTTGTCCAGGAAGAGCGTGCCCGCGTGCCGGTGCTGGTGCCGGTCGCGGCCCCGGTCGTTGCTGCGCAGTGCGGCCATCGTGCAGTACAGGGCGATGGCGGCGGTGAGGAGCTGGCCGCCGGAGAAGACGTCGCCCATCTGTCCGACCGGGACGCGTTCGGCGCGCAGCACCGCGTCCGGCTTGAGGATCTCCACAGCGACGCCCTTGGGTTCGAGCGCTGCCTGCACACCGCGCAGCAGGAGGGACATGCCGTCCCTGCGCAGATCGGAGTTCTTCTTCAGGGCGGCGCGGGTGGCTTCGTCGATGACCTCGCCGAGCCGCTCGGTGAGCGTCGCCTGATCGGGTTCCTCGAAGCGGATCCGGAGGAACTCCTGGCCTGACCACTCCCCCAGTCCTTCGGGAAGCCGGGAGAGCCGCTGGGCGGAGCGGAGGGTGGTGAGCGCGGACTCCACGAGGCCGCGGAGCCGGTCGACGATGGAATCGCGGTTGCGCTCCAACTGGGCCAGCTCGTCGGTGAGGACACGGAGCCGGGGTGCGAAGGCGGCGGCCCACTTCTCGGCGTGCTCGGGCAGTGTCGCGGCCGGCAGCTCGCGGATCTGCTGGCGTGCGGGGGTGCGGACCTGTTCGTAGCGGGCGGAGTTGGCGTGCCGTACGAGGACGTCGCTCGCTTCCCGTACGGCGCTCTCGGCGGCGGACAGGTCGGCGGCGCAGCCTCGCAGTGAACGGCGGGCCTCTGCGGCGGACTGCCGGGCCTCGTCAAGGCTGCCCGGGTACGGCTCGGGCGCCTCGGGATCGTCGTCCGCGGCGTGGTCCCTGAGGAGGTCGTGCAGGAGCGCGGCGGTCTCGTCGAAGCCGCCTGCCGAGTCCTCGGCGGTGCGGTGGGCGTGCAGCAGCTCGGCATGGACGGCGCGGGCGGTGTCCAGGGTTGCGGTGGCGGAGGCCAGTTCGGCCATGGCGTCACGCAGGAGGCCCTGGGCCTGCTCGGCATCGGCGGGGACCAGCTCGTCGGGGAGTTCGGTGTGGTGGGTCTCGCCATCGACCGGGGCCAGGCGCTCGGCCTCGCCCCGCAGCCGGCCCAACTGCTCGCTCGCGGTGGAGGCCCTGGTTTCCAGGAGCTGGACCAGGGATTCGGCGCGGGCGGCGGCGGCCTGCCTGGAGGGGCCGTCGGCGCCATCAGTGCCTTCGAGGAGCTGGGCGGCCCGGGTGCGGACCTTGTTGGTGAGCCGGTCCAGCTCGGCGAGGGCGGCGCTTTCGTCGCTCTCCGCTCGGGCCTGTTCGGCGCGCAGATCGGCGCCGACGCCCACCTTCTCGTACAGCTGGGATGCGGCCCGGTAGGCCTCCCGCAGCGTGGGAAGCGCGGTGCGCGGGGTGTCGCCCTCGGGTTCCGGGAGGTGTTCGGGGGCGCCTGCGATCTCTGCGCGTTCGGCTCGCAGGGCGCGGGCGGTGCGGCGGGCGTCGTCGGCGGCGCGCTGAGCGGCCCTGCGGTCCTCGTCGGCGGCACGGGCCCGCTCCAGGCAGACGGTGGCCCGGGCTTCGGACTCGGCTGCCTCGTCGATCAGTTCGCGCAGTTTCGCCTGCCAGCGAGCGCGTTCGCGAAGCCGGTGGGCAAGGCCGGCAAGGACGTCGGCGGCGCGGCGGGCACGCTGGGCGGCCTCCTGGCGTTCGTCGCGGACGCGGGCGGTGTCCGCAGCGGCCTCGTCGGCCTCGGCGCGCACGGTACGGGCTTCGGCGAGTGCGGCTTCTGCCGCCTCGGCAGCCGCACTGGCAGTGCGGGCTGCTTCGGCGAGCTCGGCGAGCATGCCGGGCGGGCAGTCGGCGCGCCAGGAGCCGATGCGGGCGGCGAGGGAGCGGTCGGCGGTGAGGCGGGCCGCGAGGACACGGATGTCCTCGTCGCGGGCGGCGGCCCTGCTCCTGAGGGCCTGCCGCTCCTCGTCGGCGGCGTGTTCGTCGTGCATCGCCGGGTTCGGCGGAACGAGGAACACCCCTTCCGTGCTCGCGGCCGAGCCCGTGCCGGTGGCCGGGACGGGGGCGAGCAGCGCGGCGGCAGTGCCGACGGCGACGGCGGAACGCGGCAGCAGGGCGGCGCCGCTCAGGACGTCGCGGGCACGGGCGTGCGAGTCGGGGTCGGTGATGACCACGCCGTCGACGAGTTCGGGACGGGCGGCGAGTACGGCCGCGTGGTCGGCGGGGTCGACGGCCTGGGCGAGGTATCGCCAGCCGGGGAGAGCGGGGATGCCGTGCTCGCCGAGGTATTCGACGGTGGCGAGGACATCGGGGCCGGGCGGCAGCAGTCCGCCGTCGCCGAGTGCACCGAGGATGCGGGAGTCGTCGGCGGCCGCGGTGCGCAGTTCGAAGAGGCGGCGCTCGGCGGAGGCGATGCCCTGGTCGAGCAGCTCGCGCAGTTCGTCGGCGCTGCGGTCCAGTTCCTGGGCGGAGAGCGGCTGTTCGTGGGCGGCGGGCTGTTCGGAGGTGACGGTGTGCGTGCCGTGGGCGGCCTGGTCCGGCCGGCCTGCCTCGCCTCCCTGACTCGACTGACCTGCCTGTTCCTGGTACCGGTCCTGGTGCTCAGCGCTTTGCGGAGCGTCCGGGCCCGTCTCCGTGGTGGCCGCTGCGCGGCGGGGCCGGGGCACGCCCGTGCCGTGCGTGGCCGGCAGGCCCAGCAGGTCGGCCAGGCGGTGGTCGGAGGCGATCGACTCGGCAGCCCTGAGCTCGGCCTCGTACGACTGTTCCGCGGCCTGTGCGGCATCGGCGGCGCGCGCCGCGGCAAGTTCGGCGCGGCTCTCGGCGGCTGCGGCTTCCCTGGCCAGGTCGGCCGCCGAGCGGGCGGCCGACCTGGCGGTGTCCCACGCGGCGACGGCGGACTGCTCGGCGTCGCTCGCGGCGAGAGCGGCGCGCGCCGGGTCGGCGTCCGGCGCGGTGTTGTCGAGCCAGCCGGCCCGTACCGCCTCCGCTGTCTCCTGCTCGACCTCGGCAAGGCGCTGGCGCAGATGTCCGGCCTCGCTGCGGGCGCGCTGGGCCTCGGTGGCTGCGGTGGTGGCGTCGCGGTGGGCGTTCTCGCCCGCCGTCTGCAGGGTGTCGGAGCGCTCCTCCTCCTCGTTGGCCAGAAACTCGCCGGCCTCCGCCGCGGTGTGCAGGGCCCGTACGAGATCGGCGGCGGCCTTGGCGCGTGCGGCGAGCGCAGGCGCGGCGTCGCGCTCGGCCTCGCGGATTGCGGCGGCCACCCGGGCGGAGCGGTCGGCGGCGGCGCGGTGCCTCAGTACGGCCTCGGCGGCCTGCCAGGCGGAGTGCAGGGTGCGGGCGTCGACCAGTTCGCGGCGCTGGGCGGCCGCGCCCTTCTCCGCCGCGGTCAGGGCCAGGGAGGCGTGCCGGTAGGCCAGTTCGGCCGCGATCAGGGCGCTGCGGCTGCGGGCGTCCTCGGCCGTGGTGACGGTGTGGGCGGCGCCCGTCACCTGCTGGGCGAGCTCGGCGGTCCGGCCGCGCTCCTGGCCTGCGCGGGCGGAGAGCCTACGGGCGAGCACACGGGTGCGGCGCTCGGCGCCCGCGTGGATGTCCCGGGCACGGGACCTGCTGTCGGCGGACTCGACGATCCGGCCGAGCAGATCGACCGAACCCGCGGTGAAGTCGCGCTCCGCGGTCAGTTCGGCTCGGCGGCCCAGCTTGTTGCCGAAGCCGCTCACCAGGTCGGCGAGTCCGTCCGTGTCACGGGTGTCCGTGACGGCGCGGAGGAGGAGGTCGGTGAAGTCGGAGTCCTTCTTGACCGCGAAGAGGCCGGCCGCCTCGCCCTCGTCGGCGTTCATCTCTCGCTGGTAGCGGAAGAGTTCGGGGTCGAGACCGAGGTCTCCGAGGTGCTCGTTCCAGCGGTCGTGGATCTCTTCCCAGTGCACATCGAGGTGCTGGTAGAACTTGCCCGCCTCGGTCAGGGCGTCGCGGAAGCCCTTCATCGTGCGCCGTCGGCCCTGTGCGCCGGAGACGCCTTCGACGGGGCGGTGCACCGAGGTGGCCTCGGCGACCGGCAGGGAGTCCAGGCTGAGACCGGGCCCGGGGCGGAAGGAGTACCAGGCCTCGGCGAACTTCCGCGGGTCGTTGGAGACCTGCCGTCCACGCCACTCGCTGACCTTGCCGACGACCACGCATTCGCCGGTGAGGGTGTGCTGCCATTCCAGGGCGACATGCCCGCAGTCGTCGGCGAGCAGGAACTTGCGCAGTACGCCGGAGCTGGCGCCGCCGAGGGTGTTGCGGTGGCCGGGCAGCATCACCGAGAAGATCAGCTTCAGCAGCACCGACTTGCCGCCGCCGTTCTCCAGGAAGAGCACACCGGCGGGGGCGGGGCGGCGCGGCGGACCGACCGGTTCCTCCGCGAAGAACTCCGCCTGTGCCGGGGCGGGGTTGGGCACGGGCTCGCCGACTCCACGCAGGTCAAGCACGGTGTCGGCGTAGCGCGCACCGGCAGGCCCGATGGAGTAGAGGCGGACCCGGGACAGCTCGTACATGGCGGCGGACTCTCGTCGTTCAGGCAGCGGGAGGGAGACGGCGGTGGTGGGGCGGGCCGGTCAGGCGTGAAAGGGCAGACCGGCGTCCGCGACCAGCTCCGAGTCGTCGGGGTCGGGCGGCGGCAGCAGCGTCGCCGTTCCGTCGGTGACCGGTACGACTCCGAGTTCGAGCAGTTCGGCCATGGCGGCGCTGCCGGCCATGTCGCGGACCTGGAGCTGGTAGCGGGCGGTGGTACGGAAGGCGCCTCCGGCATCGTCCCCGGTGCGCTGGAGGAAGCCGGAATCGGTGAGGAAGGCGACGGCCTTGCCGACGATGCCGGTGGTGGAGCCGGCCAGCCTTCGGGCGTCCTTCGTGGCTCCGGTGGAGCTGCGCCGGGCGTAGATCCGCCAGGCCGCCTCCAGCCCGGGGGCGCCGGTGGCCGGGTCGGTGTTGTCGCCGCACTCCTCGGCGCGCTCCTCCAAGCGTTGGCACGCCTGGCGTACGAACGAGTCGACGCCGTTGACGGTGATCCGGCCGATGTACGCGTCGTCGGCGAGGTCCTCGGGGCGGGGGAAGGCCATCGCGGCGACGGCGAGGTGTGCGAGCCCGTGCAGGAAGCGGTCGGCGGAGTCGGACGAGGCGCGGCGGGCATAGTCGCCCATGCGGACGGCGAAGACCGAGCCCTCACCGGCGGTCACGGCCATGCCGGCGCGGGTGGACACTTCGAGGACGACCAGGCCGAGTCCGGTCGCCACGGCGTCGGCGAGCCGGGCGAAAGTGGGTTCCTCCCGGTAGCGGCGAAGCAGTTCTGCGTACTCGGCGTCGCGTGCGGGCAGCAGTTTGGGCTGCAGCCCGAAGGCGACGAGCCGGGCGGCGTCGGCTGCGTCGGCCGGGGTGACGGGTGCGGTGGTGGGCCCTGCCGGGTCGGCGGGCGTCGCGTTCTCGGTCGCGTACGCGACGGTCGGCTCGCTCCACGCGTCGGGGTGCTGTGCGCGGTGGTCGCTCACGACTGTCGCTCCTTGATGCGGAAACTCTTCGGTACGGGGTGGACGGCGCCGGAACCCGTCCTGGGCGGCTCGGTCCGGTCCGCGCACACCGCGTGGGCGCGGACGGACCAGCGACGTCCATGGCCGACGTGCGCCGACCGGGTCGGCGTCTCATGTGCCTCATGTGACGCGCCGCTCACGACGCCTCCGAGCGGTCCGCGGCCATTCCGGCCGCGTCCAGCAGGGCCGTACCCACTATCAGGTCCGCACCGCCGAACTCAGGGTCGTCGAGCTGCGTCCCGTCGTCGACGGAGAACAACAGGCGTTGCTCGCCCTGCCGGTAGGCGGTGCCGACCGGCGGGCTCGCTGCGTGCACCGCGAGCAGGGCGACCAGGTAGGGCAGTTCGGGATCGCGGCGCCGGGCCTCCGCGAGGAGTCCGGAGAGCCGGCGTGGGGCGTCATGCTCCAGGTCGAGGAGTTCCATGGCGCTCGCGAGCTGCTCCTCGCTGAACCGGCTGTCGTCCGGGGTGGCGATCAGATCGGGTTCGGGCATTTCGGCGCCCAGGTGTTCCCGCTCCACTGGCGGGGTGAGCAGCATGTCGACGAGGTCGCCCACCCGTACCGAGGTGGGCGTGCGCTGCCCGGTGCCGTGGGCGAAGAACGCGTCCGTGACGCGGATGGCCTGTTCGACGGGGAGGGGCAGCAGCGGGGCGACCAGCTGACCGTACAGATCGAGGCCGGTGCGGGCAGTGGGCGTGGCGAACGCCTGCCGGTCCTGTTCGGCGCGGAAGAGCGGCCCGGCTTCCAGCAGGCGGGACTGCAGTTGGGTGTGGCGGCGGATGCAGTCCTTGACGATGTCGACGAGCTCGGCGGCGCGCCGCTTGTGCTCGGGCTCCTCGGCCTCGTCGCGCGCCTTGCGGATGTTGGTGAGGATCGCGTTCTCGTGGCGGTAGCGGTCGGCGACGTGGTCGAGTGCTTCGGCGATCATGTCGGGCACGGCATTGAGCCAGTCGACGGCCCGGACGTTGCGCCGGGTGGCCTCCAGTGTCTTGCGGAGGGTCTCCGCGTACTGCACGGTGCGGTAGCGGGCCTGCTCGGCGGCGAGCTGTGCGTCCGCGAGGCGGCCTCGGCTGATGAGGACCTCCAGCTTCACCTCGGCGGCGATCTGGGCGCTGGTGACGTCCGTGTCGAGGGCGCCGACCAGGACGTTGACCGCTTCGTCGGTGGCCCGGAGGTAGACGGTGCCGCCGTATCCCGGGACCTCTTCGATCAGTTTGAAGTCGTAGTCGCGACGGACGTACACCCCATCGGGGCCGAAAGTGCCGTATACCGCACGGAATCCGCGGTCGACGCTGCCGACGTTGATCAGGTTCTCCAGCACCCAGCGGGCGACCCGCTCGTGCTCGGCGGCCGGGCGGCGCGGTGCCTGGGCGGCGACGCGGGGAAGCAGCCTGGTCACTATCTGGTCGTGGTCGGCACCCGTGTCGAAGTCCATGTTGAGTGTGACGAGGTCGATCGCGGCGAGTGCGACCTCGGCCATCGCGTAGACGGTGTACTCACCGGCCAGATTCGCCTTGCGCACATCGAGGTCGTGCAGCGGAGCCGTGCAGGCGAGCGCGCGCAGCCGCCGCGAGAGCCCCTCGTCGGCGGCCGGGCCCGGGGCAGGCCGCGGCCCCGCGCTGAGCTGCGGCGCAGCATGGTCCGTACAGGCAGGCGAAGTCACGCTGCACAGATTAGGTCCTCACATGGACAACGGTCGAAACGACGCAGAAGCGACCCCTTGCCCGGAGCCGGCCGGCGTCGGCATCACAGTCGTTCCCCGGTGGAGTCCTTGCGGTCGTTCCGGCCCGGCTCCGGGGGTCCGTAGCCCCCGCCGCCCGGTGTGCGGAGCACCAGTACGTCCTGCCGCTCCAGGTCGGCCGTGTCACAGCCCCGCAGTGGTGTGACCGTCCGGCCGTCCGAGCGCTCGATGTGCTGCTCGCCCAGCGCGCCTGGTCCGCCGCCCGCCATGCCGTACGGCCGGACCCGGCGGTGGCCGGATAGCAGCGCCACGGTCACGGGTTCGAGGAAGCGGATTCGCCGCTCCACGCCGCAGCCACCGTGCCAGCGCCCCGTGCCCCCGCTGCCGTCCCGTACCCGGAAGCTCTCCAGCAGCACGGGGTAGCGCCATTCGAGCACTTCGGGGTCAGTGAGGCGGGAGTTGGTCATATGGGTCTGCACGGCGTCGGCGCCGTCGAAGCCGTCGCCCGCGCCCGAGCCGCTCGCCACGGTCTCGTAGTACTGGACCCGTTCGTTGCCGAAGGTGAGGTTGTTCATGGTGCCCGAACCCTCGGCCTGGATGCCGAGCGCCGCGTACAGGGCGCCGGTGACGGCCTGGGACGTCTCCACGTTTCCCGCGACGGTGGCCGCCGGATGGACGGGGGCCAGCATGGAGCCTTCCGGAATTATGACCTCCAGGGGCTTGAGGCAGCCGCTGTTGAGCGGGATGTCGTCGGCGACCAAGGTCCGGAAGACGTACAGGACAGCCGCCATCACCACGGATTTCGGCGCGTTGAAGTTGCCCGGCTGCTGCGGTGAGGTGCCGGTGAAGTCGACGACTGCGCCGCGGGTGGACTTGTCCACGGTGAGGGCGAGCTTGATGACGGCGCCGTTGTCGGTCTCGTAGCGGTAGGCGCCGTCGTGCAGTCCAGCGATGATCCGGCGGACGGACTCCTCTGCGTTGTCCTGCACGTGCCCCATGTACGCGGCTACGACCTCCGGGCCGAACTGCTCGACCATGCGGCGGAGTTCGGCAATGCCTTTCTCATTGGCGGCGATCTGGGCGCGCAGATCGGCGAGGTTGGTGTCCGGGTCGCGGGAGGGGTACGCGGCGGCGGTGAGCAGCTCGCGCGTCTCGGCCTCGCGGAGTCTGCCGTCCCGCACCAGCAGCCAGTTGTCGAACAGCACTCCTTCCTCGTGGATGGTGCGGCTGAAGGCGGGCATGGAGCCGGGGGTGATGCCGCCGATCTCGGCGTGGTGTCCGCGTGAGGCCACAAGGAAGCGCAGCTCCGGCCGCTCGCCACCGGTCTCGTCGAACACGGGTGTCACAACGGTCACATCGGGCAGATGTGTGCCGCCGTGGTACGGATCGTTGATGGCGTACACATCGCCGGGCCGCATCGCTCCACTGTTGCGCCGCAGCACCTCCTTGATGGACTCCCCCATCGAGCCGAGGTGCACGGGAATGTGCGGGGCATTGGCGATCAGATTGCCGTCCGCGTCGAAGAGGGCGCAGGAGAAGTCGAGCCGCTCCTTGATGTTGACGGAGTGGGCCGTGTTCTCCAGGCGTACGCCCATCTGTTCGGCGATCGACATGAAGAGGTTGTTGAAGACCTCCAGCATGACGGGGTCGACCCGGGTGCCGACGGCTGTGCGGTCCGGGCGCGGGCGGACCCTGGTGAGCAGCAGATGGCCGGTGTCGGCGAGGGCGGCCTGCCAACCCGGGTTGACGACAGTGGTGGCATCCGCCTCGGCGATCACGCCAGGGCCCGTCACGGTGTCCGCAGGGTGCAGTTCCTCGCGCCGGTGAAGCGGGGTGTCCTGCCATCGGCCGTCGGTGAACATCCTTACGGTGTCGTGTGGTCGAGGTTCTGTGCTCTCGCGGGGTGTGCGGGCGGCCGGGCACGGTTCGTGCTGTCCCGCCGTTCCGATCGCCTCGACCGACACCGCCTCGACGACAAGGGGTCTGTCCATGGTGAACGCGTAGCGCGCGCGGTGCTCTGTGGTGAACGCCTCGGCCATGGCGGGTGCGCTGTCCAGGCCGACGGGCAGGCTCGAGTCCGTGCCGGCGTAGCGCAGGAACACCCGGGCGCGCGTGCTGATCGCGCTGTCGGGGATGGCGTCGGCGCGCAGTTCGGCACGGGTGCGGGCGGCGAGTTCGTCGCAGAGTTCGCCCACCACGGTCCGGGTCGCGTCGTTCAGTTGCGCCTCGACGGACTGTTCGCGCATCGCGGTGGCGTCGGCGAGACCGATGCCGTACGCGGACAGCACGCCGGCCAGGGGTGGTACGAGGACCGTTTCGATACCGAGGGCGTCGGCGACGGCGCAGACGTGCTGGCCTCCGGCGCCGCCGAAGCCGGTCAGGGCATAGCGGGTGATGTCGTGTCCGCGTTGCACGGAGATCTTCTTGACCGCGTTGGCCATGTTGAGCACGGCGATCTCCAGGAACCCGGCGGCGACCTCGGCTGCCGTGTGCCGCGTTCCGGTGGCGCGCGCCACGTCCTGCGCGAGCGCGTCGAAGCGTTCGCGTACGAGGTCCGCGTCGAGCGGGAGGTCGCCGTCCGGTCCGAAGACGGCCGGGAAGTGCGCCGGCTGGACCCGGCCGAGCATCACGTTGGCGTCGGTGACGGTCAGCGGCCCGCCTCGGCGGTAGCAGGCCGGGCCGGGGATCGCGCCCGCCGAGTCGGGGCCGACGCGGTAGCGGTGGCCGTCGAAGTGCAGGACGGAGCCGCCGCCGGCAGCGACGGTGTGGATGTTCATCATGGGGGCGCGCATCCGCACACCGGCCACCTGCGTGCCCAGTTCGCGCTCGAACTCGCCCGCGTAGTGCGACACATCGGTGGATGTGCCGCCCATGTCGAAGCCGATGACCCGGTCGAATCCGGCCTGTCCGGACGTGCGGGCCATGCCGACCACGCCACCGGCGGGGCCGGAGAGCACCGCGTCCTTGCCCCGGAAGTGGGAGGCTTCGCGCAGCCCGCCGTTGGACTGCATGAACATCAGCCGGATTCCGTCGAGTTCGCGGGCGACCTCGTCGACGTACCGGCGCAGGATCGGCGAGAGGTAGGCGTCGACGACGGTGGTGTCGCCGCGTGGTACGAGCTTGATCAGTGGGCTCACCTCGTGCGAGCAGCTGACCTGGGTGAAGCCTGCCTCGCGGGCTGCGGCCGCTATGGCGGTCTCGTGTCCGGGGTAGCGGTAACCGTGCATCAGAACGACCGCCGCGCTACGCAGTCCGTCGGCCCGGGCCGCCTGCAACCGCTCGGCCACCGCGTCCCGGTCGAGTGGCGTCAGGACCCGGCCGCGTGCGTCGACCCGTTCGGGGACCTCGATCACCCGCTCGTACACGGCCTCGGGCAGCAGGATGCGGCGGTCGAAGAGTCTCGGCCGGTTCTGGTACGCGATGCGCAGCGCGTCGCGGAAGCCTTCCGTGATGACCAGGACGGTCGGCTCACCGCGCCGCTCCAGCAGGGCGTTGGTGGCGACCGTCGTGCCGATCTTCACCGTGCCGACCCGGTCGGCGGGGACCGGTTCGGCGGGGCCGAGGCCCAGCAGTCCCCGGATTCCGGCCACGGCGGCGTCGCGGTAGCGGTCCGGGTCGTGGGAGAGCAGCTTGCGCGTGACCAGGTGCCCATCGGGATCCCGGCCTACGACATCGGTGAACGTCCCGCCACGGTCGATCCAGAACTCCCAGCGTCCGGTCATCCCTCCATACTCACCCGTGGCACGGGCAACGGCCCAGACGGCACGACCTGCTCCGCGGCGGTCGGCGCACCGGCCGGCTGCACGGCGCCCGGCGCGCTCCGCAGCGCCGCCTCCGATGCGCGCCGCTGTGCGTATTCCGGTCAGACCGCGGGGGTGTCGGGCCCGATCCTGCTGCGTACCGCTGTCTGCACCTCGGCCTCCTCGACCGGGTCCGCGGCGAGTCGGCGCAGTCGCTCGGCGACCCTGATGTCGCCGGTCTCGGCGTGGAGTGCGGCGACCTCACGGGTGGTCTCCTCGCAGTCCCACAGGCATTCGACGGCGAATCCGGTGGCGAAGGAGGGGTCGGTGGCGGCCAGTGCACGGGCCGCTCGGCCACGCAGGTGCGAGGAGGACGTCTCCCGGTAGACATGGCGCAGTACGGGGGCGGCACAGGCGATGCCCAGCCGGCCCATGCCGTCGACGAGGGTCCACAGGCGTGGTGCGTCCGGGCCTTCGCCCCGTACGGCCTCGCGGAGTGCGCCGAGGACCAGTGGGGCGTCCTGGGCGCCGCCCCGGCAGGCGAGCACACCGGCCGCGGAGGCGCCGAGGGCGTCGGGCCGTCGGGCCCAGCGCCTGGCACGCTCCACCGCCGCGTCGCCGCACATCCGCTCGAAGGCGGCGACGCCTGCGTCGGCGACGGTGCGGGAGGCGCCGACCGCGGCGGTCTCGATCAGGTCGAGCACGGCCGGGTCCCTGGCCTCGGCCAGATAGTGCAGAGCGGCGCAGCGTGCGCCCTCGGGGCCGCTGCGGGCGGCCTCGATGATCGTGGACCGGTCCTCGGGGCCGGCGACGGCGATGAGGCACCGGGCCGCCGGGACGTGGAGGGCGCTGCCGCGTTCGAGTCCCTGCTGGGCCCAGCCGAGGATGGCCTGGACGCTCCAGCCGGGGCGGGGGCCACCGGGCCGCATCTGCCGTTGCCAGCGGTCGAAGGAGCCCTGTTCCGAGGCGGTCCTGACCCTGGCACCGACCTCCTCGCGCGGGTCGTCCGCCCAGAGCCGCCAGGGGCGGGGTTCGAAGGCGTCCCGTACGGCGGCGGCCAGCTCGGCGGCGCCCTCCTCGGTGGCCGGGAAGCGGCTGAGCACGGGTACGGCGAGCGCGCGGAGCCCCGCGTCGTCGTCACGCAGAGCGAGCTCGTCCAGGGCCCAGGCCCAGTTGGCTCCGGTCGCGGCGTACCGCCTCAGCAGGGCCAGGGCGTCGTCCCGTCCGTACGAGGCGAGGTGGCCGAGTACGGCGAGGGCCAGCCCGGTGCGTGAGTCGTCGGTGTCGAGGTGGTCGCAGGGATCGCACAGGTGGCGCTCGATCTCTTCGATACCGCCGTCGAGGTCGAGATACAGGCGTGCGTAGTAGAGCGAGCGGTTCTCCACCTGCCAGTCGTGACGCGGATCGCTCAGGACGCAGTGGTTGAGAGCCGCCAGGGCCTCGGGGCGTGGTGCGGCGAGCGCGTGGAGCGTGCCGTCGCCACGGCCCCTCTGCAGCAGGCCGAGCAGGGTGCCGCTCGGCGCTATGAACGCATCAAACATGGAAAAAGCCTCACATCAAGCTGTCGACGCAACCGGGACTGTGCAGTTCCAAGTGCCGGGTGGGGCACTACGCCGCGCAGCAACATGATCGGCCGACCGCCGTCTTCTGCTTGGTGTAGACCATCTTCCTCTGCCTCTCGTCGGTGGCCCGAACCGGGCCCGCGACGTCATGATGACCCAGCCATTTCGCCACCGCGACCACATTTACGACGTACCCGGTCAGCGGGAGCCGAAGAGTTCCAGCAGGTCGGCCTTGCCGAACATGCGTGCAGTGTCCAGTGCGGAGGGTGTCCCGGCCGCCGGGTCGGCCCCTGCGGCGAGCAGCGCCTCGATCACCGCGCCCTCACCCTTGAAGACGGCTCCGGCGAGCGGCGTCTGTCCGCGGTCATTGGCCCGGTCCGGGTCGGCTCCGCGGCCGACGAGGGCGGTGACCGCGGCTGCATGCCCGTGATACGCGGCGAGCATCAGCAGCGAATCGCCCCGGTCGTTGGTGAGATTCGCGGGAACACCCGCGTCGACATACGCGGCGAGGGTGTCGGTCTCACCGCGGCGGGCCAGGTCGAAGACCTTCGTCGCCAGCTCGACCACCTCGGGATCGGGGGTTTCGCTCATCGGACGGACCGCCTTCCATCAACCGGTTCACCACTGCTGACCTGCCGGGGCGTACGACGTAGGGGCCGTACGAGTGAATCGACAGGGTACTGCTCCATCGCTCGCACACCCCGGCTCACCCAGGGCAAAAGATCACGTCCGGTAACGACGGAACAGCACGTGCACATCGAGTTGTCCGCCCCACCAACGCTCCCACGTCGGACAAACAAGTGAAAATGCAGACTTTTCACCCAAATACCGCTTTTACCGCATAGATACTTCCGGTGAACCTGGAAGGACTCATGGTGACTGTCCCCCTAATCAGGAGAACCTCTCATGATCCTGTCCATGTCAGGCGTAGTCATCCTCGGCATCATCGTCTTCCTGTTCTTCAGGAAGGACGGCCTCAAGGCATCGCACGCCGTCGTCACTGCCATGTTCGGCTTCTATCTGGCAGGCACCGCCATCGCACCGAGCATCACAGCGGGCGGCGCGAGTCTCGCCAGTCTCTTGGGCGGGATCAAATTCTGACCGCCCGAGACCACTCCCACCCCTCAGGAGACCGACGTGGCCCGGCGACCACTCCCCCGTATTCTGAACAACGGCAGCGCTTCGATCACTCGCGGTCGCGAGTTCGCGCGCACGGCCGCCGACAACGCCACCGACGTCCTCCATCCGCTGATCACAGTCACTCGTGGCCTGCGACTGCTGGCCGGAGCCGGACGGCAGAAGTGGGCCGCGACACCCAAGGACAAGCGTGGTCCGACGCTGTTCTCCGTCGCGGCCTGCGTACTCCTGGTCGCGCTCATCCCGTACGGGTCCGTGCTCGCCCTGGTCACGGTGATGGGCGCAGCCGCATGGAAGGGCCGGGAGCGGACCCCCGTGAAGACGGGGCCCGACGAGGCGCAGACCAGGCGGCTGCGGTCCCTGTACGAGGCGCTCGTGCCGTACTTCTCCGTGGCCGACGACCCCAGTCCGCTGTTCGCCCACGGCGCCCACTGGGACAAGGTCTTCAGCGGATACGAGTTCGACGCCAACGGGCGCCTGACACGTCTGCAGGTGACGTACCCCGCCTACTTCACCGACAGCGAGGCCGCCTCCCGCATCCGGATCGAGCAACTGCTGCATGCCAAGTCCGGCCGTGGCCGCGAGTACCACTTCGCCTGGAACGAGGAGGGCAACCAGCTCGTCATGAACGTGCTCGACGCCCTGCCCACCTCGATCGGGGCCCAGCGCTTCGTCACCGCCCCCGGTGAGACCGTGCTGGGCTTCACCGACGGCGACGCGGTGCAGCGCACCGTCCCGGTGAACGACGGCGGCGCGACCCGCGACGCACCTCCGGTCGTCTGGCGGACCGGCGCCCGCTCCACCGAGCCGCATCTGCTGGTCGTCGGACAGCCCGGCAGCGGCACCACCACGCTGATGCGCTCCATCGCCCTGCAGGCGCTCCAGCACGGCGACATCCTGATCGTCGAAGGCAGCGGAACCGGTGAGTACGCCTGCCTGACCGGACGCGATGGCGTACTGGCCGTGGAATGCGGCCTGGCCGGCGCGCTGGCGACACTGGAGTGGGCCGTCCACGAAACGGAGCGACGGCTGATCGCGGCGAACCGGGCCCGGCAGTCCGGCCACCCCGCCCCCGACGACACCAAGCGCCCGCTCTGGATCCTGCTGGACCGGCCCAGCATCCTCGGCCACCTGGCGGCGGCTGACGCCAAGCCCGACCCCCAGGAGCTGCTCCAGGTGCCGCTGCGGCACGGCAGGGCGGCCAACGTCACCGTGGTCATGACCGATCAGTTCGACAGCCTGGACACCCTCGGCGAGACCGTACGGACCCATACCCGGGCCAGGGTCGTGCTCGGCGACTGTTCTCGCGACCAGGTCGAGGTCGTGCTCGGCACGGAGCCGCACACCACCCCGGCACCGGACGTCCCTCCCGGCCGGGGGTACGCGCGGCTCGGCACCGGTCCCGTGCTGCGGCTCCAGGTCCCGGCCACACCTGATCCGTACGATGAGGCGACCAGCGAGGCACAGCGGCAGGCCGTCCTCGGCCTGCTCCCCGGGCGGCAGGCACCGGCCGAGGAGACCGCACCGGTCGGGGGCGTCCCGGACCCGGCCATGCCGTGCGCCGTGGCCGTCAAGGACGTGGCGGTCAGAGACTGAGCGCGACGGCGCGGGGATGGCGGATCAGCTGATCCGTCGCCCCCGCGACGCCCTGTCGATCAGGCGACGAAGGTCCGCGGCGCCTCCGCCCCCGCGACCGCCCCCGAACCCACAAGCTGCGCCGCCGCAGCGAGTCGTACCGCCGCCTCGTCCGCGACCGGCCCCGCGACCGTGAACGGCAGCCGTACGTACCCCTCGAAGGCGCCGTCGACACCGAACCGGGGGCCGGAGGGAACGCGTACGCCGACCCTCTCCCCCGCCACCGCGAGCCGGGAGCCGGAGAGGCCACCGGTACGCACCCAGAGGGTCAGACCACCACGCGGAACCGAGAACTCCCAGTCCGGCAGCTCCCGGCGGACCGCGGCGACGAGCGAGTCCCGGTTCTCCCGCGCCTGTTCACGCCGGACCTGCACGGCCTGTTCCCAGCCGCCGGTACGCATCAGCCAGTTGACGGCGAGCTGCTCAAGGACGGGCGTCCCCATGTCGGCATAGGCGCGGGCGGCCACCAGGCTGCGGATCACGTCCGGCGCGGCGCGCACCCAGCCGATCCGCATGCCGGCCCAGAAGGCCTTGCTCGCCGATCCGACAGTGAGCACGGTGGAGCCCGCCGGATCGAAGGTGCAAACCCGGCGCGGCATCTGCACATCGGCGTCGAGATACAGCTCGTTCATGGTCTCGTCGACGACCAGGACCGTACCGGCGGAGCGCGCGGCGTCCACCAGGTCACGTCGCCGGTCCTCGTCGGCCAGTGCGCCGGTGGGGTTGTGGAAGTCGGCGACGACGTACGCGAGCCGCGGCGCCGCGTCCCGCAGCACCTGCCGCCACCGGTTCATTTCCCAGCCGCCGAGCCCTTCCTCCATCGCCACCGGCACCAGCCGCGCGCCCGCCTCCCGCATCAGTTGCAGGATGTTGGCGTAGCTCGGGGACTCCACCGCGATCCGTTCGCCACGGCCGGCGAAGAGGTGGCAGATCGCGTCGATCGCGCCCATCGCCCCGGTGGTGACCATGATCTGTTCGGGCATGGTCGGAATGCCACGCCCGGTGTAGCGGTCGGCGATCATCTGCCGCAGCGCGGGCAGACCGGCCGGGTAGTCGCCGTGGGTGTGGGCGTACGGTGCCAGCTCCTCCAGGGCGCCCTGGACCGCCCTGGTCAGCCACGGTTCGGGGGCGGGCAGCGAGGCGCAGCCCAGGTCGATCATCGAACCGAGCGACTCCGGGGGAAGCGGTTCCAGACCGCGTGCGGGCAGCGGATTACCCGCGGGCACGGCGGTCCAGCTGCCTGCGCCGCGGCGGGACTCCAGGAATCCTTCGGTCCGAAGCGCCTCGTACGCGGCGGCGACGGTGGTTCGGCTGACGGACAGGGCAAGCGCCAGTTCGCGCTCGGCGGGGAGCCGGGCGGCCACCGGCACCCGGCCTTCGAGGACGAGCAGACGGACCCCGTCGGCCAGTGCGCGATAGACGGGCGGCCTGCGGGCGCCCGGTCCGGCGGGCCGGGGCTGTTGGGCCTGGAGCTGCCGCGCGAGCTGTGCCGCACCGACTGCGGAAGTCCACTGGGCCATGGAAATCAGTCCACCTTCCTCGGATTGGCCATAGTTGGCGGCCAATCCCCTGCCACAGGGTGACATGCGGCAGTCCACCACCACCACTCCAGGGGGGCACCTCTTGTCCATCACCCCTGTCCCTCGCGGGGCACACCTCATACGAAGGCTGATTCAGCTGTACGTCGGCCTTGCGCTGTACGGGGCGAGTTCGGCGCTCCTGGTCCGCGCCGGTCTCGGCCTCGAACCCTGGGGAGTGCTGCATCAGGGGCTCGCCGAGCGAACCGGGCTGTCCATCGGGGTCGTCTCGATCATTGTCGGCGCCGCCGTTCTGCTGTTGTGGATACCGATCAGGCAGCGTCCCGGTCTCGGCACCGTCTCCAATGTGTTCGCCATCGGTATCACCATGGACGGCACGCTGGCGCTCGTGCCCGACGTGCACGGCCTCGCCGCGCAGGTCGCCGTAATGGTCGCCGGTGTCGTGGTCAACGGTGTCGCGACGGGGCTGTACATCGCGGCGCGGTTCGGCCCGGGACCACGCGACGGGCTCATGACTGGTCTGCACCTGCGTACCGGCCGCTCCATCCGGCTCGTCCGCACACTGATCGAGGTGGCGGTCGTGGTGACGGGCTTCGTGCTCGGCGGCTCGCTCGGCGCGGGCACGGTGCTCTACGCCCTGGCCATCGGCCCGCTCGCCCAGTTCTTCCTGCGTTTTTTCGCGGCCGGCGGAAAGCCGGCGACAGAGGCCGCCGCCGGGCCCGCTGACCAGGCGCCCGTCGCACCCGGGCCGGACAGCGGCGACACCACCGTCAGCGCCCGGACGCCGGAGCAGGCCATACTGCCCCAGTGACCTCCGAACGCCACCCCTATCTCGACCATCCCTCGACGATCCCGTTCGCCCATCGAGGGGGTAGCGCAGACGGGATCGAGAACACCACGGCCGCGTTCCGGCGGGCCGCCGATGCCGGGTACCGCTACTTCGAGACCGATGTGCACACCACGGCGGACGGTCGTCTGGTGGCCTTCCACGACGCCACTCTTGACCGGGTGACGGATGCCCGGGGCCGGCTGGCCGAGCTGCCGTGGAGCGAGGTGCGGCAGGCCAGGGTGGCCGGCCGGGAGCCGCTGCCGCTGTTCGAGGAGCTGCTGGAGACGTTCCCGGAAGCCCGCTGGAACGTCGACATCAAGGCCGAGTCCGCCCTGGCCCCGCTGGTCGGTCTGATCCGCCGGGCGGATGCCTGGGACCGGGTGTGCGTCGGCTCGTTCTCGGAGGCCCGGATCGCCAGGGCCCACCGTCTTGCGGGACCCCGGCTCGCCACCTCCTACGGCGTCCGCGGCGTGCTGGGCCTGCGGCTGCGCTCGTACGGCATACCGGTGGCGCTGCGGGCCGGCGCGGTGTGCGCGCAGGTGCCGGAGAGCCAGAACGGCGTCCGGGTGGTCGACCGGCGCTTCGTACGAGAGGCGCACGCACGCGGACTCCAGGTGCACGTCTGGACGGTGAACGAACCCGAGCGGATGGCAGCGCTCCTCGATCTCGGTGTGGATGGCATCATGACCGATCACATCGAGACGCTGCGTACGGTGCTGAGCGAGCGGGGGGCCTGGGCCTGACGCCGGTCCGTGCGAGGTCTCCACGGGGAGAGACGAGGGGGTGCGGGTTGAGCGCCGAAACCGCGGACACCGCTGAGCCGGCTGGACTCACGACGGGTTCCGCCGACGCCGAGAGCCGCAGGCGTGAACAACGCGGCTGGTATTTCTATGACTTCGCCTGCTCCGTCTACTCGACGAGCGTCCTGACGGTATTCCTCGGCCCCTACCTGACGTCGGTCGCCGAGGCAGCCGCCGACGCCGACGGTTTCGTGCACCCGCTCGGCATACCGGTGCGCGCCGGGTCGCTGTTCGCCTACGCGGTCTCCGTGTCCGTCGTGGTCGCGGTGATCGTGATGCCGATCGTGGGCGCCGCCGCGGACCGTACGGGGCGCAAGAAGCCGCTGCTGGCGGCCGCGGCCTATGTAGGGGCTGCCGCGACCACCGGCATGTTCTTCCTGGACGGCCAGCGCTATCTGCTGGGCGCGTTTCTGCTGATCGTGGCGAACGCCTCGGTCTCGGTGTCGATGGTGCTCTACAACGCCTATCTGCCGCAGATCGCCGGACCGGACGAGCGGGATGCGGTCTCGTCGCGCGGCTGGGCGTTCGGATACACGTCGGGTGCGTTCGTCCTCATTCTGAATCTGGTCCTGTACACGGGCCACGACTCCTTCGGCCTCTCCGAGTCCGACGCGGTGCGGATCTGTCTCGCATCGGCCGGTGTCTGGTGGGGTGCCTTCACCGTCGTACCGCTGCGACGGCTGCGCGACCGGCGGATGACACCGAGCGGTGAGGGGGCGGTCGGCTCGGGATGGCGGCAGCTGATGGCCACCCTGCGCGACATGCGCCGCCATCCGCTGACCCTCTCCTTCCTGCTGGCGTACCTCGTCTACAACGACGGCGTGCAGACGGTGATCTCCCAGGCCTCGGTGTACGGCTCCGAGGAACTGGGCCTCGACCAGACGACGCTGATCACGGCCGTGCTGCTGGTGCAGGTGCTCGCGGTGGCCGGAGCGCTGGGGATGGGCCGGCTGGCGCGGGTGTACGGCACGAAGCGCACGATCCTCGGCTCGCTCGTCGTCTGGACGCTGATTCTCGTCGCCGCCTGCTTTCTGCCCGCCGACACGCCGGTCTTCTTCTATGCGCTGGCCTCGGCGATCGGTCTGGTGCTCGGCGGCAGCCAGGCGCTGTCACGCTCGCTGTTCTCGCACCTGGTGCCGCGCGGCAAGGAGGCCGAGTATTTCTCCGCATACGAGATGAGCGACCGCGGACTGAGCTGGCTCGGGCCGCTGGTGTTCGGTCTCGCGTATCAGCTGACCGGGAGCTATCGGGATGCGATCATCTCGTTGGTGATCTTCTTCGTGGTTGGTTCCGCACTGCTCGCGAGGGTGCCGATCCGGCAGGCCGTGGCGGCAGCGGGGAATCCCGTTCCGGAACGGATTTAGACGTTGAAGTGAAAGGCCGGTAGTGTACGCCTTTGGCCTGCCCGGAGGGCCGTTACTGCGAGTGGAAAAGCCAAACCGTTGGGTGACAACTTCTGCCAGATGTGACAAACCGGGCATTGGCGGGTACCCCAACCCTGAAGAAGCAGCGGCACGACGGGCGACGCATGACCGGCAACGGGAATCTTTGCCGCCGACCGGACGTTGACCGGATGACGACGACAGCGACACCTGTCCTGTGGGCGACAAGCCCGGGAGGCACGATTCATGAGTGAGCGAGCTCTCCGCGGCACGCGACTCGTGGTTACCAGCTACGAGACGGACCGCGGCATCGATCTGGCCCCGCGCCAGGCGGTGGAGTACGCATGCCAGAACGGACATCGGTTTGAGATGCCGTTCTCGGTAGAGGCGGAGATTCCGCCGGAGTGGGAGTGCAAGGCGTGCGGCGCCATGGCACTCCTGGTGGACGGGGACGGCCCCGAGGAGAAGAAGGGCAAGCCTGCGCGTACGCACTGGGACATGCTCATGGAGCGGCGCACACGCGAGGAGCTGGAGGAGGTGCTGGCCGAGAGGCTGGCGGTCCTGCGTTCCGGAGCGATGAACATCGCCGTGCACCCGCGAGACAGCAGGAAGTCTGCCTGACCGCACAACACCGCAGTACGACAGAGCCGCGGGCTGTGGCACACGCCCGGCTCCTCGCTGCCGAAGGACGAGGTCAACCG
>NZ_JBEOYU010000056.1:0-36086 GCF_040297265.1 Streptomyces sp. NPDC001832
GGTGGAGGAAGGAGCGGGGCGAGGGGCAAGCCGGGCAAGGCGGAGGAGGGAGGCGACGCGGAGCGTCGTCGACCGACGACAACGCCGCCCATCGGCACGCGACGCCGCCCCACCTATGTGCGCGACCTCTTATGCGCAGGCAAACGCCGCTGCCAATCGCGGTGAGGTCGTAACGGCCTGGTGCACGATAGAGAGTGGATCAGGCCGTAAGCCAAAGGACCGGCATCGGCAGCAATAGTGCTGCCGATGCCGGTCCTGGCTCGCGCAGTGAGGGCTGAGCCTTCGGCTCAGTAGGCGGAGTTGACGTTGTCGATCGACCCGTAGCGGTGGGCGGCGTAGTTGGCGGCCGCGGTGATGTTGGCGACGGGATTGGTGACGTCGTGCGCGGTGCCGGCCACGTGGTAGGCGTTGAAGGTCGGCTGGATGACCTGGAGCAGACCCTTGGACGGCACGCCGTTCTGCGCGTTGACGTCCCAGTTGTTCTGGGCGTACGGGTTGCCGCTCGACTCGCGCATGATGTTGCGGTGCAGCCCCTCGTAGCTGCCGGGGATGCCCTTGGCCTTCATGATGACCAACGACTGCTGGATCCAGCCGTCGAGGTTGTTGGCATAGCCGTTGCTGCCCGCCTGCACACCCCCGCCGCCGTCCGCCGAAGTCTTGACCGCGGCGGTGCTCGCCGGTGTCGCATCGGCAGCCTGCGCGGATGCCGACGCCATCGTGAGGGTCGCTGCTGCGACACCCACGGTGGCGATGCCGGCGACGGACAGCGTGCGAAAGCGGGCAATGCGGCTGGTACGGGTCTGCGTGTGCATGGTCATACGGAAGGAACTCTCCAATGGGGACGTCGCGGTACTGCCTACCGGTCTCGATTGCGGCGGCTTGCGGAGCGGAACCCCGCACTGCGGGCCGGAGCGAACGGATCCAGCGGAATCCGCCCGGCCTGATCGCTGCCTTCCTGGCAACGACAGCCATGGTTAGCGACGAGCGAGGCACGACGCAAAAATGTGACGTACTACCCAACTTCGGATAAATGTCCGAAAAGGGATGTTCTGTGATGTTTTTCAGCCGTTCGAGCAAGTTGGGCACCACTACCCGCAATAGGATGTGACTCAGATCCTATGGTTGACATCACACCTGCGGGGTCATATCGAGGCTCTCGACGGGGCTTCAACGACGCGCGACTTTGCTGTCGTCATCCCGGGCGCCCATGGCAGCGAGAGGCCTCGGCAAGGAGCAGCCGACGGGGGTGCGTCTGCCGCCACGGCAGACCGAGCCCTTGTTCGCGTGCAGCTTCACCGGTCGGCGGGTGTCCTGCACGGCGCGCTGCGGTGTCGTTCCCGTGGGTGCGTGTGCGGAGCCCTGGCCATGGGATCACAGCGCAAGGGTGCAGCAGGTCCGACGTGCCTCGGTCGGGTGAACCGGAGCGACTCCTCCGGACGAGATCGTTTCGGCGCGCGTCCGGGCTGATTGGATGCGGAAGTCCTGCTCCCGCGGACGTTCATGCACCGAAAGGGAAACCCTCCATGTCCAGGCGCCACCAGCCCGTATTGGCCCTCGCCGCCGCCTTGTTGGCCACGTGCGGCATCGCCGCAGCCAGTGGAGCGCCGGCTTCCGCCGCGCCCAACCCCAACCGCGACCTGATCAACAAAATGGACGGGAGCCGCCTGGCTCTGCTTAACAACAGCACCGGCGAAGGCGCCACCGCCATCACCCTCCGCGACCCCGCGTGGAAGTACAGCACCGAGGCATGGGAGGTCGACTTCTCCGCCTGGCAGGCAGACGGACCCAACACCTACACGGTCACGATCAAGAACGAGGCCGCGAACAAGTGCCTTCAGCCGAGCGCCGCGACACCTCAGCGCGGGACCACCGTCATCGTCCGGACCTGTGACGGCTCGCGGCTGCAGAAGTGGAGCCTGATCAACGAGAGGATCGACGGCAGACACACGGGCTGGTGGATGTACCGCCCCATGGTCGACAAGGACCTCGCCCTGAGCCTCAACAGGTACAACGACGGCAGCTGGGACAGCCTCTACCTCAACATCGCGCAGCCCAGCTCGGACCGGTTGTGGCGCGTGGCGGAGAACGACACCCCCGTGGCCAACAGCTGATCCGCCGCAGTCACGCGGCATCACCGGTGCCGCACACAGCCCCGAACGGTCCCGCGACCGTCGGGGCTGTGTCAGGCGAACAGTGGCTCCTGACCCTGGTTCCCCCGCCAGAGCCGGTCATCGGACTTCACGCTCACCACCGCACCCGGGTCAGCTGTCGGTCGCCGTTTGCGCGGTGGAGGCGCGCACGACGAGGCGGGGAGGGGCGGTGCTGCTGCGGGGGGTGGAGATCTCGGGGTGGTCGGTCGCCTGGCCGAGCCGTTCCAGCAGGAGTTCGGCGGCGTGTCGGCCGCGTTCGGTGGAGCCCAGATCGACACTGGTCAGTGGGGGCCAGCCAGCCTGTGCGAGCACGCTGTCGTCCATTCCCGCGACGGCGACGTCCTGGGGGATGCGCAGGTTTCTGGAGTGCAGGGCGCGGGCGACGCCGAGTGCCAGCTGGTCGTTGGCACAGAACACGGCGTCGGGCCGGGAGGTTCTGTCGGCCAGCAGCCGCTCGGCGGCCTCGGCACCCGAGTCGATGCCGAAGTCGGTGTGCACGACGAGCGAGGCGTCGTACACGAGGCCGCACTCTGCCAGGGCGGTGCGGTACCCCTCGTCCCGGTTGCGGCCGGGCACCGTGTCGCAAGGGCCGTTGACGAACGCGATGCGGCGCCGGCCGGTCTCGTACAGATGCCGCACGGCCAGGGCGGCGCCCGCGACGGAGTCGGCACGCACACTGTCCACGGGCACACCGTCGGGCAGCGAACCGATGACGACTACCGGTCCGGCCGCGGTGCGCAGCGCCTCGACGTGCTCGTCCGTGATCCGGATGGGGCAGATGATCAGACCGTCACTGGTGCGGTCGCCGAGGCTGCGCAGCACAGCGAGTTCGTCGTCGACCACGGCATCGGTGGAGTGAAGCAGCAGCCGGTAGCCGGCCGCTTTGGTGACGGACTGGATGGCACGGACCATCGCGACGTACACCGGGTTTCCGATATCCGGCATCGCGAACGTCAACTGCCGCGTCCTGCCGCCCTTGAGAGAACGCGCCACCGCATTGGGCACATAGCCCAGCTCGGACGCAGCCCGCTCCACCTTCTCCACAGTGTCCCGACGAGCACCGAGACCATTGAGAACACGGGACACCGAGGCGATGGAGACTCCCGCCCGCTCAGCGATCGACACGACGGTCGGCTGACCGCCGCCCGACGTTCGTGGCATTCCCATAGCCCCCTTCATGACCTCTTACGAACAATTACTGTAAACGTTTAACGTTGTGGCTATATTTCCCGCCAGTCAAGAGGCAGCGAACGTGACGCAGCTCATGCCCGCTCAGCCCGGAGAGCGTGCCCTCAGCGCAGGTCCGCAACGCATCGGCAGGCCGCCGCGGTGAAGCGGTCCTGCGGGAGCGGGAATTCATAGCCGGACGGCCACAGGGGGAAACGGACGGATACCACTCGGCGCCCCCTCTCGATGGACCGAACCGCCGTTTGGTACCGCGCTGCGGGTGCGGCCGTCACTGCTCTCGCCCTCGGTCCAGTTCCAGACCAGCGGCTCGGCGCGACGCAGGGTAACAAGCAGAGAGCAATATGTGACGTGTATCACATATTCCACCTATTGACGGCCAGGAAGTGGAAATGCAACATCTGTAAACGTTTCCAACTGCCGAAAACGTTTACAGAAAAAACCGGGAAGTCAGCCGACACAGGGGGTAGGCGGTGCCACGAACGTCGGGCGACATCATCCACGACGACGCCTCCGACCTCACCGACTTCGCGAACGGCGGCTACCTCGCCGACCTGACGAAGTATCTGCCGAAGTCACTGCGCGAGGACATCCCGCAGACCTCCTGGGACACGACCTCCTACGGCAAGGGAACGTACGGCGTCCCGTTCCTCCAATCTGCGTCCTTCCCCGGTGCTCGGGGTGCGCGGCTACGCAGAGTGGAAGGACAAGATCGCCACCCCCGCCTACCAGAAGTACTACAACGGCGCGTTCGGTATCGCGGAACTGCGCAAACGCCTGGCGGACGACGGCACCCGCATCCTCGACCGCTCTCAGCGCTGAACCCGAGCACGACCCCAGAAAAGAGCACGAACCCACCATGAGCGTCAGGCTCGACCCCGATCCCGCCCCGTCGGCAGACGGCGCACCGGATCTCCGCAGGTGCCGCACCGTCCCCCTCTCCCAGAGCGCCGCCGCGGTTCTGCTCCGGGATCGCGCCCGCGGCGCCATGCTCGGCCTCGCGGTCGGCGATGCGCTCGGCGCCCCCGCCGAGAACATGAAGCCCTCCCAGATCCGCGAACGCTGGGGCCGCATCGACGGGTTCGTCTCCGACGACCCGGCCGGTACGGACGACACCGAGTACGCGATCTTCTCGGGTCTGCTGCTTGCTGATCACGGCGCCGGTCTCACCGTGGACCACGTCGAGGCGGCCTGGCATGAGCAGATCGCCGACCGCGACGAAGGTCCGTTCAAGGGAGCCGGGTTCAGCGAGCGCGGCACCCTGGAGAACCTGCGCCGTGGCCTCGCCGCCCCCATCTCCGCCCAGCACCGGCACGCCTGGAGCGACGGTCTCGCGATGCGCGCCGCGCCCTTCGGGGTCTACGCGGCTGGACGCCCGGCCGAGGCGGCCCGCCTGGTCGCCATCGACGGCACGGTGTCACACGACGGAGAGGGCATTCTCGGCGGCCGGGCGGTGGCGGCGGGTGTCGCCGCGGCCATGGTCAGTCACAGTCCGGACGCAGTCGTCCAGGCCGCTCTCTCCGTCGTCCCGGACGACTCCTGGACGGCCCGCTCACTGCACCGCGCGGTGTCGGCGGCACGTCGGGCCCGCCGCGACCCCGACGGCACCCAGCTGGCGATGGAGCGAGTGGTGCGCAAGGCCGTCGTCATCGGGGGCTATCCATGGACGGACCTGGCACCCGAGGCGGTCGGCCTGGCGTTCGGTGCGTTCGCGGTGGCCCGGGGTGACTTCCGCGAGTCGGTCCTGACCGCCGTCAACATGGGCCGCGACGCCGACACCACAGCCGCCGTGGCGGGCGCCCTCGCAGGCGCTCTGCGCGGCGAGGCCGCGATCCCCGCCGACTGGGCGGACGCGATCGGCCCGGTACGCGGCAGCTGCCTCCCTTCCATGGCCGGACGGCACGTCCTCGACATCGCGGACCGGTTGATCCCCACCGCACCGGACCGGGCGGGGGCGATGGCGTGACGAGACGCCGGGACTTCGCCGCCGTACCACCCAGTACCACCGAAAGGCCGCTCACTCTCATGCCTCCCGCCCCAGCGGACGCCACTCACCACATCGAGGGCCTGCTTCTCGGCATCGCCGCGGGTGACGCCGCCGGGTGGCCCTCCGGCCGGCACCGCGCCGCCCGACTGCCCGACTGGACGCGCCGCCTCACCCGCGAACTGGACACATTCGCCGAGCAGAACGCGACGACGACCCTGCCTGTCCCGATCGCGCTGAACCAGCCCCCGGAGCCCCTGCGCCTCGGCCCGTCCGACGACGCGGAGTGGGCGGCCTTCACCGCGCACTCCGTCCTCGACGCCTACGCCGACGGCCTCGGGGACCTCCCCGCCGACCAGCGCGTACGCTCCGCGCTCTCACTTGCCTGGAACACCCTCGCGGACGAAATCGCGGCGGCCGCGGACCGCGCGGACGAGATCGAGTCGGCCAAGATGCCGCTGCGCGCCCGCATCTCCGTACGGGCCGGCCTCGGCAACCTCGCCGCCGGACTGCGGCCTCCCGCTACGGGCCACGACAACCCTCACTACTTTGACGACGCCGCGTGCGTACGCGCCGCGGTCCTCGCGGTGGTGCACCCTGGCGCACCCGAACTCGCCGCCGATCTGGCCGAGTTCGACGCGCGCTACACACAGGATGGCGACGGCGTGCACGGAGCCCGCGCCATGGCGGCAGCCGTCTCCGCGGCACTCGGCGGTGCGCCCCTCGACGCCTGCGTGGACGCGGCCCTCGCCCAACTGCCTGAGGGCACCGAGATCCACCGCAACGCGTTGCGCGCCGTCGACCTGGCCCGCAACGCGGTGACCGCGCGCCCCGGCTTGCCCGGCAACGCGTTCGCGCTCGTGCCGGTTCTGGAACACGAGATCGTCGACCATGTCTACAGCTACGGCATCGCGGCCGCCGAAACGGTCCCCGTCGCCCTCGCCGTCGCCACGGCAGCGGCCGGATCCGTCAGTGAAGCGGTCCCTACCGCGGCCTGTCTTTCCCGCGTCGCCGACTCGGCCCCCGCCCTGGCCGGCGCCCTCACCGGTGCGCTCGACGGCGCCGGCGCGTTCCCGCAGAGCTGGCGTGAGGCCTGCCGTACCCTCGCGGGCTGCGCGCTGCCGCGCCTGGCCGGCACGGACCTGATCAGCCTGGCGGAGCGCCTGGCCGCCACAAGCAGCCCCATCAACTCCCCCTCTTCGGAAGGAATCCCGGCATGACTACCCCCGCCAACCCGACGAGCCCCATCCCGTCCCTGGAGGACCGCACCACCGGCGCCCTCGTCGGAGCCGCCGTGGGCGACGCGCTCGGCGGTCCGGTCGAGGGCTGGACCCCGGAGGCCATCGCCGAGCGGCACGGCGGCCGGGTGCGCGGCATCGTAGAACCGTTCTACAAGGACGACTGGAAGACCGCGCGGCCCATCGCGCCGTACCACAAGGGCGATGGCCACGTCACCGACGACACCTTGATGACGCACGCTCTGATCCGCGTCTACGAGAAGGTCCGCGACCACCTCGACGCGTACGCGGTCGCCGACCACCTGGTCCCCGACCTGATCACCAACACACGCTGGATCCCGGAGCTGGAGGCGGAGGCGCTCCCGCTCCAGCGCATCTTCCTCGCGGAGAAGTGGATCGTCGCCCGCATCCACTACGGACACGTCGACCCGCGCGAGGCGGGCGTCGGCAACATCGTCAACTGCGGTGCGGCGATGTACATGGCGCCCGTCGGCGCGGTCAACGCGGGCAATCCGCTCAAGGCGTACGCGGAGGCGCTGGATGTCGCGGGCGCTCACCAGTCGTCGTACGGCCGCGAGGCGGCTGGCGTCTTCGCGGCGGCGGTGGCCTCCGCGTTCAAGCCCCACGCGACCCCCGAGTCCGTCATCGAGGACGCCCTGAGGCTCGCGAAGGACGGCACCAAATCGGCAATCGAGGTGGTCTGCGAAGTGGCGGCCCACTACGACGACTTCGAGGACGCCCTGGCCCCGCTGCGCAAGGCAGTGGCTCCCTTCGACACAGTCGGCCCCGAGTACCGCAAGCCATCCCTCGGCGCCCGCCGCCCCTCACGCCTGCACGCCATCGAGGAACTCCCCATCGCTCTGGGTATGTTGCTGGTGGGCCGCGGCGACTTCCGGCACACCGTGCTCGGTTCGGTCAACTACGGCCGCGACTGTGACTCGATCGCCACGATGAGCGGCGCGATCGTCGGTGCCCTGTACGGCGAGGGCGCCGTGCCCAAGGAGTGGAGCACGGAGATCGCCCGGGCCAGCAAGCTGGATCTGCACGCTCCCGCGGGGTCCCTCGCCCAGGTCACGCGCGAGGTGCACGCCCGCGACCTGGAGCGGCGTCGCGCCCACGAGGCCGCCTTCACGACGATCGCGGGGCTCTGATGCTCCGCCTGACCTGGGTACAGCCCGAGGACCTGATCGGGCACGAGCTGCGCCAGGCGGCACAGGACGGCCGTGATGCGACGGAGATCGAACGCCGCTGGGTCGCGGCGAGCGGCCACCTGGCCCCGGAGCGGGCTGGGGCGTCACCGGAACCGGCCTCTCCCGGACTAAGGTCACTTGCCGAGGAGTTGCTGGCTGAACTGGCTAAGCTCCCGTCCGCACTCTCGGCAGCGGAACCGGCAATTCTCCAAGTTTGCCCGACACTTGAGGAAAAGCCGTCCGGGCGAAACCCGGATCCGGACCTGCGATCGGAGACGGACCGCCTGCACGCGGCCTGGCTGGGCCGGGCGATCGGCTGCGTCCTGGGCAAGCCCGTCGAGAAGCTTCCGCTCGACGGTATCCGCGCCATCGCCCGGTCCACCGGCAACTGGCCGCTGAACACCTGGTTCACGGAACAGAACCTGGACCCGCAGATCACGGCGGCGTACCCCTGGAACCGCCGTTCCCGCCCCACCTCCCTCGCCGAGAACATCGACGGCATGCCGGAGGACGACGACCTCAACTACCCGCTCCTGGGCCTGATGCTGCTCCAGCGCCACGGCCACGACTTCACCACGAGCGACGTGGCGAAGTTGTGGCTGGACGAGCTCCCGGCGGGCCGCACGTTCACCGCGGAGCGCATCGCCTACCGCAACCTCCTGGACGGCCTGGAGCCACCGCACACAGCGACACACCGCAACCCGTTCCGCGAGTGGATCGGTGCACAGATCCGGGCGGACATCTTCGGCTGGACGAACCCGGGCGACCCGGCCAAGGCCGCCGAACTCGCCCACCGTGACGCTACGTTGACGCACACAGCGAACGGCGTCTACGGCGAGATGTTCGTGGCTGCGGCCATCGCGCACGCGGCCGGCCCCGCCCCCACGACAATCCACGAAGCCCTCGCCACCGCCCTGGCCCACATCCCGCCGAACTCCCGCTACGCACAGGCGATCCGCTTCGGTATCGAAGCGGCGCAGGCAGAACCAACCGGTACTCCGGTCGGCTTCGAGCAGGTCGTCGACGCCCTGCACGCCCGCTACGACCACGACCACCACTGGGTGCATGTCCTGCCGAACGCCGCCCTGCTCGCCTCCGCCCTCACCCACTCCGACGGAGATTTCACGGGTGCCATCTGCCGTGCGGTTTCCGGTGGCTGGGACACGGACTCCAACGGCGCGACCGCCGGCTCGATCGCGGGTCTGCTCGCGGGCAGCCCGGAGGCGCTCGGTGAGCGCTGGACGGCCCCGCTGAAGAACCGCCTCACCACCACGGTCGGCGGCTTCGACGGCATCGGCTTCGACGAACTGGCCCGCCTCACCTTGGAGGTCCGCGCATGACACATCTGACCGTACTCGGCTCGGCCAATATGGACCTGGTCGCCTACGTACCGAAGGCCCCGCGGCGCGGCCAGACCGTCACAGGTCGCGAGTTCCGCACCGTCCCCGGCGGCAAGGGCGCCAACCAGGCGATCGCGGCGGCCCGCGCGGGCGGCACCGTGGCGGTGATCGGCGCGGTCGGTGACGACGACTTCGGCGCGCGCATGCGCCGGACCCTCGTCGACGCCGGAGTGGACACCACCGGTCTGCGTACCGTCCCCGGCCCGAGCGGCACCGCACACATCGTGGTGGACGACGACGGCGGCAACGCGATCGTCGTCGTACCCGGAGCCAATGGCACCGTCACCGCACTCGCCACCGGCGACGAGGCCCGCATCGCCGCATCCGGCGCCCTCCTCCTGCAGCTCGAGCTGCCCATGGAGGGCGTGCTCGCGGGCGCCCGGGCGGCGCGAGCGCACGGCGTCCGCACGGTGCTCACTCCGGCCCCCGCCCAGCCACTTCCGGCCGAACTCCTTTCGCTCACCGATCTGTTGGTGCCGAACGAGCACGAGGCGGCAGCCCTGACCGGGGCCGACGACCCGTATGAGGCGGCGCGCCTGCTGCTCGTACAGGTCCCCGAGGTGGTCATCACGCTCGGCGAGCGGGGCAGCCTCTACGCCACCCGCGACGCAGACCCCGTCACCGTCCCGGCATTCCCCGTCGACGCGGTGGACACAACGGCGGCGGGCGACACGTTCGTGGGTGCGCTCACGGTGGCGTACGGCGAGGGCCACCCGATGCCGAAGGCGATGGCCTGGGCCGCGGCGGCCTCGGCGCTCGCTGTGCAGCGCCCCGGCGCCTCGTCCTCGATGCCCACGCGCACCGAGATCGAAACATTCTGCACGACAGTGCGTACCGATGAAGCACGGCCTCAGGAGGCATGATGAACGAGACTCCGCTCCCCCGGCACGACGGCCCGCTGAAGGGCCTGCGCGTCCTTGATCTGGCGACGCTCTTCGCCGGCCCCCTGTGCGCCACGATGCTCGGTGACTTCGGCGCCGAGGTGATCAAGGTGGAGCATCCCCGCAAGCCGGACCCGTCCCGCGGCCACGGTCCGTCGAAGGACGGCATCGGCCTGTGGTGGAAGCTGCTGGGGCGCAACAAGAAGAACATCACGCTCGACCTCTCCACCCCCGGCGGCCGGGAGGTGCTCCTCAAACTGGTTGCCGAGTCCGACGTCCTGATCGAGAACTTCCGTCCCGGCACCCTGGAGAAGTGGAACCTCGGCTGGGACGAGCTGTCGGCCTCCAACCCCCGCCTCGTCCTGGCACGCGTCACCGGCTTCGGCCAGTTCGGCCCGTACTCGAGGCGCCCGGGATTCGGCACCCTCGCCGAGGCAATGAGCGGCTTTGCGGCGATCACCGGTCAGCCGGACGGTCCGCCGACGCTTCCGCCGTTCGGCCTCGCCGACTCGATCGCCGCGCTCTCCACCTCGTACGCGGTGATGGCCGCCCTGCGCGGCCGCGACGAGACGGGCCGCGGCCAGGTCGTCGACATGGCGATCATCGAGCCGATGCTGACGATCCTCGGCCCGCAGCCCATCTGGTACGACCAGCTCGGCTACATGCAGCCGCGCACCGGCAACCGCTCCACGAACAACGCGCCGCGCAACACCTACCGCACCAGCGACGACAAGTGGGTCGCGGTCTCGACCTCCGCGCAGTCGATCGCGGAACGCGTGATGCGCCTCGTCGGCAGGCCCGAGTTCATCGACGCGGACTGGTTCGCCACCGGCTCGGGCCGTGCCGCGCACGCCGACGAGCTCGACGAGGCGGTCGGCTCGTGGATCGCGGCGCACACCCGCGACGAGGTCCTGTCAGCCTTCGAGAGGGCGGAGGCGGCCATCGCCCCGATCTACGACATCTGCGACGTGATGGCTGACGAGCAGTACCGGGCACTCGACTCGATCACCGAGCTGCCCGACCCGGACTTCGGCACGGTGAAGATGCAGAACGTCCTGTTCCGCCTCTCCGAGACCCCAGGCTCCATCAAGTGGACGGGCCGACCGCACGGCGCTGACACGGACGAGATCCTCACCGGGCTCGGCCTGCCGGACACGGAGATCACGAAGCTGCGCAAGGCAGGTGCGGTGTGACGGACCATGCGTATCTGACCTGGCTGTACGTTCCCGGGGACCGGCCCGCTGTCGTCGCCAAGGCCCTCGACTCCGGGGCCGACGTGGTGCTGGTCGACCTGGAGGACGCAGTCGCCCCCGATCGCAAGGCATACGCGCTCGACGCGACCGCCGAACTCCTCGCCGACAAGCACGAGGTGCCGGTCCACGTCCGCGTCAACGCGCTCGACGGACCCCTCGCCGAGCAGGAGATCCGCCGTCTCACCCCGCTGCCGGGCCTGGACGCACTGCGTCTGCCGAAGGTGAACAGCCCGGACGACATAGCCCGCGTGCTGGATTGGGCCGTCGAAGTGCCGTCCCTGTACGCCCTGTTGGAGTCGGCCCTTGGTATCGAGCACGCCTACACGATCGCGGACCACCCGTGTGTGCACGGCATCGCGCTCGGCGAGGCAGACCTGCGGGCCGAACTTGGCGTCACGGACGCGGCGGGCCTCGCCTGGCCGCGCGGCCGCGCGGTGATCGCGGCACGGGCTGCGCGGTTGCCGCCCCCGCCGCAGTCGGTGTACCCGGACGTCCGCGACTCCAAGGGCCTGGCCCGCTCCTGTGCCGAGGGCCGCGCGCTGGGCTTCCTGGGCCGCACCGCGATCCATCCGAGACAACTCCCGGTGATCGAAGAGGCGTTCCTGCCGACAGATCGGGAAGTGACAGCGGCCCGCGAGATCGTTCGGGCGGCAGCGGCGAACGCAGGCGCCCTGGCGCTCCCTGATGGCCGCTTCGTGGACGCGGCCGTCGTCGCCGACGCACGACGGGTGCTGACACTGACGCAACGTCGACCGAGCTGAGCTTTCGTACACCACGACAACAGAGCACGCCGTTCGTTGTTGTAGGCGGCGGCACCGACATCGGCGGCGTAGCGTTGGGCTTCGGGACCGGTGTGCACGCGTACGTCGGAGAAGTCGGCGCCCAGACGACACTCCGCGGCAAGGCCCGCCAGGGAAAGCCCGGGGCAGACATCGGGGCCTCTCAGGTGCGCTTGAAGAACTCGACCTCCCCGACCGCGATCGGCCGTCCCTCGCCCTGGCCGGACGCGTCCCGCAGCACGAGCCGGACGGAGACGACGTCGCTGACTCCGGTCCGTACCGTCTGCGGGCCCGGCTTGTCGGTGAGTGTCACCGCCTTCTCGCGGACCTCGCCGTCGGTCGTGGTGACGATCAGATCGGCCCGGGTGGGTCTGGCCCCCTGCCGGAACTCCCGGGGCTCCTTCGACACACCGGTGTGCACCACGACGCCGACCAGCCGGAACGGCTTGTCGAAGACGCATGTCAGTGACGAGCCGAGCGTGGGTGCCCCCCAGTACGTGTTGGTCAGTCCGTCGACGGCCGCGGTCGCCGGATGGCCGGGAACCTGGGAGCCCGCAGTGACCTTGGCCGGGCTGATCTCCGCCGTTCCGCCGAGCTTGTCCCTCACGTCCTCGAAGAGATAGCGCCCTGCCGGCAGGAGCAGGAATCCCGCGAACAGCACCCCGACGACCGCCAGCACCAGCAGGGTCCGCCGCAGCGCCCGGCCCGATCCGCCCCGCACCCGACGGCGGAGCGGCCACACCTTGCGCCACCAGGGCAGCGGTTCCGGCTGCTCCCGGGGGTTCAGCGGTGCGGCGCAGCGGCGACAGAACTGGCGTCCCGGCAGGTTCGGGGTGCCGCACGCCGGGCACGGTGGCCCGTCCGGCTTCTCATCCGCTGCCACGGGCCTGACAACGGGCCGTCGGGCTATCGGCTCGGCCGGCCGCACCGCAACCACGGGAATGTCCGCTGCGGAGGTTGCCGGCCGTACGGGTGCGGGCTGCGCCGGTCGCGAGGGCGGCTCCGGGGCTGGTGCGGGCTCCGCGGGGGGCGGCCCGGCAGGTTCCGGTAACCGCGTGGGTTCCGCCGGCGGCCCGGGGCGCGGGGACGGCGGGGCCCAGGCCGCGGGTCCTGCGGTCTCCGGGGCGGTACCGGTCGGGGGAACGGCCGGAGCACCGGTCGTGGGCTCGACTTCTGGGCCTGCTGGTTCCGCGGAGCCGACAGGTTCCGCGGCGGTGGGAGGGTTTCCCGAGGCCCGGGAGGACCAGCCCAGGTAGGAACCGCAGTTCCCGCAGAATTCGTCGTCCTCGCCGTTGGCCGTACCGCACGCCGGACACGAGCGCATCGCGTCAGCCTCCTGTCTCGTCTGGCGGGCCTGGCAGGATCTCCACCCGGCACGTGAGGTGTACGGGGCACGAGGCCGCGACGACGTCCAGGACCCGGCTCGCGTCCACCGGCCCCCCGCGCACTGCCCAGACCCGTACCAGCAGTTCTCCGGTGGGAGCCGGAGGCAGCTCGGTGCCCGGCTCGGACGACCACGCGACGCCGCCGCCGTCCTGGATGTCGGCATGCACGCCGAAGCAGAGCCGGAGATGTTCGCTCAGGCCGCGCCAGGTGCCGCGCCACCGGTGCAGCTCGATGGCGCGGGCGACGACGGCCCGCCGCAGCCCCTCGGGCCACGCCGGATCGACGTCGGCGCCCACCCAGGACGACAGCCAGGGCAGGAAGTCGGCCGGGGTCAGCGCAGGGTCGAAGTAGGCGGGGAGGTTGTCCAAGGTGGACAGGACGGGCGCCAGAACGGTGTCGAGGCCCGCGGTGAACCGCTGGGCCAGGTCGTCGTCCGCGTACAGCGCGGGCAGCAGCCCGCCGATCGGATAGCGGCTGGCGAGCCCCGGTACCACAGCCCTGGTCATGAGCCGTCACCGGCCCCGCTCGTGGTGACCACGACCTGGTGCTGGTGCGAGAAGACCAGGGCGCCCGGGGCGACGTCGATCCGCTCCACCGCCGCCCCGCGCCGGCCGGTGATCGGGTCCGCGGGAAACAGCCGTACCTCGTCCACCAGACCCACCCCCCGCACACCCTGGAGTACGGCGAAGACCTCGCCATACTGCACCGGCCTGCCGAACGGCCACCCTGTCCCCTCCACTCCGCCCCGCAGAGGGTCGATGTGGCGGAACAGCGCCGCGAGCGCCTCCGCGCGGACCCGGTCCACGTCACCACCGGCCGCCATTAGCCTGGCGACCACGGTGACGCCCTGGTACGCGGGCGGTTCCACCACCAGCCGGGTGCCGACCAGCCGCCGTTCGTCGAGCCGCGCCGCGACCGTCGAGAGCACGGAGTCCGGCGGGATCAACTGCTCGAACCTCAGTTGGCCACCCTCGTCGGCGACCGCGTCGGGCACCACCAGGACCCGTACCGCACCGCCTTCGCCCGGAACGGCGGGCAGGCACCGGACCCTGCGCAGGGAAGGCGCGGCCTCGCGGGCGATGACCTCGTAGTCCTCGGCCGTGACCGCCCGCTCCTGCACCCGGAGGATGTTGGGCGCCCGCACCTTCGCGTTCTCCACGGTCTCGCCGTCGACCCCGCCCCGGGCCGCCTCTCGGTTGTGCACGCTTGCCACGTACGGCACCGAGCTGCGCAGCACGCAGATGGCGCCCCGGGCGACGTTCCCGGCCGCCCCGCCGCCCGTCCGGTAGCGGGGAACCCGCAGTTGTGCGCCCTTCTCGGGCACCGCACCGTAGGCGCGCATCGTCCCGTCCGGCTCGCGTACCTCCGGCGGGAACGAGAACTCGCCAGAGACGGCGTCGATCCGCACATGCCGGTCGTCCGGAGAGGAGGCGCCGAAGTGCTCCACGGCGGTCCAGACCTGCCAGCCCTCCGCGGAGGACACCTGGACGACCGGCGGCTCCCCGTCCAACAAAAGCGGCGCCCTACTCACGGAGAACCTCTGCCCGGCGACGCCTTCGGATACGCCGAGCGGAACGTCGAGGACGGTCTTTGCGTGTTCGACGCCCGTGGTGCCGCCGACGGTGAACACCTCTGCCTCCCGGATCGTCGGCGACTCGGAGTAGAACGGCTGGCCCGGTTCCGGCGCGGTGACCCTGCAGCGCAGCCACCCCGCCCGGGTTCCCGCGGACACCGACGCCGTGTGCCCGGCGGGGACGAACACGATCACCTCGCCGGGCTTGTTCAGCCCGCCGGTGCTGTCGGTACCGGTCCGGCACGTGACCCAGTGGGCACCGTCCCAAGCCTCCCAGACCAGCGGCGGCTGCCGTGGGTCGACGCCCACGCCCTCCACGCGGCTGTCCAGGCGTACGGCGACGATGCACCGTGGGACGGCGGTGGGCAGTCCGAACAGCAGGGCGTCGCCCGGCTCCGGCCGGGGCTGGAAGCACGGGATGTCCTTGCCCGCGCCGAGCGGTGCCGTGCGGTCGGTCTGATCGCCCGACACCGGGGCGGTGACCAGCCGGACCAGCGAACTCGGCACGATCGGCAGGTCGTCGGAGGTCGAGAACACCACTGCCTCCTCGGCCTCGCCGCGCAAGGTGGCGACCTCCGTACCCGCCGGGAGCCGCACGGTCTCCGGCTGTGGCGCGGACAGCCAGAAGTCGACTTCCGCCCGTGCCACTGACGGCGGGAACAACGTGACGCCCAGCAGGTCCAGAAAGGCGGAGTAGTTCTTGTCCGGTACCCGGTTCAACCGGTACAGCAGCTGGTCCACCATGTATGCGAACGTCTCGATGAGCGTGACCCCGGGGTCCGACACGTTGTGGTCGGTCCACTCCGGAGCGCGCTGCTGGACGTACCGCTTGGCCTCGTCGACGAGCTGCTGGAAGCGCCGGTCGTCCAGGTTGGGTGAGGGCAGAGCCATCAGCGCACTCCCGCTTCTTCGGAGCCCTCGGAGGACGGGATGGTGTAGAAGGGGAACACGAGGTTGCGCAGGTCGTTCGTGGCCCGCACGGTGTAGTGCACGTCGATGTACAAGGTGCCCTCCTCGATGGCGTCGAACGCGATCACCACATCGGTCACCTCGATGCGCGGCTCCCAGCGCTCCAGCGACGTACGGACCTCGTGCGCGATGCGCCCGGCGGTGGCGCCGTCACCGGGTGCGAAGACGTAGTCATGAATGCCGCAGCCGAACTCCGGGCGCATCGGCCGCTCGCCCGGCGCCGTGCCGAGCACGAGCCCGATCGCCTCCTCGATCTCCTGGTCCCGCTCGACCATGCCGATGCCGCCCGTGGCGCCGACCCGCAACGGGAAGCCCCAGCCGCGTCCGATGAACCCGCCGCTCACACCGGGCCCCCGATCAGGACGTCCGGCGCGCCGCCGGTGATCAGCGCGCCGCAACTGGTGGTGTCCCGCATGCGGGCAGCGGGCAGCCCGCCGATCAGCACCTGACCGGTGACCGCGGCGGCGGGGTTGGGCAGGATGACGTTCGCGGGTCCGAGTGCGGCGTGCGGGGGGACCACACACACGTGCAGGCTGCCGACGACGGCCGCCGGTCTGCCGCCGATCAGCACGGTGGCCACGGCCGCGGCACCCGGTGGCGGGGTGCCGATGAGGCCGCCGTGGACGGTGGTGTCGCCCGTACGGGCTGCGGGGGGCATGGTCGCTGTTCTCCTTGTCGCGAAAGCTGCTTCTGCCGCTGTACGGATGGCATGGGGCCTTAGATCGACCGGCAAATGGGGGCGGTGTCGCGGCCATTTGCCGGTCGGTCTTAGTTGATACGGATGAGCTTGGCCTTGAGGACGGCGAGCAGTCCGCCGTCCACGGTGACCCCCGTCTTGCCGTTGACGGTCACCGTGCGTCCCTTCACGTTCACCTCACCCGAACCGGCGTCGAGCGTGATACCGGATGCGGAGAGGGTCACGGAGCTCAGCACACGGGTGCCGCCAGAGGCAGACACCTTCAGCGCGATCTCGCCCCGCCGCTCGTCCAGCGTGACTTCGAGCCGCTTGTTGCCACTGGCCAGCCGGACACCGGACGGTCCGCGCGGGGCGTCCAGCAGTTCGAGCCGGTTCCCGGAACGGGAGGCCAGCGAGCGACGGTTGACCTTGCCGCTGGTCGGGTCGACCAGCGGAACGTCGTGGGGCGACGGCTTGTCAACCCCGTTGTAGAGGCCGCCCAGCACGTAGGGACTGTCCAGCAGACCCTGCTCGAAACCGACCAGCACCTCGTCGTTGACCTCGGGACTGAACACTCCACCCCCGCCGTGGCCGCCCCACTGCACCGTACGGACCCAGTCGGTCACATAGGTGTCGTCGAGCCAGGGGAACTTCAGCCGGACCCAGCCCCGTTCGGCCTTGCCCTCACGGATGTCGGTGACCACGCCGATCGCGAGCCCCGGCATGCGCGGGCCGCGCGAGGGCGTGTTCGAGCCACTGGTCAGTCCCGCCAGCGAGCGGTCGGGCGCCGCGCTCACGATCACGGTCGTGCGGTACCCGCCGTTCGGTTCGAGGACGTGATGGGCGGCGGTCGCCGTGTAGCGCCCGGCGAACGCGGGCCCGACATTGCCGAGCGCCACCGGCTCGCCCGCCCGCAGCTGGGGGTTTCCCTCGGCGACCGCCTCGATCTCCCCGAACCCGGAGCTCACCGAAGCGGCCACCGAACCGGCCACGGCCCTTGCCTCGGCCTGGGTACGGTACGGGGTGTCGGTGACTGTCATCCGGGCGTTCGGGCCGAACGCCCCGGCCGCCAGCGACGGGCTCATCCCGGGGGACACCGTGTCGCTGCGGATGGACTGCTCGCGGGCGACCAGCCGGGTCTTGGTGTCGATGTTCCAGCCCCGTACCTCCACACTGTCCGCGCCGTCGGCACCGGTCAGCACGGCCCGCAGGGCCAGGAGGTTGCGCCCGTACTCCAGGACCATCGGATGCCGGGTGGCGGAGGTGGCCGGGGAGGGCGCCGACGCGGCGGGCTTCGGCTTCACGAACTGCAACAGGCCCTTGTCGTCCACCCGCACGTGCGCGCCGCTTTCGCCCGCGAGGTATTGGAGGAACTCCCAGTCGGAGACATTGGGCTGGGTCAGCTGCTGGTACGTGATGGGCGCCGCCTCGATCTTTCCACAGGCGAGTCCGGCGCCCGCGGCGACCTTGCGGACGATGTCCGCGGTCTTCATGTTGCGGTAGGCCACCACCTTCCGTCCGCGCTGGAGCCGGTGAGCCTTGGAGAAGGCGCGGACGACCGTGAACGAACCGGTGGTGTCGCTGTCCAGTTCGACCGCCGTGACCTCACCGGTGAACAACCGCTCACGCACCCGGTCCTGCACGGTGACCACGGAGATCTTCAGCGGTGTGCCGATGGTGAGACCGGTGGCGGTGAGCAGCTTGTGATCGGGGTCCCGGTACATCAGCACGGCGGTATCCGGCAGGCCGACGTTCTCGTCGACCACGCAACTCACCAGCTGGGCGGCCCAGGCCGGTGGCAGCTCGCCAGGGGCCTCGACGATCGGATCTGCGGCGAAGGAGCGGCCCGGGGCGGTCACCGGCGGACCTCCGGAGCGTGATCTTCCAGTCCGGGCACGACCAGCTCCCT
Source organism: Streptomyces sp. NPDC001832 (assembly GCF_040297265.1). Taxonomy (NCBI): domain Bacteria; kingdom Bacillati; phylum Actinomycetota; class Actinomycetes; order Kitasatosporales; family Streptomycetaceae; genus Streptomyces; species Streptomyces sp. NPDC001832. The sequence continues at coordinate 18,574 of NZ_JBEOYU010000056.1, forward strand.
GCCGGGAATCAACTGCATTGGGTCGTCAATGTCGTTGGCGTCCGCGATCGTGCGCCACGCGGTGGCATCGCCGTACTCCCGCCAGGCGAGCAGCGGCAGGCTGTCACCGACGACGACCCGGTGGGTACGACGTGCCTCCCGCGAACCCGACGAGGGGTTCTGGCCGGGCGGATCGACGCTCGCCTCCTCGATCGACAGGGAGCAGGTGGCGCGCAGCGGCTTCCCGTCGACGTCGAACAGCGTGTACGAAACGGAGAGGTTGGACAGCACGCCGTCGAACGAGGTCGTCTTCGACGTGCCCCAGTCGAAGCGCACCCAGGGGCTGGCGGGCGTCTTGCGGGCCAGGCTGCTCGGGGTGGGCACACACGCCATCATCAGCTGCTCCACCGCCTTCTCCACGGAGTTGTCATGGGTGGCCGTGGCGTCCAGGAAGACCTCCAGGGACAATGCCCGGGGCCCGCTGCCCACGAATTCGGGCAGTGCGGACTGCCCGGCCATCCGGGACGGCGTACGCCGCCACTCGGTGCTCTTGCTCAGTGACAGCTTCGCGGGGTTGAACTGCAACGTGAGCCGGGCGAGGATCCCGCCCGGTTTGGCGCCGACGGCCGCGGGCGGTTCCATGATGGTCAGCTGAGCGCGAGCACGGCTCGTACGGACAGCGGGTGACATTGCGTTCCTCCTTCCCGGTGTTCGCTATTACCTGTGATCCGCCAAAGGAATTGACTGTCCATCAGGATGGTTCCAGGCCCTCGTGCGCGATCTCCAGCGTCTCGGTCGCCGCCTGGGAGCTGGCAGGGTCGAAGGACGGTCCCTGCCAGCGCACCGGCACGATGCCGTGCACCTGCCAGCTGATGATGCGGCTGAGGTCCGGACGGAGCGCGACGATCTCGCCGTCCTTGCGCTCGACCCGCTGGATCGTCTCGTTCAGCCACCGCGCGATCTTGAGCGTGTCGGCGGTGACCGGGCGGGTCAGCGTGATGTTGGTCCAGGTGATCCGCCCCGGCAACTGCCAGGTGAAGCCGTTGTTGCCGCCCTCGGCGTACTGCTCCAACTCCACTTCGGCGCCCAGACCCGAGCAGGTGTGGAAGGCTCCCAGGTCACTGCCTCCGATCACGAGCTTGAAGAACACGCTCGTCGCGAAGATGTCGTCCGTCATGCGTTTCTCTTCTTCTCTGCTGTTTCCCAAGTGCCGTGCCGGGCGGGGCCGCCGTCAGCGGCGGCCGTCGTACAACCGTCCGGCACGCTCCCGCCCTCTACGCATATCCGCGCGGATCAGCCGGCTCACCGGCTCGAGCAGACGACGGGCCAGTTCCTCCATGTCCGCCCCGGTGATCCGGTTCGCGGCCGGTGCGTCGTCGTTGGCCGAGCCGGCTGCTCCGGATCTTCCCGACGGTTCGGCGGGCTTCACCGGGGCCGCCCTCACCGGAACGCCGGTGATTCCGGCGTCGGCCGCCGCGCGCTGAAGCGCGTGCGCCGCGGTTGCGGAGCTGCCGGCTCCGGCGGCCGGAGCGGGTGCGCGTTGCGGAACTCGTACCGAAAGGCTCGGTGGTCCGGTGAGTGGAGCGCCGTCTCCGGCCGCCGGTCCGGTGGGCGCGGGACCGGCGGATTCGGGCACCACCGGCATCGCCATCCGCTGTACGGGGACGGTGACCGCTTCCGGCCGGGCTGGTCCGGGCGGATGCGGGCGCACGACGGGAACCGCCGGCCGAGCGGCGGACGGGGTGGACGGCGCGGAGGGGGATGCGTACGAGGTGGACGGTACGGGTCGTGGTGCCGGGGACGGCGGTCCGGGGAGGCGGGGCACGGAGCGCTGCACGGTGCCGCCGGGCGCCGATTTCTCCGGCACAGGTTTCCAGCCGGTCGCACGGGTCCGGTACGGCGACGCGGTTTCGGCGGGGCGGGTGCGCACGTGAGGAGCTGTCTCCCGGGGTGCCGCGCCCGATGACGTCCGGGGCTCCCCGGGCCGCGAACTCCCGCGCCCCGACGACGGCAGATCGGACCCCGGCTGCTGTACATCACGACGCCAGGCGGCCGCCACGACCGGCCGGGCTGTGCTGCCTGCAGTCGCCGTCGGCACCGAAAAGCCCTCACCGGAGCCGGTACTCACCTTCAGGGCCCTGCCTGCGAGCAGGGCCCGCGACCGCTGGACAGTGGGCGACTGCCCGCTGGTACCGGTGGCAAGCCCGGATGCCCGTCCCTCCTCCCGCTGCGGGGCGATCCTCCGGACACGCACCGGCGCAGCGGGAGCAGAAGGGGACGGCGAAGGGGAAGGGGCGGCTACCGGCATGCTCGTACGCGTACGCATGGTGTCCACCGCGCGCTGGACAGCCGCAGGTTCCGGTGCGGACGCAGCGGGCTGGGCAGGCACGGGGGACGAGCGCACCGGCATCTCGGAAGGCGCGTTCAGGGACGTCGGCGTCAGTGTGGGCTCGGCCGGTGCGGGGGGCGGGGGCGCCGCAGGCTCCCCCGTCGACGTCATGCCCTGTCGCGGGCTCGCAGTTCCCGGCTGTGACCGACGGCGGTCACCGAGCAGCGGAGCGTCGTTCTGAAGCCTGGCTGTCGACGGAAGCGAGGGGAGGGGGGTGCCGATCCCGCCGCGGGTACGGGCCTGTGAGCCGGACCCGTCGGGCCGTGGTGACTGCGGGGCCTCAGGGGGGACCGAAGGCTTCGACGGCTCGTGCCCGCCGGGGTGTTGCGCCCGCTTCCGCCCGGATACCGGCGCCTGTCCCCAAGCCGGTGCCGACTGGAGCGGCAGGGGAAGCTGGGGCGGTTTCGGGGACTGGGCCTCCGCGGACGGCGGGGGAATCTGGGGCGGTTTCGGGGACTGGGCCTCCGCGGACGGCTGGGGAAGCTTGGACGGCTTCGGGAACCGGGCCTCCGCGGACGGCGGGGGAAGCTGGGACGGCTTCGGGGACCGGGCCTCCGCGGACGGCTGCTGACGCACCGACGGCTTGGTCGCCTCCGGCAAAGGTGTGGTCACCGCAGGGGTTCCCGCATCCGATGCCCGCCGTTGAAGCACAGGCATGCTTGCTTCCCGCTGCTCTGCCGGGCCGGACGGTCCGGCCCCGCCCCGTGCTGCCGGGCCGGACGGTACGGCCCCGGTGGGCAGTTCCCGCAGGGGTTTGCCCAGGGCTGGGCGCACCGTCGCGGTGGCGGAACGGTCGGTGGTGCGGTCCGGCGACGGTGTGGTGCCCGGTGGGGCGGGGGAATCCGCCTGGCCGGAGCCGCCCAGCCGACCGGGCGCGGTCTGCTGCACGGCGGTGGTGGTGGGGATCGGAGCGGTTGGTGCGGAGGCTGGGGCCGGCGGGATCCCGGCGATGTGCCGCAGGGTCATCGCCGGACGCTGGGCAATGATCAGGGGCGGGGTGGTCCGCCTCAGGCGTACGGCGGCGGGCCGGGCCCGCTGTAGCGAAGCAGGTGCTGGTCCGGTTTTCGCGGGATGCTGCTGCGTCGGCGCAGCGGCCGGGCTCGAAGCTCGTCCCGGACCCGCGGCTGAAGCCGTGCCCTTCGCCGGGACCGCCCTTGTCGTGGCTTCCGGAGCCGCTGCGCCGCCCCCGCGAGCCTGCCGGCCCGGTGCCCCGCGTCCGGCAGAGCCGGGCGGCATCGTGCCGCTCGACCGCCGGACGGCGGCAGAAACCGGCTTCCCGCCAGTTGCGCCCCTGCCGGTCGCGTTGCTCGCCGCGGCAGGTGTCCGGTCCGCCGCAGCCTCTGCTTCCCCGTCCGCACCGGTCCGGGCGGCACGCAGGAGGAGTGGCCCACCGGGTGACGCGGAACGCGCGCCGCCCGGACGGGCGACGCCATGGATGAGGCCCACCGGTGCGGACGGCAGTACGGCATGGCCGAGCTCGCCGCCGAACGCGAAGTTCTGCCACGAGGCGAGGCCGGATCTGAACCGCAGTCCGTCGCTCACCCCGATCGAGGACCGGGCGACGGTCACTGTCGGCGGCGCGACCTGCCGCCAGCCGCCGTCCCAGCCGCCGTCCTGCTGATCGGTCCGGCGCTCGCTCCGGTCCGTTTCCGGTACCGGACCGCGTCCGGTACCGGCTTCGGCCCCGCCCTGGGAGGGCGTGCCGGGCTGCTGCTGGTTCCCTCGGCGGAACCAGTCCCCGAACCCCACACGATCACCCGCCTTCGTTGACGCGGGTGTTGATCCGCGCTATCTCCCGTACCCACTGCTGACGCTCGCCGTGGGTGAGGTCGAGAATGTCCTCTCGCTGCCAATGGAAGTGGTAGGCGACGTACGCGACCTCCTCCCGCAATCGGGAAGGCGCGTACGTCACGATTCCCCCAGGCGCCCACCCGAGAGGTCCACCTCGAACGATCCGTGGCACAGTGGGCACGTCACCGCGGCGTGTGTGTGGCCCTCGCTGTTGATCCGGCGGTAGAAGTCCTGGAGGAACGCCACATCCGTGGCGTACATCCGCTCGACGACGCCGGCGTGCACATCGGTGACGGTGCCGAGCTGGGTGATTACCTGGCTCAGCAGCACCACGCTCAGGTACGCCGGGTTCTCCTTCACCCGCAGGTCGATCTGCGGGCGCAGCTCGTCCCGTGCCGTCGCGAGCCGCATCGAGCCGCGCCGGTGCACCTGGCCCTCGTCGTCGACGTAACCGCGCGGGAGCTCGAAATCGAACTCCGTACGCAGCTCCTGCCGGTCCCGATCCCGGGCCGGGGACGGCGCAGGAGCCTCCTCGTGTGTGGCGGGCGGGACGGACGCGAGGCCGTCAAGGACTTCGTCGAGCCCGCCCGACGTAACGGTCCTGCGCCTCATTCGACGACGATCTCCTCGAAGGTGATGGTGACCGTCTCGGTGGCGGCGCTGGACTCGCCGGCCTTCAGCGAGGGGCCCTCCCACTTGCTGGCCCACCCCTGCATCAGCTGGATGCGCCGGACAGTTTCGCCCTTCGAGTCCTTGATCTCGATGGTCAGGTTCTGGCGCGCGGTGTCGACGGCCCCGTTGTTGAGCGTCTCCTTGATCCAGTTGGTGAACTCGCTGCTCTTGTCGAGCCCGCGGGTGATCGTCACCTCGCCGGCCTGGCGTGCGCCGGGCTGCTTCCTGATGATCTGCTTGCCCTCGGCGGTCACTTGACGGACCTCGACGACTTCCTCCTCGACGGTCAGACCGCTGATCTCTTGGATCGACTCGACGAGATAGCCGCCGAGCTGCACGCCGAAGACGTGGGTGGAAAGAGCGTCGCCCTCTGCCATGACTTTGTGTCACCTGTTCCGTTCGTGGACTGCTGGGTCACTCGTTGACGAGGCTGGTGCTGTCGGAGAACTGCGCGAGGCGGAAGACCACGAACTCTGCGGGCTTCACCGGGGCCACGCCGATCTCGCACACGACCTGGCCGAGATCGATCGACTCCTGTGGATTGTTGTCACGGTCGCACTTGACGTAGAACGCCTCCTCGGCCGTGCGGCCGAAGAGAGCGCCCCGGCGCCATTCCTCGGTGAGGAAAGCGGTGACGTTGCGCCGGATGCTCGACCACAGGCGGTCGTCGTTCGGCTCGAAAACCACCCACTGGGTGCCCAGGAGGATCGACTCCTCCAGGTAGTTGAAGAGGCGGCGTACGTTGAGGTAGCGCCAGGCCGGGTCGGACGAGAGCGTGCGCGCGCCCCAGATCCGGATGCCGCGCCCGGGGAACGCACGCACGCAGTTGACGCCGATCGGGTTGAGGAGGTCCTGCTCGCCCTTGCTGAGCCGGAGCTCCAGGTCCAGCGCACCGCGGATGACCTCATTGGCGGGGGCCTTGTGCACACCGCGCTCACCGTCGCTGCGCGCCCAGACGCCGGCGACGTGACCGCTGGGCGGCACCAGGGAGTTGTGGCCGGTCGCCGGGTCGAAGACCTTGAGCCACGGGTAGTACACGGTCGCGTAGCGCGAGTCGAATCCGGCGTCGTCGTTGCGCCAGGTACGGACTCGCTGGGCGTTCATGCCCGGCGGAGTGTCCAGGACGGCGACCCGGTCGCCCATCTGCTCGCAGTGCGAAATCACCGCCATTTGCACGGTTCTGACGCCCTCGGCGTCGATGTCCCCGCGCTGGTAGGCACTCATCAGGTCCGGAACGGCCACCATAGTGATCTCGTCGATCGCTTCGAGGCCCGCGAACCCCGTGCGGGCCGTGGCGTCGCCGACGTACTCGGCCGGGTCGATCCGTGCGACGCCGGCCCCCGGGGCGGCAGCGGCGGGCGTGAGGGAGAGGCTCTGCTTCTCAGGACGGCTCTGGGCTGCGCCAGGCTGCTCGGTGACCTCGATGAGCTTGGATTGGCGGGCCTGGGTGACCAGATAGCCCTTGACGTTCTTACGGGCGGAGACGTCATAGGTCTCCACCACCTTGCCGGCCTGTCGCACCAGCAGCCGGAACCGGTCCTCCGGAGGGTTCTCGCCCTCGGCGTCGGCGACCTCCACGGAGAGGTCTCCACTCGTACCGGGCCGTGCGGAGACCAGGAACCCTCCGATGGCGACGGACGGGTCCGCTTCGGGCGCGGAGCCCGGCGGAGAGTCCTGTGCGGGACCGCCGATGCGCACGATGTAGGCCGCGCCGCCGCCGTTGGCGAAGTAGCCGTGGACCGCGAGCGTCAGATACGTGTCGCGGGTGAAGGTGCCGAAGGTCTGGACGTACTGGTCCCAGCTCGTCACCAGCGTCGGCCGGTGGAAGGGGCCGGTCTCCGCGAATCCGACGAAGGCTGCGACCGCGGTGCCGACTCCCTCGATGGGCCGTGCTCCGGACTGCACCTCCTCCACGTATACACCGGGGGTGAGGTACGACGGCATGCTCGCTCCTTCGGATGGTCAGTCGTTCGCCCGCTCAGTCTTGCCCGGCGGCCTCGGCGGACAGTAGGCCTCAAAGTCCTGGGCACGGGGCAGGGACGCTGCCTTTCCAGGCACCCGGATGCCAGGAAATGCTTCCCCGCGCGGACGGTTCGCGGCGACGGGCGCACTCCGTCCCGGCGTGTTCCCGGTCCGGTCGCGCGGCGGCGAGGCTCCACGGAGGGCGCCCACAGGTGCTTCGATGAGGGATTCGACAGAAATGAGAATCTCCGGATTCGGCGAACGGCGGCATGCACGGTCCCCCGGTCCCTGGGTTCCCGAGAATGCTCGTGAATGCCCGCGACAGCCGGACGATGAATATCAGCCAGAATCGCTGCCGTTCGGCAGCCATCCAGGCCGGGTTTCTCCGGCTAAGGGCTGTCGGGACAGCCCTTAGCCTCGCCGGCCCTCCCCACATTCCGCACCGAAGACGGCAGGCAGGCTCCGGACGGCTCGGTTCACGTTCGCACGAGTGGTGATTCCCCACCCCGTTGCCGACGTGACGGAGATTATCGAAGTCTGGACTTTCGGGATGCGCAGGGGTGAAGATCCATCTGAAGTCGACGAGCAGGGTTTCTCCTGTTCGGGACTTCAGCTGTTCACATACCTGGCACGGAAAGGCGGAAGGCCGGCGCTATTGCTGCTACGGCGCGAGGTCGCTCAGCACGCCGCTGACATTGAGTACCTGGTGGCATTGGGAAGCCTGAGTTCCGGTCGCCGGAGTGCCCGGTTTGGAACAGGTCACGGAAGCGGTGACAGTGGCGTTCTCCGGAATCTGGATGGGGGTGACCCAGTGATAGTCCTGGTTGCGAAAGGTCTCCAGAGCGATGGTGGTGATCTTCCGCTCCCCGAAGGAGATGGTCAGCACTCCTTCGTCACCCTGGAAGTTCGCCACCACAATGTCCGTGACGCCGAATGCCTTCCCCTCCGGAACGCGGTACGTCCCCTCCTTCTCGGCCCCGGCCGCCGTCTGCACATCGATCGTCGCCGAGCTCTGCTGTGCGCTCCCGGTACCTGCGCCCGTCGTGGAGCCGCCCGTACCGGAGCCGCCGGACCCGGACGACTCGCCCGGACGGCTCCCCTGTCCCTGGCCCTGATCCTGCCCCTGACCACCGGCCGGGCCACCCGAGCCGCCGGCCGTCGTCGCGCCCTGCTGCTCGCCATCGGCCGTCTCCTGCTGAGCGGCCTCGGTCGCCGCCTGCTTCGCGGTGCTGCGCACCGCGGGCCGGACCAGCGCGAACCACGCGATCAGCAGCGCGAGCAGCGCGGCCAGGACGACCAGCAACCATTTGGGCAGTATTGGCAGTTGTGCGAACTCACCAGGCAGCGCCCCGGGTCGGTCCGGCCGCTCGCCGCCGGTGTCCCGTTCGGTGGTCTGCGCGGGCTCGACCTCGAACGGCCAGGCTGCCGGCTCGCCGAACCAGATCAGCTTCCGGGCCTGTACCCGCAGGCGCACCTCGGCAGACTCGCCCGGTTCCAGGCGGCGGCGATCCGGCGCGAAGGCCAGGCGAAGTTCCTCCCCGGCCTGCTTTCCGGTCAGGGCGACGTCTACCGGGGCGTTTCCCCGGTTCTGCACCGAGGTCCCGAACCGGGCACCCAGCCAGCCGCGGCGGCGGCGCGGGTCCAGCTCCGCCCAAAGCTCGTGAAAGGGCTCGACGACCACCGTGGCCTCGGGGACCGCCACCGACTCGGGGCGCTCCGTGGGCAGAACGCGGACACCCAGAGGTATCTCGCCGGCCCGGACCTCGTGGGACCGGGGCGGCGCGAGCCGCACGGTCACCACCTCGGAGGTGCCCGGGTAGAGGGAGACGCGCGCCGGCTCCACGGTGCTCCACGCGGCGCAGTCGCCGACCACTTCGAGCGTGTAGGCCTCGACGATGTCGCCGTCGTTGCGCACCGTCAGGGTCGTCGTCGCTTCAGCGCCGGGCGACACCGTCACCGTGGACATTTCGAGTTCGGCAGATGTGGTCACGATGCGACGCTAAGCCGCGCCTGCGGTTGTGCAGCAGAGGCGGGAGGGCAACGAGCGGGCAGGGCTGGTGCCCCGACAGCACAACGGCACAGTGTCCCCGCACCCCTTCCCCGAGCCCGGTCCCCCTGCCTGATGCGGGTGTGAACGAGATCAGCAACAGGCATATCGGTTACTGACGGAAGCACCTGAGAAAGACGGGCACGGAACGATGACGACGACAGACATGACGAACAGAGCAGCGGAGCACGGCCAGAACGGCAGTACCGCCGCATCGGAGCACCCCGCCGCGGGCAGCGTCAAGAAGACCCCAGGGGGCAGGATCTCCGTAGCGGTGTACGCGGAGGACCTGATCCTGCAGACCGGCATAGTCCACCAGTTGCGTCTGCGGCCCGAGATAGAACTGGCAGCGGAGTCGGAGGCCGACCGGGCCCAAGTCTCGTTAGTGGTGGTGGACATGGTGAACGAGCCCGCCGTCCAGCTGCTGCACCGTCTCCAACGCAACACCTCGACCCGCACCGGACTCGTCGTCGGATTCTTCGAATCGGGCGCGCTCCAGACCCTGATCGAGTGCGGCGTCGCCGCCGTGCTGAGGCGCGGGGAGGCGGACCAGGACCGTCTCGTCCATCTGGTGCAGGCGATAGCGAACGGTGAAGGTGTGCTGCCGGGCGACCTGCTCGGAAAGCTTCTCGACCATGTCAGCAGCCTCCACCGCACGGTACTCGACCCCCGGGGGCTTTCGCTCTCCACCCTCACGGCGAGGGAGGCGGAGATGATCAAGCTGGTGTCGGAGGGCTTCGGCACCGCGGAGATCGCACAGAAGACCTCCTACTCCGAACGCACCGTCAAGAACGTGCTGCACGAGATGGCGACACGGCTCGAGCTGCGCAATCGTGCCCACGCCGTCGGTTACGCCATGCGCCACGGACTCATCTGATTCCTGGCGTGTGCTCCCGCGCGGACAACGTGCGACGTCGCGCGCGGGAGCATACGGACGTCCCGTACGGACCCTGCTACGCCGCCGTAAGTACCCGCGGGGCAACGGTGTTGCCCCTACCGTGCCCTTCCGTCCCTGGGTCCGGCGCCTGCGCCCACCTAGCGTGGCTCCATGCGTACCCATGAGAGCCCCGGGCGGACGCACGGCACGCCGCCCGCGTCCCCTGTACGAAGCAGCCGCGGCCCTCGTAGCCTCGCGGGACTGCAGAGCACCATGGGCAACGCTGCCGTGTCGCAGTTGATCACGGTGTCCCGGATGATGACCGAGGGCGAGTTCAAGGAGAGCACAGCGGCCCCCGGGCTCCGCGGCCGCTCCGGGATCACCATGGTGGACAAGGCACTCAAGGCGTTCTACACCCTGCCGGACACCGATCAGCGCGCCAAGCTGTTCGCCCTCAAGGACATCGTGCAGGCGTGTGGCGACTACACCGCCCACAAGCCGGGAGGATCACGTGTCGGGGGCACCGAGCAACTCGGCCGGCAGGCCGAGGAGGCACAGAAACAGCTGGACCTCGAGTCGGTCTTCCAAGGGCTGCTGACCGAGATCGACCGCATGAGGAACCCGGACGAGGACCAGCAGGCGCTGGGCAGTAAGGCCCAGGCCACGGCCCAGACCATCCCCGCGGACCGGTTCCAGAACATGATGGGCGGGTTCGTCCAGAAGCTGGGGGCGCTCCGCGTGGAGCAGGCGCTGCCCGAGGAGACGCGCGCCGTCATCGGGGAACTGATGGACGTGGTGCACCTGGTGACCGTGATGCAGTACCCGCGGGGCGGCATGCCTGGCATGAAGCTCAACCCGGCCGCCGAAGGCGGCCCGTCGTTCACGTTCAACGTCGACACCCAGGCCTTGGGCGGCACCTCCTTCCTGCTGGGGCACATCGCCCACGAGCTGACCCATGTCGCGGCCCATCAGGCGTTCGGCAGCAGCCCGGTGATGGAACTGGTGCAGTCCGGGACGAGCGACGAGGAGGTCGCGGCGCTGGCGGCCGAGCGCAAGCGGGCGCTCGAGGATCTGAAGAACGAGTTGGCCGGAAACCCCGAGTTCAACGGATTCCAGCAACGGATGCTGAAGGAGAAGCTGGTCTACGGCGCTCAGCCGCACAAGCTGGAGATGTACGCGAACTCCTTCGAGAAGGCGGGCAAGATCACCGCCGCGCAGAAGGAGCGCCTGGTCGGCTGGGGCAAGGCGGCCGGGGACGCGTCGGGCACGCTGGTCGAGTACGACACCGTGCTCAACCAGATGCTGATCTATCTCCACATGTGGCGGACCAGCCAGGACAACCCCTTCTACGTGAAGCTGCGGGCGGTGGCCAGGGCGGCGTACGACCGTCGGCGCAGCGCCCTCCTGCCGGCGGAGCAGGCGTCGTAGAATCCTTCGCGGGTCACGATTCCAGTTGTCCGGTGGTCCGATCATCCGTGCGGCCGGGGTCGCACGTCGGCCTCAGTCCAGGCCGTGCCGGCAGGTCGTGGCCGGCCCGAAGCCGAATTCCCGCGGCAGGAGCCCCAGGAAGGGCCGGGGAGAACCGCCGCAAAGGGCACCCGTCCCTTCCCCCGCTCCGGGTACTCCGGGCCCTGTCCTTGTTCCCGCGCGAGCGCGATGCTTGAGGTGGAGAGTCGTCGACCAGACTGTGAGGTGGGCCCGTGAGCGGCACTGCTGGCCCGGCGAGGCATACCAGGCTGCGCCGACTGACGGGCGTCGTGGTGCTGTTGACGCCGCTGCTGGTGGCGGGTTCCGTGTCCGCCCCGCAGGGTGCGCCGAGACCCGCCGCGGCGGCGGACGACGTCCCGGTCGATGCCGGACGCATCGCCTTCGCCGGTACCGAACACCGCAGCCTCGGCCGGGTCTTCGACCCGGAGACCAGCACCCCGCTGTTCGGTCCTGGACCGGCCCACTACGACCAGGATCCCTCCGCACGCGGCGAGTCGCTGGTCTTCACCAGCCTTCGCGACACCGTGCGACCTCAGGTGTATGTGCGCGGCGCGGACGAAACGGTGCGCAGGCTCACCACCGGCCGGGACGCCGCACACCCCGAACTCTCCCCGGACGGACGGAGCGTGGTGTTCGACTCGGCGGAGCCGGGACCGGGGGACACGGTTCAGCGCGACCTGTGGTCGGTCGGCGTCGACGGCACCGGTCTGCGGCGGCTGACGAACACAGCCACCGACGAGACCTCCCCGACGTTCTCCCCGGACGGCACCCGGATCGCGTACTCCGGTGACGGTGATCCCGTGCGAGGTCGGCAGATATACGAACGAGCCTTGTCCGGTGGCTCGGTGACCCGGATCAGTGACGGCCCGCCCGGCAAAGCGACCGAGCCGGTGTGGAACCCGGTGGACGACGACTCCCACCGCGCTCTCGTCGCGTACACCCTCGAGACCGACGAGGAAACCGGACCCCGGCTCCGGGTCACCGAGGGTGTCGGAACCGACCGCCCCCTGCTGGCCGGTGGCCACGCCGACTGGTCCACCCGCTCGGCCGCCTGGCTCCCGGACGGGAACGACCTGATCTTCCTCAGCCCCGACACGACCTGCGGATGCAACGATTTCGACCATGTCTACCGGGCGACCGCCTTCGCCGAGACCGAGCCGCGGACGGTGCTCACGGAGGACCGCGCGGTCGCGTCGCCCACCTGGCTTGGATCCGCGGGCTCAGGGACCGCGGTCGTCGCGCGGACGAGTGCCTCGGCGGCGAACGTCGTGACGCTCCAGGACGTCAGACAGGACGGCTCGGACCCGCGGGACCTGGGACTCACCCTTCTGCGCGAGGACCCGGCGGCCGGGACGAACACCGACCCCGCCGTCGATCCGCTGTTCAACCCGGCGGCGGGCTACGACCCGTGGACCGAGCGGCAGAACTACACCCCGGACGGCAGGCGTATCGCCGTGACCCGTTTCGAGGATTCGGATGCCGGTCGCATCGAACGGATCTGGCTGGCCGACGCCGACGGTTCTCACGCGGCACCGATGCCGCTCGCCGGACGCGGTCCCCTCGACTGGGACACCGACCCCACCTTCTCCCCCGACGGCTCCAAGCTGGCGTTCACCAGGACCTCGCCCGGCGGGGTCGGCGAGGCGGCAGGGCCGAGCAGCATTCTCATCGCTGATGCCGGCACGGGCGCGATCACCGGCGAGATCGTGCCGCCGGACGGGGAGTTGGTGGGCGGCGACGCACAGCCGACCTGGTCGTCGGACGGAACCACCCTCGCATTCACCCGCAACCATGTGATCCGGGGCCTCGGCGGTATCAAGCACGTCTGGACCGTGCCGGTAGAGGCGCTCGACCAGCAGCGGGACCTCAGCGTCACCATCTGCCCCGGTGAGTGCAAGGTGATCGACGACAGCCCCGCGTTCTCCCCCGACGGCGGCAGGCTCGCCTTCAATCGCAAGGACGGCGGCGGCCGGGTCAACGAGCGCGCCGGAATTCTCGTGACCTCGCTGACCGGTGGCGAGTGCCGGGTCGTACTTCCGTCCGTCCAGCAGGACAACCCCGACGCGTGCCGCCAAGTCATTCCCGATACCTCGCAGACCGGTCCCTTCCAGCCCCGCGACGTGGCCTGGTCACCGGACGCCGGACGGCTGGTGCTGAGCTCGCGCAGGGCCCTCGCGCCGAACTCCCCGGAGCAACTGTCCGTACTCGACCTCGCCACCGGGAGGCGGACACCGTTCGACAACGGCCTCACCGGCCGGCAGAAGGAGCCCGCCTTCCAGCAGTCGGTCGACCTGTCGGTGGCAGCACCGCCCACCGGGCCCGCGGTGGAGGCCGGTTCCTCCGTATCGGTGACGGTCACCGTCACCAACCGGGGCCCCGCGCCATCGCCCGGCACCACGTTCACCGTCGACACCCCGCCCGGCGTGCGCCTGGATGAGCTCACTACCCCGGCCGGGACCTGCGCCACCGGGTCGCCGCAATGCGACCTGGGCGTGCTCCGGCCCGGAACCAGCGTGGATGTCACCGCTCGGCTGACAGGCGTGACGACGGGGGACCAGCAGATCGGCTGGTCGGTCACCGGAGCCGTAATCGACCCGAACCCCACGGACAACGCCGCCGGCACGATCGTTCCGGTCCAGGACATGCCGCCGACGCCTACCCCCTCCCCCACGCCCACCCCGCCTCCTTCGACCTCGGCGCCCACGCCGCCCCGGCCTCCTGTCCCCCTGCCGCCCGAACCCGAGGCCGGGCCCGGCGTTGTGGTGCGGACGCAGCCCAGCCCCGGCTACGTCGGCGGCCGGGTGGTGGTGACATACACCGTGCGCAACGGCCGCAACGCGCTCGCCACCGGCCTGCGGCTGAGGCTCGGACTGCCCGCACGGATCCCGGCGGGCCCGCTTCCGGCGGGCTGCGCCGCCAGAGTGTGCACGCTGCCGGACCTGGCGCCGGGGGCCAGTGCGGTCGTCCGCGTCGTGCTCTCGCCGGACCGGGCGCTGAGGACGACCATCACCGGAACACTGACCACAACCGGTACCGACGCCGACACCGGCGACAACGTCTCCAGGATCCCGCTGCGTATCCTCCAGCCGCGTATCGTCGCGGTGCCCGCCGTCGGCAAACCGGGGTTCGTCACCTCCGTGCGGGGCAAGGACTTCCCGCCCGGAGCACCGGTGAAGCTCACCTGGAAGCCCGGGATCACGGCAACCGCACCGCCCGCCATCCCGCGCGGGGACCGTACGTTCATCGCGCAGCTGCTGGTTCTGGTGAAGGACCGGACAGGGCCACGCACCATCACCGCCGAGGGACCGGGGTTCAGCCCGGTCACGACACGCTTCCTGGTGGTCAGTGGCACCATCGTCCCGCCGGACGAGGTGGGGCGCAGGTGATCCACGAAGTCGACGAGGGGATTCGCTTGTTACTGGTCGACGCCGGCATCCAGGAGAGTGGTGTCGACCTGGTCTTCGACGCACCGACGAAGGAGTGGTCCGCGCGCCGCAACGCCCCCACGGTCAGTGTCTTCCTCCACGGCATTCGTGAGGATGTGGCCCGCCGCCGTACCGGCACGGCTGAGGAGTACGACGACCGAGGAGTGGTCACCGGCCGGCGGACCCCACCCCGCTGGTTCGAGCTGACCTATCTGGTGAGCGCCTGGACCAATCGTCCGCAGGACGAACACCGCTTGCTCTCCGAGGTGTTGCGCTGCCTCGTACGCTGGGACGTGCTGCCCGCCCGGATGCACACAGGCAGCCTCGCCGAACTCGGGCTGACCGTGGAGATCGAGGCGGCGTGCCTGGGGACCGACCGGCCGTCCACCGTGGACGTGTGGTCCGCGCTCGGCGGTGAGCTCAAGGCCGCGATCGACCTGCGTGTGTGGGCACCGCTGGCCGGCGAACGGACTTCCGCCGGCCCGCCGGTCACCGAAGGGCTGGTGGTGCAGGCCGCACCCGCACGGGACGGCGACGGGACGGGGCCGGGGCGCCGGCTGCGCTACGGCGGGGCGGCGGACCCCGGCGGTCAGGGCTTCGCCCCGGAACGTGAACAGCAGTTGCCGCCCGGACGGCGCAGGCGCGGGAGTGCGGCTCGATGACCACAGCACAAGAAAGTCCCGCCGTTCATGAACGGCCCGGCACACCGGCGGCGGCCGTCGAGAACCTCTGGGAGCGGTTGAGACACGTCGAGGAGCGGGTCAGGCGCGCCGTGGCGGCCCGGCGGGCCGCCGACCCGGAACCGGACGATCCGTACCGGGGGCAGTACCTCACCCCGGAGGCGGTCGAGCGGGTCCTGGAGTCCCGTGACGCGTTCGCCCCCGTACCGGCCCATGGTTCCGGCCCTGTGCCGGACTCCCCGCCCGGGAGCCGGATCGGGCAGCTCGCCGAGAACTTCGGTCTGGCACCGCTGGACGTCGAACTTCTGCTGGTCGCGATGGCACCGGACATCGACCTCCGATTCGAGCGGCTCTACGGCTACCTCAACGACGACCTCGGCCGGCGAAGGCCAACCATCGGCCTGGCACTTGAACTCTGCGGGTTGCCCGCTGCGGGCTCCGGCCGCTTCCGGTTCTCTCCGTCCGCCCCGCTGGTCGCGGGCGGTCTGCTGGAGGTTCTGGAGGCCGACCGTCCGCTGCTTTCGCGGGTGCTGCGCGTACCCGACCGGATCACCGCGTACCTGCTCGGCGACGACGAGCCCGACGGGAGGCTGCGCGGCCTCGTCCGGGTGGCCGGGCCCGGGGCGGAGCCGGACACGGGCCCGCAGGCCCTGCGGGTAGCAGCGGCACTGGCCACGGGCAACGGCTTGGTGCATCTGCTCGACCGGGGAGGCGACCCCGGCGGACTTGCGGTCGAGGCGCTTCTCGCCGCTGGGCGCCGTCCATTGGTGGTCGACGTCGCGGCACTCGCCACCGCCCCCGAGCCGGTGGAGCTCGCGCGGACCCTGGCGACCGAGGCCCGGCTGAGTGGCGGCGGTCTCGTCCTCGGACCACTCGAAGCACTCACCCCCGAGCGGCCCGAGGGAGCCCGGCTGCTCAGTGGCCTTTGCGAGGCGGTCAGCGGTGCGCCCCTGATCGTGTACGGAAAGAAGAACTGGGATCCCCTGTGGTCCGGGGAGAGCCCGGTTCCGGTCCGCGTCCTGCCCCTCGGTCCCGCAGGCGTGGCGCGGCAGTGGCGTCGGGCGCTCGCCGAGGCCGACGCCGCTGTCGGGTCGCACGCCGGGAACGTGACAGCCGACGAGCGCCTCATGGAGGCCGCGGTCTCCTACCGGCTCGACTCCGAGCAGGTACGCAAGGCCGCCACCGTCGCCTCCCGGCTGGCTGTTCTGGAGGAGCGTCCAGTCGACGCCCAGGACCTGCGTACGGCGGTCCGGGCACAAAACGGCGCGGGGCTCGAACGGCTCGCCCGTCGCATCGAGCCCGCGGTCGGCTGGGACGACCTCGTGCTGCCTTCCGCAACCCGTCGCCAGTTGTCCGAACTGGCCCTGCGCGCATGCCACCGCGAGCAGGTGCTCGGGCAGTGGCGGATGCGGCCGGGTGGCGGCCGGGGGCGGGGGGTCATCGCATTGTTCGCCGGTGAGTCCGGCACGGGCAAGACCATGTCCGCCGAGGTGGTGGCTTCGGAGCTCGGCATGGAGCTCTACGTCGTGGATCTGTCCACCGTGGTGGACAAGTACATCGGTGAGACCGAGAAGAATCTCGAAAGGATCTTCGTCGAGGCGTCCGACGTCAACGGCATCCTGCTGTTCGACGAGGCGGACGCCATCTTCGGGAAGCGCTCACAGGTCAAGGACGCGCACGACCGCCATGCCAACGTGGAATCGGCCTACCTGCTGCAGCGGATGGAGTCCTTCGACGGGATCGCGGTGCTCACCACCAATCTGCGGGCCAATCTCGACGAGGCTTTCACCCGCCGCCTCGATGTGATCGCGGAGTTCCCCATGCCGGACGGCCGGCAGCGACTGGCCCTGTGGGACCGCTGCCTCGGGGCGGCGATCCCACGCGACGCGGAACTCGACCTGGAATTCTGCGCGGGACGCTTCGAGCTGGCGGGAGGGTCGATCCGCGCCTGCGCGGTGACCGCCGCCTACCAAGCGGCGAAATCGGGGAGACCGCTCGGTATGGAGCAGATCGTCTCGGCCGTACTCCAGGAGTACCGCAAACTCGGCCGGCTGGTCCTGGAAAGCGAGTTCGGCCCTTGGCTGGACCGTGCGCAGAAACTCGGCGAAGTCTAGGGCGTGTTTCGAAAGTCCCGCCTGCCCCGCGACGCCTGGCACGCACGCTCGCCGCGTTGTCGGGATCGTCCTCGTACGCCCAGTACGAG
>NZ_JBEOYU010000057.1:0-35579 GCF_040297265.1 Streptomyces sp. NPDC001832
ACTTGAACGCCCGCTTCACACAGCTCGTGGTCACGCTCACAAACTAGAGACGCTTCGATTTAAGGTCAAATCTGCGGGTCACAGCACGGCCTTTCGCCCCGGAGGCGAAACTCCGCTCCTCGCCCTGCTCCGCAGGAGTCCGTTTCCTCTCCGCCCTGAAGGGCGGAGTATCCACGGAGGAATCCGATGACCACCGCACATCACCTCCGCCTCATCGACGGGATGCGCACCCGGAAATTTCCCGCGGAGCGCATACGATCAGGCTCGGAAGTCAGCGGGCCCGGCTATCACACAGCGTCCTTGCACGCGGACATCGAGCACTGGGACGACGAGGTAGGGCGACTGGAGCACCGGACCCAGTGCCTCGCAGAGCATGACGCGCTGCTGACGCTGCTCACCGGCCGCTGGGGCGAGCCGCAGACGGTCAGCCTGTGGACAGCGCAGGAGCGGATGATGGCGGGTGAGGAGGTTCCGGAGGCGTGGGCCGAGACGGTTGCGGGCTGCGAGTACCTCCAGCTCTGGCAGATCGAGGACCGATGGGTTGCGATGGGGCTCTACCTGGCGGAAGAAGGCCCCGGTTGCGAGTTGAGCGTTGTGGTGACGGAGATTGATCCGCCGTGACATGAGCAGGCTGCTGCCCGCTGAGACGGAAGCGAGAGCCGTCCGCTGTGTCCGGCTCGGTATCCGCCTCGTGCGGACGGGCCCTGTCACCAACCCGACGCGACGGCCCCGCCGCCGCTCGCCGTGATGGGTCAGGGACCAGCCTGCTGCCACGGACACAACGACAGCGACGACCGGACGGCCATCGGCGTCGAGCCGCCGTACAGGCGCCGGGGGGTCAGGATCCTTCGGTGGTGCTGATGCCGTCGTACTCGACAGAGGTGCGGAAGCGTCCGTACTCCTCCGCCATGGTTTGAATCGTCCAATGTGCGTTGAGGCCGCTGGGGTTGGGCAGGGCCCAGACGCGGGCGCCGCCGATCGTGTGGTCCTGCGGACCGATCCGGGCGGTTCGTTTGCCGAAGGCGGTGCGGTACGCAGTGACCCCCACGACTGCCAGCCACATCGGTTGCAGCTGCTCGACCTTGGCTGCCAGGATCTGTCCGCCCTCGCGGAACTCCTCGGTGGACAGCTCGTCCGCCCGTGCGGTGGCCCGGGCGACCACATTGGTGATGCCCAGGCCGTAGCGCAGCAGTTCGGTCTGTTCTGCCGGCTTCAGCTGCCGAGGGGTGAAGCCGGACCGGTGGAGTACCGGCCAGAAGCGGTTGCCGGGGTGGGCGAAGTGGTGGCCCGTTGCCCCTGTCATCAGGCTCGGGTTGATCCCGCAGAACAGCACACGCAGGCCGCCCGCGACCACATCGGAAACGGTGCTGTCGCGGGCGGCCTGGGGCTCTTCGGGTGCCATCCGGCTGTGGTGGCGGTTGTCAGAGGATGGAGCCCGGCGTGTATCCGGCGGCCTCGGGGTGCTGCTTGGTGATCTCCTCGATGCGGGAGATCAGCGCGGTGACCTGGTCGCCCGCCGCTCCCGTGAAGGAGAGCTTGTCGGCCATCAGTGCGTCCAGCTGTACGCGGTCCAGCGGGATGCGCTCGTCGGCAGCCAGCTTGTCGAGCAGCTCGTTGCGCTCGGCGCCCTGCTCACGCATGGCCAGGGCCGAGGCGACCGCGTTCTCCTTGATCGCCTCGTGGGCGACCTCACGGCCGACACCGGCGCGCACCGCACCCATCAGGACCTTGGTCGTGGCGAGGAACGGCAGGTAGCGGTCCAGCTCACGAGCGACGACGGCCGGGAACGCCCCGAACTCGTCGAGCACCGTCAAGAAGGTCTCCAGCAGACCGTCGAATGCGAAGAACGCGTCGGGGAGCGCCACGCGGCGGACCACGGAGCAGGACACATCGCCCTCGTTCCACTGGTCGCCGGCCAGTTCGCCGGTCATCGACGCGTAGCCGCGCAGGATGACCATCAGGCCGTTGACGCGCTCGCAGGAGCGGGTGTTCATCTTGTGCGGCATCGCGGACGAGCCGACCTGACCCGGCTTGAAGCCCTCGGTCACCAGCTCGTGCCCGGCCATCAGACGGATCGTCTTCGCGACCGACGAGGGCGCGGCTGCCAGCTGCACCAGTGCCGTCACCACGTCGTAGTCGAGCGAGCGCGGGTAGACCTGGCCGACTGATGTGAAGGCCTGTGCGAAACCGAGGTGCCCGGCGATGCGCTGCTCCAGCTCGGCGAGCTTTCCGGCGTCGCCGCCCAGCAGGTCGAGCATGTCCTGGGCCGTGCCCACGGGGCCCTTGATGCCCCGCAGTGGGTAGCGGCCCAGTAGGTCCTCAAGCCGCCCGTAGGCAACCAGGAGTTCGTCTGCCGCGGTTGCGAAGCGCTTGCCGAGCGTGGTCGCCTGCGCGGCGACATTGTGGGAGCGGCCGGCCATGACCAGCTCGCGGTATTCGCCCGCCAGCTTGCCGAGCCGGGCCAGGACGGCCACCGTGCGGTCGCGCATCAGCTCCAGGGAGAGCCGGATCTGAAGCTGTTCGACGTTCTCGGTGAGGTCACGGGAGGTCATGCCCTTGTGGACCTGCTCGTGGCCGGCGAGGGCGTTGAACTCCTCGATCCGGGCCTTGACGTCGTGACGGGTGACCTTCTCGCGCTCGGCGATCGAGGCCAGGTCGACCTGGTCGACGACACGTTCGTAATCGGTGAGGGCGGCGTCCGGCACCTCGATCCCGAGGTCCTTCTGAGCGCGCAGCACCGCCAGCCACAGCTGGCGTTCCAGCTTCACCTTCTGCTCGGGGGACCAGAGGACGGCCAGCTCCGTGGAGGCGTAGCGGCCGGCCAGGACATTGGGGATGCGAGGCTTCGCAGACACAGCAGTCACGTGTCCAGATTCTACTGGCGGTTTGTGCAGGCCAGCGCCGCGGCCCGTTTTGTGGGTTGCTACGAGAGCGGGGTCGTATTCACCTGGAGCCACGTCGCCACCGGGCCGGGGTCGCGGGCATCCTCGGGAGTGACCCAGAACGCCCTCCCCAGTTCGGCGCTGTACTGGGCGCCCGTCCGCCCGTCCCCGGACGAGCGGCCGGTCAGACGTCGGCCGATCCACGGCATGAGGTGACGGCGGGCGAAGCGGAGGTCGTCGACGCGTCGTATCGCCCATTTCGGAGGTACGGCGGTCGGGAGCGGCGTCCGCCAGTCGTTCTCCGGCGGCAGCCCCAGCGTTTGCCAGACCGCCTCCGCCACCCTGCGGTGCCCGTCGGCCGTCAGATGCAGCCGGTCGACGTCCCACAGGCGAGGATCGCCCAGGGCCGGGGCTCCGTACAGATCGACGACCGATGCTCCGTGGCGGGTCGCCAACTCGTCGACCAGCGAGAACAGCTCCTCCATCCGCGGACGGAAGCGTTCCATCACCGGGCCGTTGCGACCGGGGCTGCGCATGAGCACAAGCTTCCTGCACGAGGGCGCGAGACGTTCCACGGCCTCTTCGAGTCGTCCGCGGACCATGCCCATGTCGCACTTGGGCCGCAGTGTGTCGTTGAGACCGCCGACGAGCGTGATGACATCGGCCTGCATGGCGGCTGCCGCATCAACCTGCTCGTCGACGATCTGGCCGATCAGTTTGCCCCGCACGGCGAGATTCGCGTAGCGGAATCCCGGGGTACGGGCCGCGAGCCGTCCGGCGAGGACATCGGCCCACCCCCGGTACGAGCCGTCGGGCAGCAGGTCCGACATGCCCTCGGTGAATGAGTCGCCGACCGCGACAAGACTGGTGTAGGGGGCATTCATTTCCATGGCCATGGGATCGTATCGCGGTGGGGTCCGATCTCTCCCAGAAGACGTCGGCCAGGTACCGAGCGTGGCAGTGCGCGGCCGACGGTCGCGTGCTCGGTCGGTTCAGAGCCAGCCGCAGGCCAGCGGCCCTCACCGATCAGCGAGCCTGCGGTCGGCCCACCAGTTCGCGCAGCACGTCCTCCATCGTGACCATTCCGGCCAGTCGATCGTCCTCGTCCAGAACCGCCGCCAGATGTGTGCGGCTGCGTCGCAGCGCGGTCAGCGCGTCGTCGAGCGGTGTGGCGGCGCGCACCCGGGCGATCGGCCGCATTGCCGTCATGGGGAACGGCACATCGCGTGGTGCGGCGTCCAGGGCGTCCTTCACGTGGAGGTAGCCCAGGATCCGCTTCTCGCTGTCCATCACCGGGAAACGCGAGAAACCGGTCTCGTACGAGAGCTGTTCCAGCTGTTCCGGCGTCGTCCCGATCCTCGCGTACACCACGCGCTCCACCGGCATCACCACATCCCGCACCGGGCGACGGCCCAGCTCAAGGGCGTGGTGCAGCCGCTCGGCCGCGCGGTCGTCGACCAGCCCGGCGTCCCCGGCGTCCTTCACCAGCCGGGCCAGTTCATCGTCGGAGAACGTGGCGGACACCTCGCCCTTGGTCTCGACCCGCAGGAGCTTCAGCAGCGTGTTGGCGAAGGCGTTGATGGCGAAGATCACCGGGCGCAGCGCCCTGGCAAGGGTCACCAGCGGCGGTCCGAGCAGCAGCGCTGCCGGTACGGGCTCGGCCAGGGCGACGTTCTTCGGCACCATTTCTCCGAGCAGCATGTGCAGATACGTCGCCACGGACAACGCGATCACGAAAGAGATCGGATGGATCAGTCCTTGCGGCACACCCACCGTGTTGAAGACGGGCTCCAGCAGATGCGCGATCGCCGGTTCGGCGACGATACCGAGGACCAGCGTGCAGAGGGTGATGCCCAGCTGCGCCGCCGCGAGCAGCGCGGATACGTGTTCGAGTCCCCAGATGACGCTTCGCGCCCGCCGGTTGCCGTTCTCGGCCGCCGGCTCTATCTGGCTGCGGCGTACGGAGATCAGCGCGAACTCCGCGGCAACGAAGAAAGCGTTGACCACCAGGGTCATCAGTCCGATGAAGAGCTGTACGGCGGTCATCGTGCGTCCTGCGTCTGTTCGTCGTTGCCGGGCAGCGGCGCATGCAACAGGGCCCGTGCGGCACGGCGCCCGGCGGCGTCCACCACATCGACCCGCCAGCCGGCCAGCTCGATCGAATCACCGACGGCGGGGATGCGGCCGACTTCGGTGGCGACAAGCCCGGCGAGTGTCTCGTACGGCCCGTCGGGCACCCGCAGTCCGATCCTCTTCAGCTGGTCGAGGCGGGCGGCGCCGTCGGCCGACCACAGGGTCCGTCCGTCGGCGTCCTCGCCCGCCGGTGCCAGCTCCGGCGTCTCGTGCGGGTCGTGCTCGTCGCGCACTTCGCCGACCACCTCCTCGACGATGTCCTCCAGAGTCACGACGCCGGCCGTCCCGCCGTACTCGTCGATGACGACGGCCATGGCGAGCTTGCCGGACAGCCGGTCCAGGAGCCGGTCCACGGTGAGGGTCTCCGGCACGAGCAGCGGGTCGCGCAGCATCTCCGAGACGCGTGTACGGGGCCGCTGCTCGGCCGGGATGGCCAGCACGTCCTTGATGTGTGCCACGCCGACGACGGTGTCCAGGCTGCCCTGGTAGACGGGGAAGCGGGACAGCCCGGTCGCCCGGGTGGCGTTCGCGACGTCCTCGGCAGTCGCCTGTACCTCGAGCGCGGTGACCTGCACCCGCGGGGTCATGACGTTCTCGGCCGTGAGCTCCGCCAGGTTGAGGGTGCGGACGAACAGTTCCGCGGTGTCCGCCTCCAGCGCGCCCGCCTTCGCCGAGTGCCGGGCCAGCGCCACCAGCTCCTGCGGGCTGCGGGCGGAGGCCAGTTCCTCGGCCGGTTCCAGGCCGAAGCGGCGCACGATCCGGTTCGCGGTGTTGTTGAGGTGGCTGATGAACGGCCGGAAGACGGCGGTGAAGGCCCGCTGCGGGGGCGCCACGGCCTTCGCTACGGCGAGCGGGGAGGAGATCGCCCAGTTCTTCGGGACGAGTTCGCCGACGACCATCAGGAATGCGGTGGACAGCGCGGTTCCCAGGACGAGGGCCAGCGGGGACGCCACGCTGGGGGGCAGGCCCACGGCCTCCACCGGACCACGGATCAGCTTCGCGATGGACGGTTCGGAGAGCATGCCGACCACCAGGTTGGTGACGGTGATGCCGAGCTGTGCGCCGGAGAGCTGGAAGGTGAGGCTGCGTACGGCCTTCATGGCGCTCGCCGCGCCGCGCTCACCCTGCTCGACAGCCCGTTCGAGCTGACCGCGCTCGACGGTCGTCAGAGAGAATTCAGCCGCGACGAAGCCGCCGCAGGCGAGCGAGAGCAATACCGCCACGAGCAGCAAAAGCACTTCGGTCATCGGTTCACCTCCGTCCCATGATCGGGCAGGGGCAGGAGAATCGCTCGATGTCCGCGGTTTCTACTGGGAGGCTCGCCCATGGGCGGACGCTCACACCTTTCGGAAGGATCGGTCAGGAGACCACCCATCGTAAAGGATCAGCAAAGTCGTCCGCCCTTTCGGGTGATCGCGTCAGCCTGCGAGTGGCTCTACCCGACGCCGCCAGTGATCCTCGCGGTGGTAGCCACCTGCAGCCCACGTGTGATGTGCCCGTTCGTCAGAGTTCCGCGTCAAGGATGTTCAAGAACGCTGTGCCGTCCAGGCTCCCGTCGGGTCGGGGCAGCGACAGTTCTGCCCAGATGACCTTTCCCTGGGGGGTATAGCGGGTGCCCCAGCGTTCGGCCAGTTGCGCGACGAGGAACAGGCCGCGGCCTCCTTCATCCATCGCGGCGGCATACCGCAGATGGGGCGAGGTGCTGCTGCTGTCGGCCACCTCGCAGGTCAGGGTGCGGTCGTGCAGCAGACGTATCGTGACCGGTGGGGAACCGTGACGGATGGCGTTGGTGATCAGCTCACTGAGCACCAGCTCCATGGCGAACCCAAGCTCGGACAGACCCCAGTCGTCGAGCTTCTCTGTCACGGTGGCGCGCATCCCCGCCACAGCGGCGGGATCGAACGGCACGTCCCAGTCGGCGACGTGGTCGGGAGGGATCGCCCGTGTGCGGGCGATGAGCAGCGCCACATCGTCCTTCGGCCGATCGGGCAGGAGCTCGTCGAGCACTGCCTGGCAGCTCTGCTCCGGCGACCGGTCGGGATGGGACGCCAGCGCCTGACGCAGCAGCTCCATCCCCACGTCGATGTCCCGGGTGCGGTCCTCGATGAGCCCGTCGGTATAGAGGACGAGTTGCGTGCCCTCTGCCAGCTCCAGTTCCGCGGTCTCGAACGGCATGCCGCCCAGGCCCAGTGGCGGCCCGGCCGGCAGATCGGCGAACGACACACTGCCGTCGGGCTGGACCAGGGCGGGCATGGGATGCCCGGCCCGCACCATGGCGCAGTGCCGGGAGACGGGATCGTAGATCGCGTACAGGCAGGTGGCGCCCGTGACCAGCGCACCGGCGGCCGTCTCCACCTCCTCCTGGTCGATGCGCCCGACCAGGTCGTCGAGGTGGCCGAGGATCTCGTCGGGCGGCAGATCGAGTGTGGAGAAGTTGTGCACGGCCGTCCGCAACCGTCCCATTGTGGCGGCTGCGTGCAGGCCGTGGCCTACGACATCCCCGACGACCAGCGCCACCCGACTGCCAGGGAGCGGAATCACATCGAACCAGTCGCCGCTCACCCCGGAGAGCGCGGGCAGGTATCGATGGGCGACCTCGAGGGCGCTCTGCTCGGGCAGGGCCCGCGGGAGCAGGCTGCGCTGCAGAGTCACGGCCATGGCGTGCTCGCGGGTGTAGCGGCGGGCGTTGTCGATGCTGACCGCCGCCCGGGTGACCAGTTCTTCGGCCAGGGACAGGTCGTCCTCCTCGAACGGCTGGGGCTTCTCCGAGCGCCAGAAGTTGGCCATGCCCAGGATGACACCCCGGGCCTGGAGGGGCACCGTGATGAGCGAATGGATGCCGTACTGGACGATCCTGTGTGCCCGCTCCGGATCCTGGGCAAGCCAGCCCGGTGCGGCGGACAGGTCGGGCACCAGCTCCGCCCGGCCGCTGCTGAAGGCCTGTGCCTGCGGAGTCGAGGGGAGGAAGTCGATCAGGCGGCCGCGTTCATAGAGGGGATGGTCGTCCCGGATGCCCTGGATGGCGGTGCGGCGCATGTCCGCGCCCGTACTGGTCGGCTCGTCCCCGTGCAGGACCGGGTCGGCCAGATCGACTGTGGCGAAGTCGGCCAGCCGGGGGACCGCGACCTTCGCCAGTTCGTCGGCCGTACTCACGACGTCCAGGGTGGTACCGATGCCGAGCCCGGCGTCGTACAGCAGTCTCAGCCGCTGGCGGGCGACCTCCGCCTTTCCGGACAGCGCTCGCAGCTCTGTGGAGTCACGCAAGGTCGCGACCGTCCCCTTTGGGCCACCGTGACGATCCGTGGGCCGCTGGTTCACCGCGAGCAACCTGTCTCCCGCAAGGTGCACCTCGTCCGTAGCCGCGCGGCCCGAGGTCAGCAGCTCCACCGTGCCGGGATCAAGGCCGGACAGGTCCGAGATGTGCTGCCCCTCGGCGTCGTGCGGCAGATCCAGAAGCCGTCTGGCCTCGTCGTTCGCCAGTAGCAGCCGACCGTCGTTGCCGACGATGAGCACGCCTTCGCGTACGGCGTGCAGTACTGCGTCGTGATGCTCGTACATGCGAGTCATCTCGGCGGGACCCAAGCGGTGGGTCTGCCGCTGCAGCCGCCTGGTCACCAGCGCCGTCCCGGCCGTGGCCATGGCGAGCGCTGCCGCTCCAGCGCCGAGGATGATCGGAATCTGCCGGGACACCACGCTGGTCACGTTATTGACCCTCATGCCCGCAGACACCAGGCCCACGACCTTGTGCTGGTGATCGAAGACGGGGACGGTCGCCTGCTCCTCCCGGCCGAGCGGGCCGTTGACGGTCTCGGTGTACACCTGGCCGGCCAGCGATGGCCCGATGACGCCGACGAACTTCTTCCCGATCTGCTTCGGCTGGGGATGCGTGTAGCGGATCCCCTTCGTATTCATCACCACGATGAAGTCGACGCCGCTCGCTTTCCGCGTCGCCTCGGTGAGGGGCTGGAGCACCTTGGAGGGATCGGGTGCCTTCAGTGCGGTCAGGGTGCCCGGTGAGTGCGCGAACGTCTCTGCGACGGCAATCGAACGGTTTCTCGCCTCCGCGTTGCTGGCGTGCCGGGACTGCAGCAAGAGCGCCAGCACCGCGGCAGCCACGAGCAGCACCACCACAGCCACCTGCAGGGCGAAGACCTGCCCGGCGAGGCTCCGAGGGTGTTTGTCCGTGAGTGACCGAACCGGTGCGTTCCGGAATCGGCCGAAACGTTTACCCACATTGCCCTTTCTAACACCGCAAGGTCGACGGCGCGTCAGGCGAGGCTGGTCAGGGGACCTCTTCGGGCGGGAGCACGTGGCTGTCGAAAGCGACTTCCGAGGGGCCACTGCATGCTGGAGATCTTCGGCAGCCCCGTCTGGTGAAGGAGGGCAAGTCGGACGTCCGGGGCATCGCCGACGAACTACGCCAGTGGAGTCTGTGACACCGCCGGTACACGGTGGCGGACCAATACGTCAGTCGACCACGGTCGGCCGGCGCGCCACACCCAGCACACATGCGGACGTGGGCAGCCGGATTCCCCAGTCGGGCATTCTGACCCTGCGGTAGGTCTCCACCATGAAACCGGCCCTTTCGATGGCGGCCAGGGTGTCGCGTGCCGTGTGGCACCCGCCCGTCACCAGCGGCCAGACCGTACGGTCCAGCGCCCGCTGGGTCGCTGCCATGGCCCGGTCATCGGCCCGCACATGCTCGAAGAAGCGCAGCTCGCCGCCGGGCCGCAGCACCCTTGCGATTTCCGCGAGCGAACGTTCCACATTCCGTACGGTGCACAGCACCAGCGATGTGACGGCCCCGTCGAACGCCTCGCTCTTCACCGGCAGGGCTTCCGCCGTGCCCGGCACCACATCCACCGGAATTCTGGTACGCAGCGCCGACCGGACCGCCAACTGCCGCAGGCTGCACTCGGGTTCGATGGCCACCACCTCCGACACCGCGGGCGGGTAGTGCGCGAAGTTCAGGCCGTTGCCCGCACCTATCTCGATGACCCGGCCGGACATACCGGCCAGCAGCTCCGAGCGCACTGCGGCCAGCCCCGCCCCGGTCTCCGCGGCCACGCTCATCCGGGCGTAGAACCGGGCGAAGACGGGGTGGTGCACCGTGTCCTCCGGGATCTTCGTGCTGCGCAGACGCATGACGGACCTCCTCGACACGACGCTCGACCGGAAAGGTACGGCTACTTCGATTCTCCCCCGTCACGCGCGACTCAGAGGCTCAATCGGCCGGCCGATTCCCACCCAGTTGCGCAGCCAGCCAACTCCCGGCCCGTGCACGGAAGTCGGCCGGCGCCAGCGTTCCCGCACCGGCCGGCACCGCACCCAGCAGCGGGGCGCCAGCAGCCACCGGAAGGTCCTCCAGATTGCAGCGCGCCGCGAGGTCCGGCTCGGCGGGCATGCTGCCCACCACCACACCGAGGCACTCCAGCCCCCGGGCACGCAAGGCCTCCGAGGTCAGCGCGGTGGCATTGAGCGTGCCCAGTCCGGCCGGGGCCACGACCAGGACCGGTACGCCCAGCAGTCGTGCCGCGTCTGCCAGGGTCGCGCCGTCGTCGTCGAACCGTACGAGCAGTCCGCCCGCACCCTCGACCAGCACCAGATCGTGTCCGGTCGCCAGCTTCTCGGCCGCCTCGGCGATCTCGTACGGCCGTACCGGCGGGAGACCGGCCCGGCGGGCGGCCGTGGCAGGTGCCAACGGCTCAGGGAACCGGGCCAGTTCGACCGCGGTCACATGGCCCCCCGCCAACCGCGCGACCTCGGCGGCATCGCCGGGCTCGCCGGGAGCCAGCCCCGTCTGAGCGGGCTTGAGCACCGCGACGCTGCGATCCCGGCACGCCGCCGCCACAGCCGCGGTCACGACCGTCTTGCCGATCTCCGTGCCCGTACCCGTCACCACCAGAACCGTCATCTCAGCCCTCCCGCGCAGCCGCGCACACGGCGCGGCAGATCCGCGCCACATCCTCGTCACCGGTCACATACGGCGGCATCGTGTAGACGAGATCGCGGAACGGACGCAGCCACACACCCTCCCGTACCGCCGCCTGGGTCGCGGGCTCCATGTCCACCTCGTGATCGAGCTGTACGACACCGATCGCGCCCAGCACCCGCACATCCCGAACCCCGGGCAGCTCCGCAGCCGGGGCGAGACCGTCCCGCAGCCCGCCGCCGATCCGCTCGACCTCCTTCTCCCAGTTCTGGCCGAGCAGCAGGTCGATGGAGGCGCATGCCACAGCGCAGGCGAGCGGATTGCCCATGAACGTAGGCCCGTGCGCCAGCACCGGCACCTCGCCGCGCGAGATGCCCTCCGCCACTCGCGAGGTGCACAGCGTCGCCGCCATCGTCAGATACCCGCCGGTCAGCGCCTTGCCCACGCACATGACGTCGGGCGAGATCCCCGAATGCTCCGCGGCGAACAGCTTCCCTGTACGGCCGAAACCCGTGGCGATCTCGTCGAACACCAGCAGCACGTCATGCGCATCGCATGCCTCGCGCAGCACCCGCAGATAGGCGGAGGAGTGGAACCGCATCCCGCCCGCGCCCTGCACCACCGGTTCCACGATCACCGCGGCCAGCCGGTCGGCGTGCTCCGCGATCAGTCCCCACAGGTGTTGTACGTACGCGGCATCCGGCTCCGCGTCGAAGCCGGCCGGCGGCTCGTCCGCGAAGATCTGCCGGGGCAGCACGCCCGACCACAACTCATGCATGCCACCCTCGGGGTCGCACACCGACATCGGGTGCCAGGTGTCCCCGTGATAGCCGCCGCGCCAGGTCAGCAGCCGCTGCTTGGCCGGCCGCCCGGCCGAGCGCCAGTACTGCAGACACATCTTCACCGCGACCTCGACCGACACCGACCCGGAGTCGGCGAGGAAGACATGCTGCAGCGGCTCCGGGGTGATCTCGACCAGCCGGGTTGCCAGCTGCACGGCGGGCTCATGGGTGAGCCCGCCGAACATCACATGACTCATCCGGTCCAGCTGACCGCGTGCCGCCTCATTGAGCACCGGGTGGTTGTAGCCGTGCACCGCCGACCACCAGGACGACATGCCGTCGACCAACTCGTGCTGTCCGTGGGCCGGTTCGGCCAGCCGGAGCCGTACTCCGGACGCGGACTCCACGAGCAGCGGCTCCTGACGCCCCGGCATCGGGCCGTACGGATGCCAGACGTGGGCCCGGTCCAGGAACCGCAGCTCGGCCGGGGAAAGGGCCTCAGGCATTGGGGGCGAGATCCGTACCTGCGCCGCGACGGCGGACCGCCACCAGATCCTGGCGGGCAGCCGGGATCTCGCTGGGCCCGGCAGCGGCTTCCGCGGGCGCGTCGCCACAGGGTGCGCACCCGCCGTCGTGCGAACCGCAGCCGCCACCTTCCCGCGCACGGTGCGCAGGCAGCGTCGTCGTCCCCGCTCCCTCCACCTCGAAACCGGCGTCCGCGATCATGTCCAGATCCGCCTGCCCCGCCTGTCCCTCACTGGTCAGGTAGTCGCCCAGGAAGATCGAGTTGACCAGGTGCAGGGCCAGCGGCTGCATCGAGCGCAGATGCACCTCACGCCCGCCCGCGAGCCGCACCTCCACATCCGGGCAGACGAATCGGACCATCGCCAGAATGCGCAGACACCGCTGCGGGGTGAGGTTCCACTCCTTGGCCAGCGGGGTGCCCTCGAACGGAATCAGGAAGTTCACCGGCACCGAGTCCGGGTCCAGCTCGCGCAGCGAGAAGACGACATCGACCAGATCGGCGTCGCTCTCACCCATCCCGGCGATCAGCCCGGAGCACGCCGAGAGCCCGGCGGCCTGAGCCTGCTGCACGGTCTCCACCCGGTCCGCATAGGTGTGGGTGGTGGTGATGTCCCCATACGTCTCCTCGGACGTGTTGAGGTTGTGGTTGTACGCGTCGGCGCCCGCCGACCGCAGCCGGTCGGCCTGTCCGTCGGAGAGCAGACCGAGGCAGGCGCACACTTCGATGCCCTCGTGCCGCTCCTTGATCGCCTCGATGGTCTCCGACACCCGGTCGACATCCCTGTCCGTCGGACCGCGACCGCTCGCCACCAGACACACCCGCTTGGCGCCGCCCGCCACCCCGGCGGCGGCGGCCTTCGACGCCTCGTCCGGTTTCAGCCAGGTGTACTTGAGGATCTCGGCTTTCGACCCGAGCCGCTGCGAGCAGTACGAGCAGTCCTCGGGGCAGAGCCCGGACTTCAGATTGACCAGATAGTTGAGCTTCACGCGCCGCCCGAACCACTGACGGCGCACCCTTCCGGCCGCGGCCACCACTTCGAGCAGATCGTCGTCCGAGGTCGCCAGTACGGCGAGTGCTTCTTCGCGGGTCGGCAGCTCGCGCCGCAGCCCCTTGTCCACCAGCGTGTTCAGGAGGTCCATGACGTTGATCCTCGCCTAAGGCGTGGCCCGCAGCCAAGGAGGAACCGGACAACAGAGCTCGTCGAAGGGTGTGTGTATTGCCACACCATGACCTGCTGCGCCCCCGGCTAGTCTCTGTAAGCTGCCTACAAAAGGGACCGCTCATGTCCTTCGCTCCGTTCGACTGGATCGATGACGAGGCGCGCCGCCGCGCGGACGCCGGACTCGTCCGCACGCTCCGCCCCCGGCCCGCCGAACCAGAACTTCTGGACCTTGCGAGCAACGACTATCTGGGCCTGGCCCGGCACCCCGAGATCACCGCTGCCGCGGCCGAGGCCGCGCACCGGTGGGGCGCGGGGGCGACCGGTTCACGCCTCGTCACCGGCTCCACCGCACTGCACGCCGAACTCGAACGCGAACTGGCTGACTTCTGCGGTTTCGAGGCGGCCCTGGTGCTGTCATCGGGCTACGCGGCAAATCTCGCCGCCCTCACCGCGCTCACCGGTCGCGGCTCGCTGATCGTCTCCGACGCCGGCAACCACGCCTCGATCGTGGACGGTTGCCGACTTTCCCGGGCCGAGACCGCCGTCGTGCCGCATGCCGAACCCGATGCCGTACGCAAGGCCCTGCAGAAACACGAGGGACGCGCGCTGGCGGTCACGGACTCGGTCTTCTCGGTCGACGGCGATGCCGCGCCGCTGCCCGAACTGGCCGACGCCTGCCGGATGGAGGGCGCCGCACTGCTCGTCGACGACGCGCACGGCCTCGGTGTGCTGGGCGCAGGTGGCCGGGGTGCGCTCGCCGCCGCCGGTCTCGCGGGCGGCGAGGGAATCGTCACCACGCTCACCCTCTCCAAGTCCCTGGGCAGTCAGGGCGGAGCGGTCCTCGGACCGGCCCGGGCCATCGAACATCTGGTCAACGCGGCCCGTCCGTTCATCTTCGACACAGGCCTCGCACCGGCCGCGGCGGGCGCCGCTCTGGGGAGCCTGCGGCTGCTCCGCCGTGAGCCGGAACGCGCCGGCAGAGTCCGTGCGGCCGCCACCGATCTGTACGAGCAGCTGACCGAGGCCGGTCTGACCGCCGTTCGCCCCGACGCTGCCGTGGTCTCGGTGCGGGCACCCTCGGCGGACGCGGCAGTGCGCTGGGCGGCCGACTGCCGAACCGCGGGAATCGCGGTGGGATGCTTCCGGCCGCCATCGGTGCCGGACGGTGTCTCCCGGCTGCGACTGACCGCGCGAGCCGATCTGACCCAGGCCCAGATCGCCACCGCCGTGGCGATCGTGCGACGCACCGCTCCCGTCAGCTGACCGGATCCCGGTGCAGGCCCGGGACGAAAGATGTCCAGGCCGCCGCGGAGGACCGCGATGGTGGCCTGGACACATCCTTGGAGTCCCGTGCGGCCAGCCGCCCGTCTCCGGACGGCGCAGCGGCGCGAGGCTCACCGCACCGGGGCCGGTGTCCGGCCCTTTGCCACACTGACTGACAAGCGGGGCAGCGGCATCGACGAGGGCGTGTCCGGCGGATCGCGGCCGGGGTCGCGGGCGTGATCCGCCGGACAGGCATCAGCGGACCTGCCCGTAATAGACGCTCTTCGTCCAGATCTTCTCCAGCCGGACCACGGCACCAGTCCTCGGCGAGTGCCAGATCTTGCCCTTACCGGCGTAGATCCCCACGTGGTAGATACTGCGGCCGTAATGGAAGAAGACCAGGTCACCGCGTCGTCGTTGCGAGGCCCGGATATGGCGGGTCTTGTTGTACTGCTGCTGGGCCGTGCGCGGGAGCTTCTTGCCCGCCTTCTTGAACGAAAAGACGGTCAGACCCGAGCAGTCGAAGCGGTTGGGGCCGGTGGCCCCCCACCCGTACGGTGAGCCCTTCTTCGACGCGGCGACGTTGAGCGCCTTCATCGAGAGAGTGGCTGCCTGGGCCTGGGGCGTGGCGCCCGGGGCGAGCATGGTGCCGCCGACGGCGGCCAGTGTCAGAACCGAGGCCGTGCCGGCCCGGGCGAGCAGAGACGGGACATGAACCTGCGCAGTCATGCGCAACCCTTCGTCAGCCGCCTGTGAAGGATGACCTGTCGGGTTCGGGCTGGCGAAGTTGCCCGGCCGCCCAGGGCGTGTTTCGAAAGTAGCGTCGTCCGCCCCCGGCCAGACGGGACTTTCGGAACACGCCCTGGGCGGCTTCACCCCGAGGGTCGACCGGTGTTCCGGTCGACCCGTTGTGCTCGGGTCCTCCACTCCTGCCGATCCACTTCTGTCGACCAGGCATCCGGACGGCGGCAGGACTCGGCGTCCGCCCGGACCGCCCCGCCGCGGTGGCGGGGGCTTGTCGTCCCAGGGATCTTGACTCACCGAATGCCTGATTTCTGAGGGTAAACGGCGATATGCGAGGCTCCTGACGGCTGACCCGTTCGGGTGGGAATGGTGATTTCGAAAAGCCGTGCCGGTCGCTCGGACCGGTCTCGTACCAGGGGCGAAACGACGAATTCCGGTTCACTGTTCTCGCGGAAGAGTGCAAGTGGAGATGTCCCCCGCGAGGGGGAATTTCTACGCCGAACGAGCGAGGAATTTCGATTTGCCTGCCGGGCGTGTCGCGCAGGGGAGTTGAGCGAAGCCCGTCGGGATGAAGGCAGGGGGAGTTGGCGGACTCGGTCAGGGATGGAGGCGAAAAAGGCTGATCAACTCGCCTGAGGGGGAGGCAGGGTGAGGCGTCCGGCCCGCCGTTCCCCGTCCAGCACGCGCAGCGCACGCGCCAGGGTGGCGGCGTGGATCTGTGCTTCGCCGCGCTCATGCATCAACGCGAGTGCGTCCCGCAGCGCGCCCGCCCGTGAGGCCAGCGCCTGTGCGGCGCGCAGTGCGCCGTAGGTGTCGCTGCCGCGGGCCGGGTTGATCCGGCCCAGCTGGTCGAGGACTTCGAGGTAGCAGTCGATGAACTCCCCCTCGGCGCGCGTCAGCGCGGGCAGTGTCGGCAACTCTGGTGGCTGCACCGGGCGTTCACCTCGCGTTCTGCGGCGGGAGTGACGATTTCCGGTTCTCCATGATGTGGTCCACCAGACCGTACGCCTTGGCTCCCGCCGCGTCGAGAATAAGGTCGCGTTCGGTGTCGGTGGCGATCTGCTCGGCGCTGCGGCCCGTGTGACGGGCCAAGAGTGTGGTGATCATTTCGCGGACCCGTTCCAATTCCTGTGCCTCGATCTCCAGATCGGACGGCTGGCCCCGAACCGGCTCGGTGAGCTCGGGCTGCTGTACGACGACCCTGGCGCCGGGCAGCGCGTGCCGCCGGCCGGGAGCGCCCGCGGCGAGCAGTGCGGACGCGCAGGAACCGGCCTGGCCGAGGCAGTAGGTCTCAACCTCGCAGGTGAGGTACTGCATCGTGTCGTAGATCGCGGACATGGCACCGAACGAGCCGCCGGGGGAGTTGATGTAGAGCGAGATGGGCCGGTCCGGGGCGTCGTGTTCCAGGTACATGAACTGGGCGATCAGGTCGGTTGCCGCGGCGTCGTCGACCCGGGTGCCGAGGAAGACGATTCGTTCGGCGAGCAGCTTGGAGTACGGATCGAGGGTGCGGGTCCCGTTGGCCGTGCGCTCGGTGAACTCGGGCAGTACATAACGGGCGGTGGGACGCAACAGCATGGCGATGCCTTTCCTCCGGGTCTGCATGAGAGCCTGCACAAGGTTCTGTGAAAAATGTACAGGACGTACAGAAGGGGGGCGATGTGCATCGCCACGGGTGCTCGTATCTGGAGGCGCTCGGTGACCAGGTTTCCAGCCGGAGGCGTCGGCGAACACCGTGCACTCGGACGGATCGTCGGCGTCGATCCGTCCGGCTCCCGTGGGCGGCGGTCTCCGCGGTCCACGGGGAGCCGTGGGGGCCGTCGACAGTTCGGCGGCACGGCGGCCGTGCCCCCGCCGCGGAAGCCGTCGTGCCGGAACTCCTCTGTGCCGCCGGCCAGACCGCCGCCGCCCAGGCGGAAGCTGACCTTCTGTACGCCGTGTCCGGCGATCAGTAGGCCCCCTACGAGGCGGAGAATCAGTAGACCGGTATCCATGTCGGCTCCGCTCAGCCTGCCGCGCTCGGGTCGATCATGGAGTGGGCGTAGAACACGCCCAGGCCGTAGGCGCCGCCGTGCTCCTTGACTACGTCTGTCGTCGCGGCGTACGTCTCGGTGCGCGCCCAGTCGCGCTGGAGTTCCAACAGGACCTGGAGCCAGGTCACGGGCACAACGCCGGCCGTGGTCATCCGCTGCATGGCGTGCTCGTGGGCGGCCGGGGTGACTCCAGCGGAGGCGTCGGCGACGACGTAGACCTCGTAGCCCTGGTTGAGGGCGGAGGGGGCGGGCACGACCAGGCAGACCTCGGTCCACAGGCCGGACAGGATGATCTTGCTGCGTCCGGTGGCCTTCACGGCGTCGACCAGCGCTGGTTCCTCCCATGCGTTCATGCTGGTCCGGTCGACTATGTTCTGCTCGGGGAAGACCGCGCGCAGCTGCGGCAGGATCGGTCTGGAGAAGGACTCGGCGGCGACGGTGGACAGTACGACGGGCACGTCGAAGACCCTGGCGGCCTTGGCCAGTCCGACGGTGGCGTTGACGACGGCGACCCGGTCGGTGCTGCCGGCGCCGAAGAACATCTGCGGCTGGTGGTCGACGAACAGCATCATCGCGTTGTCGGGGGTGAGCAGGTCCGGGCTCGGAGCGGCCTGCACGGAGTCGACGTCGAGCACGAAGTCGGTCATCAAAGGTTCCTCTCGGTGATCAGTGGGATGGGACGGGGTGGAATGCCGCGAAGGCCGTGAAGGCTGCGGGGGAAGTGCTGTGGGGGTTCACGGTGTCGCGTCACAGCACGAAGCACGGGTCGGAAGCCGGCGTCGGCTCCGCGGGAGCCGACCCGCGGGCGACGCGCCAGTGACGGTGCTGCTCGGACTCGGCGACGGCCTCGGCCAGCAGATCGGCCTGGCGTGGTGGAGTTCAACGGCGAGGCCAACCACGTCCACCTCCTCGTGAACTTCCCGCCGAAGGTCGCCGTCTCGAAACTGGTGAACTCCCTCAAGGGCGTGTCCTCGCGCAAGCTCCGCCAGGAGTTCCCCGACCTCGTCCGCCACTACTGGCGCGCACAGCGCCTGTGGTCCGGCTCGTACTTCGCCGGGTCCGTCGGCGGCGCACTGCTCAGCATCGTCAAGCAGTACATCGAGCAGCAGAACCGGCCGCTCTGACTCTGGTCAGCGTGAACAGTGCGGATCCGTGCACACAGCCGAGGTCAGAGCAGGCCAAAGATTCGCTTCACCACCGGGCTGAAGCCCGGTGCACTGCGAATAGCCCCGGTAGCCGGACCGCCTGCTCGAACTCGTTCTCGTAGCCGGCAGCGAGCTCGGGCCGGGGCTCGGAGAAGTTCTCGAAGTCCGCGGCGGCCCAGGTCAGGTTCTCCGGCGCCGTTGAGCCGCAACCACTCGTCGCCGTCGCCCGGTCGTACGGTCTCGGTCCAGCGGCGCAGGTCCGCGAGTTCCTGGCCGGCGGTCTGCGGGAACAGGTGATAGCCGATCCGTACGCTGAGCTCGCCGGCCCGGGCCAGCTCGGTGACGGTGGCGTAGTTCTCCGGGAAGCTCTGGAACCCTCCCGCGGCGTCGACGCCCGAGGTCAGCCCGAAGCGGTTCAGCTCGCGCAGGAAGTGGCGGGTGGAGACCTTCTTGTCGGCCTCGTCGAGGGCGGGCGCCTTGGCGAGGGAGGAGTAGAGGATCAGCGCGCTGGGGGCGGCGAGAAGCATGCCGTGGGCTCGCCGGTCCGGTCGCGGACGATCTGCCCGCCCTTCGGGTCGGGGGTGTCCCGGGTGAACCCGCCGGCGTGCACGGCGGCCCGGTTGAGGATCGCGGACTGGTAGAGGTGCAGGACGAAGACCGGTGTGTCGGGCGCGGCGGCGGTGAGCTCCGCAGGGGTAGGCATCCGGCGTTCGGCGAACTGGTCCGCGGGCCGTGCTTCCGCCCTGTCGAGACCAGGAACTCCAGCCCCGGACGATGTCTCTGCTTCGTCCTCCAGGTGAATCCGCGGACCGGCTTCGACGACAGCACCGGCACCGAACCCAGGTCCCTGACCGGCCAGACGACCTCCGATCCGTTGATCTGCCAGACGGCCGTCCAGCGGCTCGCCCAGTTGTCCCGCATGACCAGCCGCGTACGGGTCTCATCCAGGCCCGCGTACGGCAAGATCAGCTCATCCAGGACACATACATCGGAACGGACCTGACCATCCACCTTCGGAATCACCGCACCAGATCACCAGCTCGCACAGCGGCCCCGTAGCAGATGATCACAACTGATCAGTCCTGCCCGACCGCGACGTGGCCGTCATCCTCAACAAGGAGCCACCTGGTCTTGACCCCCTGTTGACAGTGCCACCCGGGCTGGGATAGGAGCCGACCTGTCGCTGTCTCGGTATTGCGTAATCGGCTGGATTGCCGCGGACGTATCCGGCCTACGCCTGTCACCCGCCCCTGATGCGGGGGCGGGTGGCAGGCGTAGTAGACGTGCTGGTGATCAACAACGGGGTCGGGACGGCCACTCTGCACCAGGGCTACAACCGTGGCGTGAAGTCCATTCGAGTGGTGCCGGATCAGCGATTCCCCTGACGGATGGCTGGCGTCAGCCGATGAGCATCCGATCATTGAGGCCGGTTTCTTCGGGTGCTGGCCGGGCGCCCCGCTTCCTCAAGACCCCTGAAGGGTGCGCTACATGAGGCGTGCGGTGCAAGAGAACGGTCCGGCCGGACCGTGCTCGGATCGCGGGTCGGCGGAGTGCGTGGCACCGTGGCATCGAGATCGGAGAGCAGTCTTCATGTGGCCTCGAATTCAGCGGTCAGGATTGATGCCGTGCAGGGAATGCACTTCCGCAAAGGCGGCGCGTTGCTTGCCTCGACCGACTACACGTGAAATAAATTCGACGCTCCGTGTTCGGCGATTGGATAGGAAAGAATCGAAGGGAACATCTACATGGTGAATCGTGCTCTGAAGAAGGTGCTCATCACCGGAGCAGGTACTGGCTTTGGATATGAATCCGCCATGCGCTTGGCGGAAAAGGGCTTCGACGTGATCGCCGCGGTGGAGATTTACGCTCAAGTCCAGCCCCTGAAGCGGCAGGCGGCTGAGCGAGGGGTGAGCCTGCAGGTCGAGAAGCTTGATGTCACAAACGGCGGTGATCGTCGCAAGGCTCTCGACTGGAGTGCGGAGATCCTGGTGAATAACGCAGGAGTCGGCGAAGGTGGCTCCACAGTTGACATTCCCGCATCGAACATCCGTCACCAGTTCGAGGTCAACGTCACCGGCCCGCTGCTCCTCACTCAGGGAATCGCCAAGCAGATGGTCAAGCGCGGCGCCGGCAGAATCGTGTGGGTCTCATCTCGAGAGGGCCTGAACGTCAACCCCTTCACAGGTATCTACTCCGCTTCCAAGCATGCGGTCGAGGCGATCGCCGAAACCATGGCCTACGAGCTGCAGGAGCACAACATCGAGGTGGCCACCGTCAACCCGGGGCCGTTCCTGACCGGCTTCAACGACCGCATGTTCCAGACCTGGGAAAGCTGGGAGGACGACTCCTCGCAGCGGCTCTTCGACTACTCCAAGCTCGCCTTTCCCCGAGCGCAGTTCGATCCTGAAGCGGTCTATGCGACATTGACCGCTGTCGCGGCCGGAGAGGTCGACCGCTTCCGGAATCTGGAACCAGCATCGATGCTCGAAGAGACCAAGCAACTCCAGCAGGTCCCCTGGGAGCGCAAGGTTACGGATGGCCTCGGGACGCGGCATCAAGCCATCCAGCACTCCTACGAGATGCAGCCCGAGACCCTCGTCACAAGCTGATTCCGTGATCGCGAGCGTTCGTCCTGAGTGCTGGAGTCGTACGCAGCTGACGCGCGCCTCGTCATCACGCTTGTGCCCGGGCATAGCGCGAACTTTTCGCCTGCTCATACGCAGCAGCAGTCGTTGGACGGGGGGGAAGACAGTGGCGGCTCCCGATATTCAGAGGGAGCCCTGCGGAGCCCTGCCCGGGCTAGCGCACAGCGTCAATGCTCGAAACCTGCCGAAAGGGCATCCATGCCTGTCGAACCGACCGTCCTGCAGGATCGCTACCGAAACCGCGGCACCGCTTACACGCTGGAGGAGCGGGCGAAACTCGGGATCACCGGGCGGCTGCCGGCCGCCGTTGAGACCCTCGAGGGACAGGCCAACCGGGCCTACGCACAGCTCAAGCAGAAATCGTCCGATCTGCAGAAGTACATCTACCTCAATGAGATTCACGACCGGAACCAGGTGCTGTACTTCAAGCTGCTCGCCGACCACCTCGACGAGTTGCTGCCCGTTGTGTATGACCCAACCGTGGGTGACGCGATTCAGCAATGGTCCGTGGACTACCGCGACTCACGCGCGGTATACCTGTCAATTAACCGCCCCGAGGACGTGAAAGCATCATTCGAGTCGCTCGGCCTTGGTGCAGACGACGTCGATCTGATCGTTGTCTCCGATGCTCAGGAGATTTTGGGAATCGGGGACTGGGGCGTCAACGGGACCGACATCTCTATCGGTAAGCTCGCCGTCTATACGGCCGCAGCTGGCATCGACCCGAACCGGGTCATCGCCGTGAACCTTGATGTCGGGACAGACAACGAGCAGCTGCTCAACAGCCCGCCCTACCTGGGCAACCGGCATGCTCGGGTGACCGGTAAGCGGTACGACGACTTCATCGCCCTCTATCTCCAGACCGTGTCCGATTTGTTCCCGAACGCGCTGCTGCACTTCGAGGACTTCGGGCCGTCGAACGCCCGGCGGATCTTGGTGGAGAACGCGGACACGTACCGGATCTTCAATGACGACATGCAGGGCACCGGGGCGATCGTCATGGCGTCGGTGTTCTCCGCCCTGAAGGTCACAGGGGCACGCTGGTCCGAGCAGCGACTGGTGGTCTTCGGAGCGGGAACCGCTGGCACTGGCATGGCCGACCAGATCCACGCTGCGATGGTGCGTGACGGCGCCACCCCCGCACAGGCCAAGAGCAACATCTGGCTCATCGACGTCCATGGCCTCGTGACCGACGACATGGCGGACCTGCCTGACTACCAGCGGGCGTACGCGAGGCCGAAGTCCGAGGTGAGCGCGTGGGCGGACGGTGAGATCGAGCTATTGACCACCATCAAGCATGTCAAACCCACCATCCTCATCGGTACGTCGACCGTCCATAACGCCTTCACCGAGGACGTCGTGCGCGCGCTGGCCGAGGGAGTGGACCGTCCGGTCCTTCTGCCGCTGTCAAATCCGACGAGTCGCATCGAGGTCATGCCCTCTAACGCGATTACCTGGTCGGAGGGCAGAGCGCTGATGGCGGCGGGCATCCCGGTCGGACCGGTTGACTACAACGGCATCTCCTACGAGATCGGACAGGCCAACAACGCGCTCCTTTATCCCGGACTCGGCCTCGGCACGATCGTTTCGGGCGCACGTCACGTGACCGACGGCATGCTGCTCGCTGCTGCTGAAGCCGTGGCTGGGCAGGTCGATGTGTCCCATCCGGGGGCCTCACTCCTGCCGCCGGTTGCCAACCTGAGGGCGTCTTCGGCCACAGTCGCCGTCGCCGTCGCCCGCGCCGCTGCACAGGATGGAGTCGCGACGAAGACGCACGAAAACCTCATTCAAGCGGTGCAGGACGCGATGTGGCAGCCGGTCTATCCCACGAGCGATGTGGAGCACGCGAAGTGAGCCAGGGCGACCAGTCGGCCCCCGAGATGCAGGAAGTGCCGATCGGGATCCAGGCCGATGGACAGCGCGAAGAATTTGACAGCATGGGCACGGTCGAGGTGCCAGCGGACCGCTACTGGGGTGCGCAGACGCAGCGGTCGCTGATCCACTTCTCCATCGGTGGCGACCGGATGCCCAAGGAGGTCTACCACGCCTACGGCTACGTGAAGAAGGCGGCAGCGCTGGTGAACGCCGCCGCCAACCGGCTGCCCGAATGGAAGAATCAGGCGATCGTACGAGCCGCGGAGGAAGTCATCCAGGGCGAGCTCGACGAGCACTTTCCCCTCTTCGTCTGGCAGACGGGGTCAGGCACCCAAAGCAACATGAACGTCAACGAGGTCATCGCCAACCGTGCGTCGCAGTTGCTCGGCGGCACGCTCGGGAGTCAGAAGCCGGTCGGCCCAAACGACGACGTCAATATGGGGCAGTCCAGCAACGACAGCTTCCCGTCCGCGATGCACATCGCCGCGGTTCAGGAGATCGATGACCACCTGCTGCCCCAGGCCCGAGACCTCGCCGCGGTCCTCGAGGCAAAGGCCAAAGAGTGGAACACGGTCGTGAAGATCGGCCGCACGCACCTCGAAGACGCTGTCCCCCTTACCGTGGGACAAGAGTGGTCAGGTTATGCAGCTCAACTACGCGCCTGCATCGAGGAGATCGAGCATAACCGCAAGGGGCTGCTCGCGCTGGCCCTGGGCGGCACGGCTGTCGGAACCGGACTGAACGCGCCGAAGAACTTCAGCCGTGACGTCGCGGCGCAGATCGCCGAACTGACCGGCAAGCCGTTCGTTACCGCGGAAAACAAGTTCATGGCGCAGGGTTCGCTGGACCCCATGGTGCGGGCACACGGAACACTGCGCGGACTGGCCGTTGCCGTGATGAAGATCGCCAACGACATGCGATGGCTGGCCTCGGGCCCACGCACCGGCTTCGCTGAGCTACTGCTTCCCCAGAACGAACCCGGCTCCTCGATCATGCCCGGCAAAGTCAACCCGACCCAGTGCGAAGCCATCGTGATGATCGCGATCCAGGTGCTCGGCAACGACTCTGCAGTGGCCTTCGCCGGAAGTCAGGGAAACTTCGAACTGAACGCGATGCGTCCAGTGATCATCAACAATTTCTTGCACTCCGCACGCATCCTTGCCGACGGGATGGAGAAATTTCGGAAATTCTCCGTCGCCGGCACCGAGCTGAACCGGACAAAAATCGCGCAATACGTAAACGAGAGCCTAATACTGGTCACGGCGCTGAGCCCCGTCATCGGCTACCAGAACGCCGCGCACATCGCCGAGTCGGCGCTCGCCAACAACCAGACCCTCAAAGAGGCCGCCCTGGCAAGCGGTCACGTCGACGAAAGAACCTTCGACGCCGTTGTCGTTCCCGCCTCCATGGTCGGTGAGGGCGTTTCCGGAGCCTGATCTCCGGCCGCGGCGACGGCCCGTGCCAGAAGCCCGAGGCGGTGGGCACGTCGATACCCGGACCAACTCAGCTGCGGTGAGATGTCTGATCCGCCCGCTCCCAAAATGCCGCTCACCTGCTTCAGGGCCAGCGGCTCACCGTTCGCCACCGACTCTGAGGACAACACGAGGCTGGTGAAGGGTATTTTCCATCCCCGCAGTCAGGGCCCTGGGGAGACGCGAGGAAGGGGGAAATTCCGGTGCAGCCCGGCCGGATTTCCTCTCCTCGCGCACCTCTTTTCCCGGTACCTTTCCGGGGTGAAAACACTTCGGAAACTCGCCCTGTTCGCGACAGCCTGCCTGGCCGCCCCCTTCCTTACGTCGTCCCCGGCAGCCGCAGCCGACCGCGACTTCTGCGGGAAGACCGTCTCCGGCGCCATCCTCGACAAGTACATCGCGATGGGTGACGTGTCCTCGCCGCTGAAATGCCCGGTGACGGACGAGATGACCACTCCCGACGGGCGCGGCCGGTACACCCACTTCCAGGACGGCTCGATCTACTGGTCGGCGGCGACCGGTGCCCACCCGGTATGGGGGGCGGTGCGCGACAAGTGGCAGGCGATGGGCTGGGAGACGTCCGCGCTCGGCTACCCGAAGTCGGACGAGCTGAAGAACGCGGACGGCAAGGGGGTGCGCCAGGAGTTCGAGGGCGGCACCGTGTACTGGTCGGCGGCGACCGGCGCCCACCCGGTATGGGGGAAGATCGGCGCGACGTGGGGCGAGTACGGCTGGGAGAACAGCGCGTTCGGCTACCCGGCGTCCGACGAGACGGACGGTACCGGCTCGTGGACGGATGTCGACACCGGGCAGGTCCACACGTACCGGCTGGTGACGCAGAAGTTCGCCTCGGGTGCGACGCTGTTCTGGATTCCGGGCGGCGCGACGGAGGGCTGCGGCGGCGAGTGCACCGGCTACGAGGTGGAGGCACCGGGCAGCCTCGTCAAGCGGGTGCGAGTGAACCTGCCGACGGATTCGGACAAGTTCGTGCTGATGGTCTTCCCGACGGATGCCGGGTTCCGGGGCGGCATCGACAAGGCCGCCGACGGATGGCAGGAGGTGTGGACGAACACGCCGAATCCGCTGCGCCTGGACACGACCGACGAGGCGGAATCTCTGCGTGAGCAGTATGCGTGTCACGCCGCGTACGTGCGCCAGGAGTCCGACGGCAGCTGGAACACCGGCAATTCGTGGGATCTGGAGTCGGACAGGCCGAACGTGAGCTGGACGTACGCCACGGACGCCCTGTTTGTGGCGATCCACAAGTGCAACTGGACTTGATCAGGGGCTGAACGAAAACGCCAGGACAGGTGCAGGGAGGTCTGGTCGACGCGTGAGGCGAGGTGAACGGCACCCTTTCCGACAGCCCGCTGGAGGGGGCCTTTCCGTGCCCCAGGAGGAGGCGAAGGGAGGCTCGTCATGGGCGCCCGTTTTCACGCTCCGCGAGTGGCCGCTTACAGCTTTTTCGGAGACCGACGAAGACCCCCTCAAGGCCCCGGAAACGCACCTCTCCCACCTGCGGAATTTCACTGGTGTTACTGGTGTCGGTGCCACTGGTGTCACTGATGCCATTAACTTCGTTGCTTTCATGGTGCCAATGCGGTCACCCTTGAATCATCACGACCGCGCAGAAGCTCAAGCAGTTCAGCCTCCGCCTGAAGCCCGCCATCCAGGCAGGCGTGATGCGTGCTCATCCCGTGAGCCCGAGTTCGCGTAAGGCGTCGGCGGGGTGGTTGCGGTAGTGGTCGTGGGCGGCGGCGGCGTTGTTGGTCCATCCCGCGAGATGGGTGAGGCTGATCGCCAGGCTGCGGAAGGTGGCGAGCGCGCGGGGCAGACTGCTGGTGCGGGCCCGGCAGGCGTCCTCGCCGAAGGTCACGTCTCTGACAAAGTGCTGGGCCTCGATGGCCCATTGGCCGCGTAGGCAGCGGGCGAGGGTGGCCGCGTCGGCGGTCTGGGCGGGGGCGGTGGTGATGCCGAGTTCGGCGTCCGCGTGGATCTTCCCGCCGCCGCGGCCGGTGGTG
The DNA here is from genome assembly GCF_040297265.1 of Streptomyces sp. NPDC001832. NCBI lineage: Bacteria > Bacillati > Actinomycetota > Actinomycetes > Kitasatosporales > Streptomycetaceae > Streptomyces > Streptomyces sp. NPDC001832. Next base: position 26,616 of record NZ_JBEOYU010000057.1, read on the forward strand.
TACCGCTCGACGAGCAGGGCTCGGGTGGCGTGCGGGAAGTTCACTTGTCCCGGGGCCAGAGGCTGGACGCGGGACGATGCGGATCTCGTGGCGGCCGCTGTTGGTCTCCTCGGCGCGGACCACGGTGATGTGCGGGTTGGTGTGCTCGCATGGATGGTCCCACCCGGCCCCCTGTCCGAGATCCGAGCACGCATCACGCCTGCAGTCAGGGCAGAGCCTTGATGAGCTCTTTGGCGAGTGGACCGGAGGAAGCGGGATTCTGCCCTGTGAAGAGGTTACGGTCGACGACCGTGTAGGACTTCCAGGCCGGCCCCCGCGAGTACTGGGTCGGCAGCTTCTTCAACTCGTCCTCCAACAGCCACTTTGCTTTGTCGGCGAAGCCGACGCCAGCCTCCTCTTCGTCGCAGAAACCCGTCAAGCGATAGTTCGCGAAGGGTGTGTGGCCGTTTGAATCACGGGTCGCGAGTAGAGCAGCCGGGGCGTGGCAGACGATGCCGAGTGGATTGCCGGAAGCCAGTGCCTCTCGCAGCAGCGCCCCGGAGTCGGGGTCGACCGAGAGGTCTTCCATCGGGCCGTGGCCTCCGGGATAGTAGACCCCCGCGTAGTCCTTGAGGTGCACTTCCTTAAGGGAGATGGGATGCCGGAGCTCATCCGCCGACTCGATGACGGCCTCCTGCCGGAGTGCGGTTTCCTCGCCGCCTGCCATGCGGGGCTGCAAGCTCATCGTGTCCACAACGGGAACGACGCCACCCGGAGTTGCCACTGTGACCTCGTATCCGGCGTCGATGAACACACTGTAAGGAGCCACGAACTCCTCGGCCCAGTACCCCGTGGGGTGTCGGTGCCCGTCCTTCAGCGTCCAGTAGCTCGCGCCGGTCAGCACGCAAAGGATCTTGGTCATACGACGCTCCTCTGGAAGACACTGCCCCTGGATAGGGGATAAGTAAGATTTTTAACCAGTGTGAGCGGGAATCCTGACATATGCAACCCGGTCGACATCGTGAAAACCCCGACTATTATTTCGTGCCACCTTTTAGAAATTACGCGACAGGAACACATGTGATTTTCGGCGATGAGTCGTCTCCGGTTCGGTAATTGAGTGATGCGGTGGTAGCCGAGCGTGGGCTGTCGACCTTCAGGACGTGTAAACCGATCTGGGTAATCACTTCTGCTAAGGGCTGTCCCGTAATCTCGATCTCGCATGAGGGTCCGTCAGCTTGCTGCCGGACCCGTCCTGCTCGTTCCGAGCGGAGATCTCTGCCTCCGGGCAGGCTGATGGCCCAGCTGTCGCGCCGGGTGGACGCCGGGTTCCGCAGCTCCGGGGTGTGCTGCTCGTAGGGGCGGGACGTTGCCGGTCAACCAGGGTTTGGGAGGGTACCGAGCCGGGCGAGCGCGCTGCTGATCACGTGGGCCCAGGGCCAGTGCTTCGCGAGGCGGAGGATGTGGCGACGGCCGGTGGTGACCAACTGGGCAGCGGCGGAGCAGGCGGCGGTGATTGCGCCGGTCCAGGGCCAGTGCTGGGTGAGGCGGAGAATCTTGCGCCGACCGGTGGTGACGAGTTGGGCGGCTGCGGAGATCTGGCGGAATCGCAGGCGGCGGGGTTCCCAGAGTCGGGCCTTGCCGGTCAGGGCGAGCATGGGTATCCAGGCCAGCAGGTCGAGGGCGATCTGGACGATCTCCAGCCAGACCTTGTTCTGGGCGGTGTGGTGCAGGGGCGCGTTGCGCAGGCCGGTGATCCGGGCGGCCCGGATCCGGTCCTTCGCCCGGGCCCGCAGCCGGTGGCGGAGCTCGGCGATAGGCCGGTCAGGGGTGTTGGTCGCGAAGCACGTGATCCGCATGCCGTCCGCGTCTGTGATCCTCAACTGGGCGCCAGGATGGGGCCGTTCCTTTTGGACTTTCAGTCGCAAGTGGGGACGGGCCGGGATTCCAGCCGCAGGACATCGGCGGGCTCGTCGGCCCTTACGGCCACTGAGCGCGCGCATGGAGCGAGGCATGTGTGACCTTCCGTCTCGCAGCGCCCGAGGAACTCGGTGGGCGCTGCGGACAAGAGCGATGCTGATACCGGCATCCTGCCTGTCGTCGAAGCGCCTGAACCACGCCGGTCAGCCACGGGCGAATTCGAGGAGGTCGGCATTGAACCGTTCCGCGAACTCGGGAACCATCGACAGACCGTGCGGAGCACCCGAGTAGACCTTGAAGGTTACGTCCTTGACGAGCTGTGACGATTTCTCCGCGGAGGCCACGATAGGGACGATCTGGTCGTCGTCGCCGTGAATGATCAGCGTGGGAATGTCGAACGTCTTCAGGTCCTCGGTGAGGTCGGTCTCCGAGAACGCCTTGACGCAGTCGTAGGCGGCCTTGATGCCGACCGTCATGCTCCAGAGCCAGAACTCGTCGCGGGTTCCCTGGGAGACGGTCGTTCCGTCGCGGTTGGCGCCGTAGAAGGGGGCACTGAGGTCCTTGTAGAACTGGGAACGGTCCGCCAGCACGCCTTTCCTGATCTCGTCGAAGACCTCGATCGGCAGCCCCTCCGGATTCGCATCCGTCTTGAGCATCAACGGGGGGATCGCACCCAGCAGGACCGCCTTGGCGACACGGCCCGTGCCGTGCCGGCCGATGTAGCGTGTGACCTCTCCGCCACCGGTCGAGTGACCGACCAGGATCATGTTGCGGAGGTCGAGGGCCTCGATGACGGAGGCGAGATCTTCGGCGTACGTGTCGAGGTCGTTCCCCTTCCAGGGCTGGCCCGAGCGTCCGCCCCCTCGCCGGTCGTGTGCCACGACCCGGAAGCCGTTGTTCGCCATCAGCATCAGCTGCGGATCCCACGCGTCCGCGATCAGCGGCCAGCCGTGGGAGAAGACCACCGGCTGACCCGATCCCCAGTCCTTGAAATAGATCTGCGTGCCGTCCTCGGCAGTGGCGAAGGCCATGATCGCCCCTCCAACACTTTTCCGGCAATTTCCGCTTCATGAGAATTCAGCACCCGGGCCGCAAGGAGAATGTCACGCCACGACCGGCAGCGGACGCAAAAGGCGACGAAGAGGCCGGCAGCGGAAGCGGCCGATGAGCACGTCGTGCCAACCACGCTACTCGCAAAGCCCCACTCCAGCGCGCCGGGCAGACCGCGGCGACCGGACAGGGAACGACGGGTGCGCAACAACGGTGTCAGCAAGCTCCGTACTCGGTCGGGCCCGCTCCCCGCTCCGGCTGGACGGACTGCTCTGGCTGCTGACCCGGACGCCACCACCATCACCACGGCGACATCGCCGGAGGCCCCGGACATCAACGACTTCCAGCCCGGCCGTTCACTCGTCAGCCGGACGAGAGCCTGCCGGCCTCGTTCGTGATCCCGATTTTCCGTAAACTCGGGAGCCGGTCGGCTTCCACCGCCCCGGGGACGATCAGCTCGGGTGCGAGTTCGGTGAGCGCGGCCACCGTCGGGCCGATGACCGGCTCGAAGGCGGGGCCGCTCAGGTGGAAGCCGCCGATGAGGGCCACCAGTTTGCTGACGCCGACGGCGACCTCCCGTTGCCGCCAATCCTGGCCCGCCGCTGCCTCCCATGCCACTCGACTTTGCGGCAAATCGTGATCATGCAGGTCAACGCCTTGCGTGATCCGACACGGCGGAGGGCGGGGTGCCGTCCTTGCTTCAGGAGATGACGCCGGGGTCGCCGCCTGCTCTCGTGCGGGGCTGCCAGCCACTCGCGCGCGGGTGGCGACTTCGGTCGCCCCGAGCGGAGCCTTTGCGTTCACTCACCCCGAAAACTCCCGGAGGATCAACTCGCCGGCAGGGAAGTCGGCCCGGAAGGCGTCGGAGTCAACGCGCGTGGTCGCGGTGGTCGTGCCCCGGGGAGCGTTGTGCCAGGGCTTGGGCGCGTGTGATGACCTCGTCCGTGGACACGGCGCTGAGGCCGGCGAGTACGTCCTCCAGGGCGCCCAGCCATAGTCGGTAGTAGTGGTATGGCTCGCCGTGCTCCCATGAGGCTGTCCAGGCGGTGATCCGGGCGATCAGCGCGGTCTGGAATTCCGGCCAGCTGAAGACGCCCGCCTCGTACAGGGTGACGGCCATGCCGAAGGCACGGCTTTCCCACGGCTCGGCGAACACCAGCTCACCGTTGGAGCGGGGAGGTGCTGCCGGGCCCTCGATGTCCAGTGGCGTGCTCACGGTGTCGCCACCTTGGCTACGCCGACCATCGCATCCCTGGTGATCAGTGGCACGAGTTCTTCTTCCGTGAGGTGCTCAGTGCCGGGTGGACGCTCGGGCAGTACGAGCCAGCGCACCTCGCTGGTGGAGTCCCGGACGATGATCTGCACATCGTCGTCGAGCGTGAGTCCCATCTCGGCCAGCACCGTGCGCGGCTCCCTGACCACGCGCGCGCGGTAGGCGGGGTCCTTGTACCAGCTCGGCGGCAGGCCGAGGACCGGCCACGGGTAGCACGAGCACAGCGTGCACACCACGACGTTGTGGGTGGTCGGGGTGTTCGCGACCACGACGATGTGCTCGCCCTGCTGTCCCGAGAAGCCGAGTTCCTTGATGGAGGCGGTGCCGTCCTCGAGCAGACGCCGCCGGTAGTCGGGGTCCGTCCACGCCCTGGCGACGACCTTGGCACCGTTGAGTGGACCCACGTTCGTCTCATAGCGGGTGATGATCGCGTCCATGGCCTTCGGGTCGATCAGGCCGCGCTCGGTGAGCAGTTGTTCGAGCGCCTCGGTGCGCAGCGCCACGGAAGGGCTCTCGTCAGAGCCGCCGGTGGTGGTCATGCGGTGGTCTCCAGATAGCTCTCGTACATGTCCACGGTGACGGTGAAGGGTTCGGCGTCGGCGCCCCATAGTTCGCGTGAGTCGAACCGCACCGAGTAGACGTGTTGGGGATTCTCGCCCATGAAGTGGGCATTGGTGTCCGGCAGCACATGGGCGGGCTGGATGATCTCGACGACTCCGCTGTGTCCCCGGACGTAGCGCGGCAGTCGAGTGTGCCCGGGCACGGAGATGTTCCTGGCGCATACACACTCGCCTACGTCGAAGGTTGGTGAGGTCTCCACGGACCGCAGTGAGCCTTCGGCGGTGGGTGTGTACCGAGGCAGGGCAGGTTCCGGGGCCGGTGGCTCCTCCACGTGTTCGCCGTGCAGGTTGCGGGCGCGGGCTTCGACCGCACCGGCCGCCAGGACGGAGTGTTCGGTGAGCATGAGTTCTCCGGCGTTGAGCCATCGCCCGTAGTAACCGTCGTCCAGGTAGGCGGCGCGGTCCAGGCGCTCCAATGCATGCCGGAAGGCATCCATGTTGACGCCGCCGCAGGCAACGCGGCTGGACAGGATCGCCAGCGCGAATGCCTTGCGCTGCCAGTCCTGCGCGAAGACGCGCTCCTCGCGATCCGGTGGATGAACGCGTCCCCAGCCCTGGGTGCCTCCCATGTCGGCAATTCCATCCATGACATGGCCTCTCATTTACAGCAAAAGCACACACATCCATCGTATTTGGCTGATGTCTGTGGCATCACGCCGTACGCCATACTGCAATCCGTTCACTGCGTTCAGTGACGAGCGGCTTGGCCCGGTCATTGGGCCCGACGCGGCCGGTACTCAGGCGGCGGGGGCCCGCCGCCCAGGGTCGGTTATGTCCTCGTGGCGCGGCAGCGGACGGTGGCGGCCCTTCCCGTGATCGTTCCGTGGGTCGGGCAGATCCGGGTCCCCGATGGGGCAAGGGGTGATACGGAAGGTGAGGGCCCGCTCTGTCGTGTCGACGGTGCGCGGGGAGAGTTTCGCCCAGGAGACCAGGTGCCCGGCGGTGGGGAAGACGCTCATGGCCAGGCCGATCTCGGCGAGGATCACCTGCGCGGTGTCTGGTCCGATGCCGGGGATGTCGTCGAGGCGTTCGGTGTCGGTGATCGGTTTTCCTCGAACCGGCCGGTCAACGATTCGGCCAGGGTGGCGTGGCTTGCCCTGATCGTGCCATGGGCCAGATCCGCGAGGGCTTTCGGGCTGCGCTCACCGGCGATCAGCACTTCGAGCATGGCGCGCCCCGAGACGCCGAAGGTGTCGGAGATCACGCTGGACAGCTTGATCTGGGCGTCTTCGAGGAGCTTCTCGGTGCGCTGCTTGTGGCGGGCGCGTTCGTGCGGCATGACTGCCCGGGCCCGGGTGAGGTCGCGCTACATAAGCTAGGGAGCATGGCCTACGAGATTCCGGTGACGCAAGCCCGAGCTGAGCTCGCCGAACTGATCAACCGCGTCGTCTACGGCGGCGAGCGAGTTGTCGTGACGCGGCACGGCAAGCCGCTCGTGGCGCTTGTTTCGGCCGCTGACCTGGAGCGACTCGAAAACGAAGAGGCGGCTGCCGAGGAGCAGGTGATCAGCTCGGTCTCCTCGATCGGCTCCTCCGCGTCCGCTCCCGGCGAACGGCGGCGCTTCGGCATCGCGGCGGAACACAGGGGGCACCGCGAGCCGGGCAGCTGAGCACCCCGCTGACGTCCCCTGACGCGGAAATGTCGTGCACACCCGCCCGTTGCGGCGCGGGCGCACGTCATGTTCGATCGGGGTCAGCCCACCAGGGTGTCGTCCTGCCAGGACCGGGAGCGGCCACCGAACCCGCCACGTACGACATCGGGTTGAGCGTGGGGGAGCGGGCCGAACTCCGCTGGCTGCCGGAGGCGCTCGTCTCGGCGCACGGTAGCGTCCTGCGCATGCCCACGCGGGTCGAACTCGCCCCGACCGCACGGGTCAGTACATCTGGTGCTGCGCGAGGAGCAGATCCTCGGCCGCCACGATGAGAGCACCGTCGCCCTCATCGGCCATCTCGATGTGCACCGCGCAGGCCGTCCGCTCATCGACCAGCAGTTGGCGTACGGGCCAGGAGCACCCTGCGGCCGGGACTGCGCGGCCGTTCTGGGCGGCAACCGGGCCATCGTCCAACTCCTCCTCGTACACACGTCATTCGACGACAAGCGCCTCCCGAGCGCACCTGCTGGGACCGACCGCCGTCCTCACGCCGCTCGTCGATCCGGCTGTGCTGGTGACGGCGGTCGCCCCTGACGCACGCCTGCTGCGCAGGTTCCTGGACGACGCACTGAGTGACGTGCTCGACACCTCGGCGAGGTGAAGACCGCTCAGCGGGACACGGATGTCCGGCTATCGATTCGGTAAAGAAGTGGGTGTGCTGCCTGTTCTCAGGAACTTCACAGACGACAGGATCCGCGGGAAATCCCGAATGAACTGTGCCGTCAGCGGCGGCACTTCAGACATGGGGGAGGTGCCACTTGAGACGAACAGCAGTGCTCGGCTCAGCCGGCGTCCTGATCGCGGGCACGCTCATAGCGGGCGCGGTGACCACACCGGCGGCCACCGCAGAAGACCGGTACCACCAAGGTTCCGAGGCGCGCGGCGTTCAGGTCGCCGTGGCACGGGCGGCCAGGGCCGGCGTCGACTGGAAGGAATGTCCGGCTGTGACTGGGGCATGCCCAAGCAGATCCGGTGCGGCTGGGTGACCGTGCCGCTCGACTACGCCAGGCCGGACGGCAAGCAGATCAAGCTCGCGTCGACCGGCACTTCACCACGGAGGACGAGCGTCAGGGCGCCCTGCTCTACAACCCGGGCGGCCCCGGCGGTTCGGGAATGGCGTTCCCGAAGCGCGCCATCAGCAGCGCCATCTGGGCGAACGTGGCGAAGGCCTACGACTTCGTCGGCTTCGACCCTCGGGGCGTCGGCCACTCCGCGCCGATCTCCTGCATCGACCCCCAGGAGTACGCCAAGGCCCCCAAGGCCGACCCCGTACCCGACTCCGGGGCCGACAAGCGCGCCCAGCGGAAGCTCGCGGCCGAGTACGCGGACGGCTGCGCCGAACGCAGCGGCGACATGCTGCCCCACATGACCACGCCGAACACGGCACGCGACCTGGATGTCATCCGCGCCGCCTTCGGTGAGAAGCAGCTCAACTTCCTGGGCGTCTCCTACGGCACCTATCTGGGCGCGGTCTACGCCACGCTCTTCCCGACCCACGTCCGCCGCATGGTCGTCGACAGTGTCATCAACCCGGCGAAGGACAACATCTGGTACCAGGGCAACCTCAACCAGGACATCGCCTTCCAGGGGCGCTGGGACGACTGGAAGGCATGGGTCGCCCAGAACGACTCCACCTACCACATCGGCGACATCCCCGAGAAGGTCGAGCAGGCGTGGCTGAAACACCCTGCCCCCGCGAAGAAGAACCCGATCGGTGGCGTCGTCGGCCCCGCCGAGCTCATCGGCTTCTTCCAGAGGGCGCCGTACTACGACTCCACCTGGGCGCTCGTAGCCCAGACTTGGAGCGACCACCTGGGCGGCGACACCCAGGCCCTGGTCGACGCCGCGGGGCCGGACATGTCGGACATCGCGGGGAACATCGCCTCGGAGAACGGCAATGCCGTGTACACGGCAGTCGAGTGCGCGGATGCCAAGTGGCCCACCAGCTGGCAGAAGTGGGACTGCGACAACACCCGGCTGCACGAGGACTACCCACGAAGCCGTAACGGTCACACTTCACGGGCACGGGCGGTCGGTGGTCCCCAACCACCGGCCGCCCGTTCTCGCGTACGGACTCCGCCTCACGCGTTCCGGTCGTACGCCTCCAGCCAGGTGTCCTCCGCCACGTAGTCGAAGAGCTTCTCCCCGAGTCTCAGGGCTCGCGCGTCGCGGCCATCCCCAGGGTGATCAGGCCGAGCACCACCCATCCGAACCAGAGCCAGCCGCTGCTCCCCAGCGCCGCCGTGTATGCGGAGACCGCCACCAGGGCCGCCACGGTGATCACTCCCATGGTCTTCGTGGATCCGGACATGCCAGCACCCTCCTCACCGGCCACGCGGCCGTGGATGCCATCGTCACCCTGGAGGTGTGCCCACCGCTACCGGGGCTATTCGCAGTGCACCGGGCTTCAGCCCGGTGGTGAAGTGAATCTTTGGCCTGCTCTGACCTCGGCTGTGTGCACGGATCCGCAC
>NZ_JBEOYU010000058.1:0-34229 GCF_040297265.1 Streptomyces sp. NPDC001832
CTCAACACTTCGAGCATCACAGGCGGCCGCGCCTGCTGTCCGGCGCATGACGAACCCCGACAAGACATGATCTTGCCGGGGTTAAACGTCAAGCTAAGGGCCGTCCCGTAATCCGTGGTGGATCAGCGCGCGGCGTCAGATGCGGTGCATCGCAAGGCGGAGGGAAGCCCGGCGCCGTCGGCAGGGATTCGGCCAGCAAATGCGGATCAAATTCTCTGCGGCTACGCTCAGATGTGGATCTATGCCCATGCCGCCAAAGGTCGTGATTACTCGACAGGAAGCGAGATCCCATGGAGCGGCTCAAGACGTCGGGAATCGTCGGGGAACTCTCGGCGGAGTTCCTCGGCACGATGGTGCTCATCCTCTTCGGCTGTGGTGTCGTGGCCCAAGTCGTAGCCGGCGGAGCACTCACCGACCCGGCGGGAGGCCTCGGGAATCACGACAGCATCGCCTGGGCATGGGGCCTCGGAGTCACTCTGGGTGTCTACGTGGCGGGCAGGCTGAGCGGAGCGCACCTCAATCCCGCTGTGACTCTTTCACTCGCCGCCTTCAAGGATTTCCCCTGGAACAAAGTGGCCCCCTACGCACTCGCGCAGCTCGCAGGAGCCTTCTTCGGTGCCCTGGTGGTGCGTTGGAATTACACCGAGGCCCTGGCGAGGGCGGACCCGGGGCACACGATCAAGACGCAAACCGTTTTCTCGACGCTGCCCGCCAACGGGAACCCCGCGCTTCCGGTGAGCGAATGGGGGGCGCTACGGGACCAGGTCATCGGAACAGCCATTCTCGTGCTGCTCATCTTCGCAGTCACAGACCTTCTCAATACGCCACCGGGTGCCAATCTCGGCCCGTTCGTCGTGGGCCTCATCGTCGTGGCCATCGGTATGGCGTGGGGCACCAACGCCGGGTATGCAATCAATCCGGCGCGTGACTTCGGGCCCCGGCTCGCGAGTTTCCTCACCGGGTACGGAGGAGCGTGGCGGGACCAGTATGGGAATCTCTACTACTGGGTGCCGATCGTTGGCCCGCTCGTAGGTGGACTGGTCGGCGCGTTCCTCTACAAGACCCTCATCGGCCAATTCCTGCCCACTGCGGAGCCGGAGCCGGAGGGCAGCATCCCTCTGCCGGCAGAGTTGTGACGCCCGGTTCCTTCGCCGGGCGCGGGCTCAGGAGAGGCAGCATGCGCAGGGTGACGGCCTGCCATTCGAAATGGCCGGTTCGGTGCGATGCCTGCCGGTGCTGCCGGACCCGCACGAGGAGACCCGTCCCGGCCCTGTGCCGGAACGGGTCTCTCGCTCTGCGGCCAGAGCCCCGCGCGGGCCGTCAGCAGATCCGCGGCAACTGCTCCCCGACCGGCAGGTCGACCACCCGTGTACCGCCGAGCCCGGTGCGGGCCACCACCATGCCGGGGTGGGCGTCCACCACCTCACCGATCACCGCCGCGTCCCGGCCCAGGGGGTGTGCACGCATCGCGTCCAGAACCGCATCGGCGTGTTCACGCGGTACGAACGCCACCAGTTTCCCCTCATTGGCGACGTACATCGGGTCAAGCCCCAGGACGGCGCAGGCATTGGCCACCGGCGGAGGGACAGGAACGCGTCGCTCCTGGATCACGACGCCGGTGCCCGACGCCTCTGCGATCTCGTGGAGGGATGCGGCGAGCCCCCCGCGGGTGGGGTCGCGCAGTACGTGCAGGTCCGGGGTGACCGCGAGCATGGCCTGCACGAGTCCTCCCAGAGCCGCGCAGTCGCTCTCGATCTCGACCCCGAACTCCAGGCCTTCGCGCACGCTCATGATGGCCACGCCATGGACACCGATCGCCCCACTGACGATCACGACGTCACCCGGGACGACACGCTGCGGAGTCAGATCGATGCCGGCCGGGATGAGGCCGATGCCGGCGGTGTTGATGAAGATGCCGTCTCCGTGCCCGGCTTCGACCACCTTGGTGTCCCCCGTCGCCACCTCGACGCCCGCGTTTCGCGCGGCGGCGCCGAAGGCGTCGGCCACGCGCGCGACGACGGAGAGCTCGACGCCCTCTTCCAGGATGAATCCGCAGGACAGATAAGCGGCACGCGCACCGCTCATGGCCAGGTCGTTGACGGTGCCGTTGACCGCGAGGTCGCCAATGCTGCCACCGGGGAAGAACAGCGGCCGCACCACGAAGGAGTCGGTGGAGAAGGCCAGTCGGGCGCCGCCCAGCGAAACGGATGCCGAATCACCCATCTGCGCGAGCGCCTCGCCTCCGAAGGCGGGGGCGAAGATGTGCCGGACCAGTTCGGCGGAGAGCGCGCCGCCACCGCCGTGGCCCATCACGATACGCGGGTGATCCCGCAGCGGGGCGGGGCACGTCCATGCCGTGGGATCGAGCGGCGGGGCACCGGAGGCAGGCGCTGCCGAATGGGTTGTGCCACCGCGCGTGGGGGTCTCGACGGTCTCATCCAACGGAACTCGCCTCCACAGGCGCGGTCTTCTTCATGTCCAGTCGCCGGTAGAGGTAGTAAGCGGCGCAGGCGCCCTCGCTGGAGACCATGGTGGCTCCGAGCGGGGTGCGAAGAGTGCAGGTGGTACCGAATGCCTCGCATTCGTGGGGCTTCAGCAAGCCCTGCAGGACCTCTCCGCTGCGGCACTGAGCGGGTTCACAGGTATCGATACCAGTCACCGAGAAGCGGTATTCGGCGTCGTAGTCCCGATAGCGCGGGGCGAGCCGCCAGCCGCTGCCGGGGATGACGCCGATGCCGCGCCAAGCCCGGTCGGTCACCTCGAAGACGTCCTCCAGCATGGCCAGAGCGGCAGGGTTTCCCTCGGGACGCACCGCGCGCGGGTAGGCATTGTCCACCGTGTGTTCACCGCGTTCCAGCTGCGCCACGGTCCGGCGCACGCCTTCCAGGATGTCCAGCGGTTCGAATCCGGTCACCACGATCGGGACGCCGAACCGCTCGGCCAGCTCGGGATACTCGCCCACGCCCATCACGCTGCATACATGGCCTGCGGCGAGGAATGCCTGCACCCGGCAGTTCGGCGACTGCATGATCGCCTCGATCGCCGGCGGCACCCGGACGTGGGACACCAGCAGACTGAAGTTGCGGATACCGAGCCGACGCGCCTGATAGACCGTCATCGCGTTAGGAGGCGCGGTGGTTTCGAAGCCGATTCCGAAGAAGACGACCTCCCGCTCCGGGTTCTGCTGGGCGATCTTCAGCGCGTCGAGCGGGGAGTAGACGACGCGTACGTCGCCGCCCTCGCTTCGGACCCGGAACAGGTCCCGGCCGGTGCCGGGGACGCGGAGCATGTCGCCGAAGGAACAGAAGATCACCTCCGGGCGGGAAGCGATCTCCAGCGCCTTGTCGATGACTTCCAGAGGGGTGACACATACCGGGCAGCCCGGTCCATGGATCAGTTCCACCTGGTCCGGCAGCAGTTGATCGATGCCGTGCCGGATGATGGTGTGGGTCTGCCCACCGCAGACCTCCATCAGCGCCCACGGCCTGGTCACGGTGGAGCGGATCTCGTCGAGCAGCCGCTGGGCCAGTCGAGGGTCTTGGAATTCGTCGATGTACTTCACTGCTGCGCCTCCTGCGGTGCTTCACCGACGCCGGGCAGCGGCAGTCCGCCCGCCTCTGCGGCCATTTCCCACGGGTCGCCGAACTCTTCTTGAAGCAGTCCGAGTTGGGCGAACAGCTCCAGCGTCTGCCGGGCCGACTCCTCGTCCAGTTTCTGCAGGGCGAACCCGACGTGGACAATGGCGTAGTCGCCGACCTGAAGGTCCGGCAGATACTCCAGACATGCTTCCTTGACCACTCCGCCGAAATCGACGGTGGCCATGCGTGTGCCGTCCCGTTCCTCGATTTCCAGTACTCTGCCGGGCACCGCCAGGCACATGGCTTCTCCTTGCTGTGATTGATCCGCCTGCCCGGTCCAGCCGGGACACGCCGTCAGTGGGTGACTGCACTCCCCCGCGCCGCGCCGCCGCGGCTGCCCAGTGTTCGGACGGCGCGGGTTCGGGCAGCGATCACCGCCTGCCCCAGTGCCAGCCCCCCGTCGTTCGGGGGAATCTGGTGGTGCCGCAGGACGGTGAAGTCGATTTCGCGAAGCATCCGGGCGCAGGACGAGGAGAGCCGGGTGTTGGCGAACACTCCGCCGGTCAGGACCACGGTGTCCAGACCGTGCTGCTCACGCGCCAGGACGCAGGTTCTGCGGACGAGGGCGGCGACCGACTCGTGGAAGCGTGCCGCGATGACTCCCGGCGCATTACCCGCGCGCACGTCCTCGACCACCGCCGACAGTACGGGCGCAGCATCGGCGATCAGTGCGCTCCCGCTGTCCGGTGCGGCAGGGCGCAGCGCAAAGCCGTATCCCGCGCAGTCGTCCTCGGCCGCCTGGAGCGCGGCGGTTTCAAGTTGGACGGCGGCCTGGGCCTCGTATCCGGCCCGGTGACAGATGCCGGTGAGGGAGGCGACGGCGTCGAACAGCCGGCCCATGCTGGAGGTGGGTGCGCAGTTGAGATTCTGCTCCAGCTGCCGGAAAAGCACGCTCAGTTCATCGGGCGGGCAGGCCGCCACGCACGGCAGGTCCTGCGCCCAGCCGATTCCTGCCGTGTGCAGGTGTGCCAGGGCCATGCGGTAGGGACGCCGTACGGCGGCGTCGCCGCCCGGCAGAGGGACGTACGCGAGATGCCCGAACCGGTGGTATCCGTCGTAGTCCGCGAGAAGGATCTCTCCGCCCCACACGGCTCCGTCGTCGCCGTAGCCGGTGCCGTCGAACGCGACGCCGATCACCCGCCGGCTGCCGTCCAGGCCGTGTTCGGCCATTGTGGAGGCGATGTGTGCGTGATGGTGCTGCACGCGTACGACGTGCCGTTCGCCGGCCAGACGGCGTGTCAACTTACCCGAGCGGTATCCGGGATGTCTGTCGACGGCCAGGACCTCGGGTCGCACCCCGGTGATGGTCTCCAGTTGCTGTCCGGCGTGCTCGAAAGCTTGCTGTGTGGCGAGGTCGTCCATGTCACCGATGTGGGCGGACAGCCATGCTCTGCGCCCCTCCGCCAGGCACAGGGTGTTCTTCAGGTCGCCGCCCGCGGCGAGGATCGCCGGTACCGGGAGCGGCAGTTCGACGGGCCGGGGGGCGTAACCGCGTGAGCGGCGTACGGTCAGCAGTTCCCCGTCACAGACGCGTACGACGGAGTCGTCGCACGGTACATGGATCGGCCGGTCGTGGGTCAGCCAGGCGTCTGCCAGGCGGGCGAGCCGGGCCAGCGCTTCGGCGTCGTCCGTGACGATCGGCTCGCCGGCCACGTTGCCACTTGTCATGACGAGAAGGCGCGGCCCGGCCGGGTCGCCGGGCAGGCCGAGGAGCAGGTGGTGCAGGGGGGTGTAGGCAAGCATGACGCCGAGGTCGGGGCTGCCCGGGGCCACGTTGTCCGACGGGGCCGGGGCGCCCGGCCCGGGGACGGCGCGGCTGCGGCGCCTCAAAAGGACGATCGGCCGGACCACATCTGTGAGCAGGGCCCGCTCCTTTGGGCCGGCATGGACGAGGTGTTCGATGTCGCTGATTTCGCGGGCCATCAGGGCGAACGGCTTGTCGCCACGGGCCTTGCGGCGGCGAAGCGCGGCCACGGCCCGGGCGTTGGTCGCGTCGCACGCGAGGTGGTATCCGCCGAGCCCCTTGACGGCGAGGATCGCGCCGCCGGCCAGGAGTCTGCGGGCCTCGGCGACCGGGTTCGTTGTGGTAACGCGTCGCGGGGCCTTGTTCGGGTCCGGGTGAGCCGCCAGCAGATCGAGGCGGGGGCCGCATCGGTGGCAGGCGACCGGCTGGGCATGGAAGCGGCGGTCTGCGGGGTCTGCGTACTCGCGGGCGCAGTCGTGGCACATGGGGAAGCGGGCCATGGTCGTGTTCGCGCGGTCGTACGGCAGATCCGTGACGATGGTGAACCGCGGCCCGCAGTTGGTGCAGGTGATGAACGGGTGCCGGTGGCGCCGGTCCGCGGGGTCGGCCAGCTCGGCAAGGCAGTCGGCGCAGGTGGCCACGTCCGGGGGGACCAGAGTGCGGGAAGGTCCACCGGTCCGGGAGGCGACGATGGTGAATCCGGCACCGCCCGCGGCGGGGACTTCCCTGTGCTCGACGGAATCGAGGACGGCCATGGGCGGTGCGTCCGTGGCGATCCCTTCGCAGAACAGGGCCACGGCAGCCGGTGAGCCCTCGACTTCCGCGACGACGCCCTCGGGGGTGTTGGTGACGTGTCCCGCCAGGCCCATCGCGAGGGCGCGTGTGTACAAGTAGGGCCGGAACCCGACGCCTTGGACGACGCCCCGGACGGTGACGCGGCGACGCTGCGTCGGCTCGTCCATGGCCGGGCCGGACCGTTGCGTCGTCACGCGCGGGTCTGCGCCATGGCGCCGGACGCCTCCGTCGCAGCGCCCGGCTCGCCCCGGCCGGCATGCGTGTGGGGGTGGGCGTGGGAAGCCTCGCCGGGCTCGGCGTGTGCATGGGTGTGCGTGGAGTGGTGCTGCTGGGCCATGACAGGCCGATGCACCGGGGCGCCGTTCGCGGCGTTCAGCGCCCGTTCGAGGAGTGCCCCGACGCCGTCACCACGCCGGGCAGAGGTGAGGAGCACCTCCACACCGGGATTGACCTGCTCGACGTGGGCGCGGAACGCATCCTCATCGAAGGCCGCAGCCTCGGCGATGTCCGTCTTGGTGACGAGCACCAGATGCGCCAGCCCGAAGGCGGTGGGGTACTTCAGCGGCTTGTCCTCGCCCTCGGTGACAGAGGCGAGGACGACCCTCAGAGTTTCGCCGAGATCGTACGAGGCCGGGCAGACCAGGTTGCCGACGTTCTCTACGAAGAGGAGCCGGGTGTCCTCGGGCAGCCACCCGTCGAGGTGCCCGCCCAGCATGTGGGCCTCCAGGTGACAGAGTCCGTCGGTGAGCACCTGCTTGACCGGGGCTCCGGAGCGGGCCAGGCGCATGGCGTCGTTCTCGGTGGCCAGGTCGGCGGTCAGCGCCGCAACGGGGACGCCCGTCTCACGGGCCAGGACCAGTTCGCGTTCGAGCAGGGCCGTCTTCCCGCTGCCCGGGCTGGAAAGCAGATTGACGACCGCGGTGCCGCGGGCGGCAAGTTCGGTGCGCAGGCGATGCGCTGTCGTGTCGTTCTTCGCGAGTACCGCCTGCTGCAGATCGACCACACGGCACATGGTTCAGCGCTCCTCGGAAATCGTTTCACGGATACGTCTCTGCGCAGGTCCTTCGTCCCAGTGGACGTCGGCGATCTGCAGTTCGCGGCCCGAAAGCAGCTCCGCGGTTGCCTCGCCGCACGAGGGGCAGCACAGCTGCGGTGGCATTCCGACCGCCCATTCGTCCGTACAGGGCGCGCAGCGTGCTCGCGCCTGTACGGCGTCGACCACGAGTTCCGCGCCTTCCAGCACGGTCCCGGCGCAGGCCAGTTCAAAACAGAAGGACAGTGCGTCCGGGACCACTCCGGCCAGCTCGCCGACCTGGAGCCGGACGGATGTGACGGCGATGGCGCCGTCGGCGAGGGCTGCTTCTTCCACCTGGCTGACCACGGCCATGGCGATGGACATCTCGTGCATGGGTCTCCGTCCTGCCCGCGTCATTACACCGGGGAGTCGCAGCCGCGGCCGGGCTGGCTCGCCGAGGCCGGACGGTACGTACGTCGTTCGGTGCAGCCCGTGACCTGCGGATGCGCTGCCGTCACATCATCCGGATGCGCAGGTAGCGTTTGATGTCGGGCATGATCTGTGCCACGAGCGCGGCAACGGCGGCAGCGACCGCGCCGCCGATGATGATCTTCTTCATCACGTTGTTCGTCTCCTCAGTTGATGACCGGGTCCGCCGCCGACTGTGCGGTGGGCGCGGTCCGTTGGTCGTCCCGCACAAGACGCAGGACCATGTTCACGGCCTCCGGTACGGCAGCGGCCACGGGATCGCTCAGACCGATGCCTTCCTCGACGCAGGCGGGTTCGCATCCGACGACAAGCGTGCGTCCCGGCGGGGTGCAGCTCGTTCCGGCACACAGGGTTTCCAGCAGGGTCAGGACCGCGTCGGGGGACATCCGGTGGCCGTCGAGCAGAGCTTCCTGCGGCTCGATCCGGCCTGCCCGGTCGGCCTCGATCAGATACAGCGTTCCCGGATCACCACCGCGTTCGGTGGCATCGATCAGGACCAACGTGTCGTATCCGTCGAGAAGCTGGTACGCGAGGTGGACTCCGCGCACCCCGATGTCCACCGCTTCCACGTGGCTGGGTAAAGCTTTTGACGTTAGTTGCCGTACGGTCTCGACACCGAAGCCGTCGTCGCCGAGGAAGATGTTCCCGACGCCCGCGACGAGAGTCGTCGTTCTCCGCTCCGGGGGCGCTGTCATGCGTCCTCCAGTGGTGCGACCTCGTCGGGCTGAAAGTACAGGAACCGGCCCTGCTCGCGCCGGATGTCCGCACCCGGATCGCCCTCCACGGTGACGGCCAGGTGAACTGTGCCGTCCACATCGTGGAGTACCGCTTCGACCAGTGCGCTGCGCCCTTGCAGAAAGAGGTCCTGGGCGTCGGTGCGGCGCAGGCCCGGACGCAGGAGCACGCGGCTGCCCGCGCCCACCGACCGGCCGTCCACCAGGATCCGGTCGTGGGCCGGGTCGGCGCCGGCGTCGGCGGCCGGGTCCCACCACGGCTGGTCCGGCCGGATCAGGTCGTACTCGTGGGATCCTTCCGGCACTTGCGGAAGTCCGTCGGACACAACGGTTGCGGGCGCACCCGGCTCGGTGACCTCCCGCAGGGCCCGCACCGCGCCGTGCAGCCGCTCCAGGACCTCGGGCGGCATCGAGTCGGCCAGGTCGATCACGGCGGCCGCCCGGTCGTCCGTCCCGCGCGCCTCGCGCTTCTCCTGGTCCGTCAGGGCACCCGTGCGCAGCGCGAGGATCTCGTCGATCTCCGTGGAGTCGTAGAGCGCTCCGGGGCTCTCCGGGGCGATGGCCGGGTGGTCCTCGAGGATGATCGGGGACGAGAGCACCAGGTCCGCGCGGCCGGGCTCCCCGGCGAGTACGGGCCAGGTGTGCAGATTCCGGCAGTCCGCGACTGCGCCCTTGGCCCACTCGGGAGGGTCCGTCATCGAGAGGAACGAGCCTGCGCTCAGGCCCAGGAGAAGGTGGGCGGCCACCAGTGACCTCGGCAGAGCGGCGTCGCGGTCGGCATCACTGGCATCCGGCGTCCACGTGCTGGTGTTCTCCACGACGGCGGTGAGCCGCATCGCCCGGTACGGGCCGTCGAGTTCGGCAGCGGACAGCCGTACCGCGCCGCTGATCGCCTCGCGGCGGCGCACCAGACGGCCCACGGTCCGGCCGTCCTCGTCGCAGACGGTTTCGGTCTCCTCGCGTGCCGGGCGCGTGAAGGGTACGACGACTCCGTCGCCGGTGAGCTCGGCCACGGTGGCGAGTGCTTCGACTCGTTCCTCCGCACCCTCGTCCCAGGGGACCAGGACCCGGTCGGTGAGGTGGAGTTCGGGAACTGTCTCGAAGGTGCCGTCGTCGCGGAGCTGCTGCACGGTGCGCCGTTGGGCGTGCAGGAACCGCACCTCGGCCGCCAGAGTCGCGTCGGCCCTCGGTTCCATCAGGCACTCGGTGTGCTGGAATTCGTACTCTTCGGCGGCTGCCGCCCAGGCCGGTGGTACCAGCACCCCGAACTGCCAGCGGAGCCGGTTCTTGGCCGCCGAGGCACGGTACGGGTACAGGACGTAGCCCTCGAAGAGGACGGCGTCGGCCACGCCACGGGCGGCGGCGAAACGGGCTTCCAGCGCGGGGGTGAGCGCGGATGCGGTCATTGCGCCGTCCTCTCGGCGAGTCCGGCGAGTCCGGCGTCGGCGAATCCTCGGTCCGGCGGCTGGACGGCCGTGGTCCCGGCTGTGTCGAGAAGCGCCTGGACAGTCGCCTCCCAGGAGGGCAGTGCGTGCCGGGAGCGGAATTCGAGCAGTGCATTCATGGTGCAGCGGGGAAGGCGGATCCAGCCGCAGCCCGGGAAGTGCTGGTCGATCATCTCCTGCCACACCGCCACCGGCATCCGGAAGGGTGCCTCCAGGTCCCAGGGCACCGGCTCGGCCCGGAAGCCGCCGGAACCGGTGAAGGCGGTGCCGGAGAAGAGCATGAGCAGCGGCACCTCACCATCCGTCAGCGTGTTCAAGTACCGTGATGCGGCGATCTCCAGGTCATATGTGCAGGGCACGACGACGTCCGTCTCGGTCGTCCCGGTGAACGCGGGAACCATGACCGGGATCTGGGCGAACTGCACGGGCTGGAGTGCGCTGCCCCACCGTGAGCGCTCTCCGAACAGGTCCGTCAGGCCCTCGGCCTCAGTGGTTCCGTAGCCGCGCCGGGCCGGCTCGATGCGGATCTGGCAGCGCAGCGCGAGTGCGTGCACTCGCGTCTCTTCGGATGCGGTGATGCGGAGCCGGAAGACGAGGGTGGGGCCGGCCGCGTACGGGTCGGCGCGTACGCCGGTGCAGGTGAAGGTGAAGTCCGTCATGGTCGTCGCTCCCCCTCCATTGCCTCGGCCCGGCGTTCCACGTGTGCGAAGAAGGCCTGCAGATCGGCACGGGCCTCGGCTCCGCCGTCGAAGCCCTGCCACAGTCGGCGCATGCGTCCCACCAGCTCGTAGCAGATGTCGATCGGTACCAGATAGCACTCGGCCCGGCCGTCGGTGCGGCGCAACAGCAGTGCTTCCACGTCGGGTTTGAGCAGCTCGGAGAGACGGCTGACGCCGAGAACCGTCTGCCAGGTCGACGGATCGAGTTCGCATTCGGTGGCTCCGGCAGGGCTCGGGTAGAGCGCCACCAGCCGGTCCAGTGCGGTGTTGCGGAAGAAGAACGCGACGCTGACCGGGATCTGCAGGAGTTCCCACGCGCTGTCGTCGATACGGTGGTCGTGGTCGGACAGGTAGCGGTCCGGCACGCTCAGGAACCGGCCGTGGGCGGCGCCGGGCCGCTCGAACAGCAGGGCGCAGGGGGTGCAGGCGCACGCCAGCGAACGCTGCTCGGTGTCCACCAGATGCCGGTGATTCCCCTCAGTCACCGGCACTCCGCAGAGTTCGCACCGCTCCTGCCGGGGCGCGCGCGGTGCCGCGAACCGCCGCAGCGTGTGCATGCCCGAGGCGGGCGCGGGCCGCCCGGCCCACGTCACGGGCGCGCTCACGGTGTCCTGGCCGGGGCCGGTCCGGCGGTTGCCGCGGCCTGCGGCGGACGGGTTGCGATCTGGAGGAGTGCCGGCTCCTGAGTGGCGGAGGGGGGCTCCATCTCCACCGTGGTCACCTCCGGCGCGAAGCAGGCCAGGGCGTTCTCGACGGACTGCTGCGCAGGCGATGCGCCGCCGCAGCCGCATCCGCCCGTGCCGGCGGTCCGCAGTGTCAGGGTGCCCGTGCCCTCGTCGAAGGTCACCACCTCGACAGGATCGCGGACCGCCGCGAGGGCCCGCCCGATCCGCGTGCCGGTGTCCTCGGGGTGCAGGTCGTGCAGGACCAGCAGGCTCGACACAAGGTCGTCGCCCAGGAGTTCGTCCAGCGTGTCACCGGTTTCCCGGTCCGGGGCGGACTGGAGCCCGTCAAGAATCCGGGCCAGCCCGGCGCCGTAGAAGTCCATCAGGACCCGCACCAGTTCCTCGGCCGCTGCGGAGGCCTCGCGGTCACCGGCCGCCGTCAGCTGCTCAAACACCTCTTCGATGCGATGTCCGGCCTGCTCCGCGTCGAGCACCTTCGCTGCCGCGGTATGTGTTGTCGCGCTCATCCGCCCAGTCCGCTCAGCCCGGTGGGCACGTGCATCTTCTGCACGGTCCTGCCCCCGCCGACGTACATGTGGACGCCGCACGGGAGACAGGGGTCGAAGCTGCGCACGGTGCGCATGATGTCGATGCCCTTGAAGTTCTCCGGCGGGTTCTCCTCGAAGATCGGCGTGTTCTGCACGGCGTCCTCGTAGGGACCGGGAGTTCCGTAGCTGTCCCTGGTACTGGCGTTCCACGGCGTCGGAGGGTAGGGGTGATAGTTGGCGATCTTGCCGTCCCTGATCACCATGTGGTGCGACAGCACACCGCGTACGGCCTCGCTGAATCCGACACCGATGCTCTCGTCGGGGACGTCGAACTTCTCCCAGGTCTGCGTACGTCCGGCGCGGACCTCCTCAAGCCCCTTCTCGGCGCAGTGCAGCGCGATCGCGGCCGCGTACGCCTGGAAGTAGGTGCGGGCGCGGTTGCGCTCCAGTGCGTTGCTCCACTTCGGGATCTTCCACTCGAAGGTGGTCTCGGGCTTGGTCATCGTGCGCGGCAGGTTGATGAGGACGCTGTGGCCGGTGGCCTTGACGTAGCCGACGTCGACGAGCCCGGAGAGCGCGGTGGACCACAGACGGGCGATGGGGCCGCCGCCGGTGTCCAGGGGCAGGTGGTCCTTGCCGTCGAACCAGCGCGGCGACATCACCCAGCTGTACTTGTCGTCGAAATTCCGCTTCTGCGGCGCGGGGATCGTGTGCTGGTTCCACGGGTGGCGGGGGTCGACCGGGTTGCCGAGCGGGTCATGGGTGACGAACTGCTCCTTGCCTTCCCAGTCGTCGTAGTACGAACTGCCCAGCAGGATCCGGATGCCGAGGTTGATCTCGGTCAGGTCATTGGTGACCAGCTTGCCGTCCACGATCACACCGGGGGTGACGAACATCTTCCGTCCCCAGTCGCTCATGTTGGCGTATGTGAAGTCGCAGTGCTCGGGGTCGTTGAGCGCTCCCCAGCAGCCGAGCAGCACCCGGCGGCGGCCGACCTCTTCGTACCCGGGCAGGGCCTCGTAGAAGAAGTCGAACAGGTCGTCGTGCAGGGGCACGACCCGCTTCATGAACTCCACGTAGCGCATGAGACGGCTGAGGTAGTCCGTGAAGAGCTGGACGGAGGCGACCGTGCCCACACCGCCCGGATAGAGCGTGGAGGGGTGCACATGGCGCCCCTCCATCAGGCAGAACATCTCCCGCGTGTAGCGGCTCACCTGGAGGGCCTCGCGGTAGAACTCGCCCTCGATGGGGTTGAGCGACCGCATGATGTCGGCGATCGTGCGGTATCCGTGCTCCCCGGCGTGCGGCGCTTCGGTGCGCTCGGCGAGTTCCAGGACTCCGGGATTGGTCTCGCGGACCATCTTTTCGCAGTAGTCGACCCCGACCAGGTTCTCCTGGAAGATGTTGTGGTCGAACATGTACTCCGCGGACTCGCCGAGGTTGATGATCCACTCACCGAGGTGCGGTGGCTTCACGCCGTACGCCATGTTCTGCGTGTACACGGAACACGTGGCGTGGTTGTCGCCGCAGATCCCGCAGATGCGGCTGGTGATGAAGTGGGCGTCCCGGGGGTCCTTGCCCCGCATGAAAACGCTGTAGCCGCGGAAGACCGAAGAGGTGCTGTAGCACTCCGCGACCCGCTTCTGCTTGAAGTCGATCTTCGTGTGGATGCCGAGACTGCCCACGATCCGGGTGATCGGATCCCAGGCCATCTCCACCAGGCCGCTGCCGTCGCCGGCTGCCTTCGTTGTCGGTGCCATCGTGTCTGCCGTAGCCCTTCTGAGAAGCGGGAGGTGGGGTCGTCACCAAGAGAAGGTGTGGGGTGCCGTCGGTGTCCTCGGCGTGCTCACCACGGGGGCCGGTAGCCGGTGGTCAGCCGGCTCCTCTTGTGCCGCCACTTCGGCTCCTTGTCCACGGTCTTCGCCGTGATCGCCCGGAGCCTGCGGACAGCCGTCCCGTACGCACCGCTGGCGGTGGTGGAGACCTTGGCGCCCGGTGGTTGTTCCATGAACGGCATGAACTTGTCGGGAAAGCCCGGCATGGTGCAGGCGATACAGATGCCGCCGACGTTCGGGCAGCCTCCGATGCCGTTCATCCAACCGCGTTTGGGTACGTTGCACTTGACGACGGGGCCCCAGCAGCCGAGCTTGACCGAGCACTTGGGCGAGTCGTAGGTCTCGGCGAAATCGCCCTGTTCGTAGTAGCCGCCCCGGTCGCACCCCTCGTGCACGGTGGCACCGAACAGCCAGGTCGGACGGAGCTTGTCGTCCAACGGGATCATCGGAGCGGATCCCGCCGCCTGGTACAGCAGGTACGTCAGGGTCTCCGAGAAGTTGTCCGGCTGGATCGGGCAGCCGGGCACGCACACGATCGGGATTCCGGCCTTCGACTTCCAGTCCCAGCCGAGATAGTCGGGCAGGCCCATGGCTCCGGTCGGGTTACCGGCCATCGCGTGAATACCGCCGTACGTGGCGCAGGTGCCGATGGCGACGACCGCCAGGGCCTTGGGCGCCAGCCGGTCGATCCATTCGCTGGTGGTCATCGGCTGGCCGGTCTCCGGGTTGTCTCCGAAGCCGCACCAGTACCCCTCCGGCTTGATCGTCTCGTTCGGGATGGAACCCTCGACGACCAGGACGAAGGGGTCGATCTCGCCGCGCTCACCCTTGAAGAACCACTCGATGAACGTGTCCGCACCCCCCACCGGACCGCTGTCGAAGTCGATCAGCGGCCAGTGGACCTCGATCTTGGGCAGACCGGGCAGCGCACCGACCACGATCTCTTCGATGCTCGGCTGCATCGCGGCAGTCAGGGATACCGAGTCGCCGTCACAGCTCAGCCCCGCGTTGATCCAGAGGATGTGGATCGGGGACTCTTCTCCGGTGTCCGCAGCAGGTGCGTCCACGGTGTTCGTCGTTGCTGCATCCATGAGGATGCCTCCCTGGAAAGAGACATACGAGGGCCGACATATCGACCTTCACTGTTCTTGGTACCAAGCGCTCGGTGCGGCTGCCTCATGGTGCGCCGCCAGTCCGGTGACGTCGGGCTCCCTGGCGGGCCGGTCCCCCGCAGATCTGCCGGTCGAGCCCGCGGCTGGGTGCGACGGCCGGACAGGCTGGGGATCCTTGAGCACGAACGCACGCCGCAGTGCGTGGTAGGACGAGCCCGGGTCGAAGAAGGTCCGCCGCATCACGGCCAGTTCCTCCGCCCGGTAGTCGGCCAAGGGTCTGTCGGCCTCGTCCCGGTCCCGTTCGGACTTCTTCGCGGCGATCCGCGACAGTGCCGCGGGCGACGCGGCGAGACGGGCCGCCAGCCGGGCGGCCTCGCCCGCGAACGACTGCGCATCGCAGTCGACCGTCCGGTCGACCAGGCCGAGTCGCACCGCGGCCTCGGCGCTCACCGGCAACGCCTTGCCGGTGAGGCGTTCCGCGGCGGCGGCTCCCACCCTGCGCGGCAGCGTGTACGTCCAGTACTCGGAGCCGTACAGCCCCATCAGGCGGTAGTGCGGGTTCAGCACCGCCCCCGACCTGCACCAGACCTCGTCCGCAGCCAGGGCGAGCATCACCCCGCCCGCGGCCGCATTGCCACCCAAGGCGGAGACCACCAGCCGGTCGGTCGTGGTCAGCACGGCCTCAACGAGGTCGTCCATGGCGTTGATGTTGGCCCAGGACTCCTCGCCGGGGTCGGCGGCGGCCTCGATGACATTGAGGTGGATGCCGTTGGAGAAGAAGTCCCGGCCACCTCCCAGTACCAGCACCGAGGTGGGCCGTCGGCAGGCCAACAGGTAGGCGTCGTGCAGACGTCGGCACTGCGCCGTGCTCATCGCACCGCCGGGGAAGGAGAACGAGAGGAATCCGGCCTGCCCCACCTCCCGGTAGCTGATGTCGCTCCAGCCACGCAGGCGCCCTTCCTCGTACAGCGGCGCGGGATGCTCAGGCAGTGCGGGAAGACGACCGGCGAGCGCCGTCACGGCGGGCAGTTTGAACGTGGCGGGTCCTCCCGGCCTGCGGCGGGGACGAAGCTCGGGAATCCAGACCGCGCCGTCGGTCGTCGCCCGGCAGATCGCCCCTGCCCGTACGGCCACCAGCTCGCCCGGGCCGCCTCGTAATTCGTGCTCCGGGTGCCCTCCGTGCAGAAACCATTCGCCCCCGAGCAGTTCGTCGCGCACGCCGGGGTACGAGTCGGCGGCCCGCAGCTTGCGCAGGACCGTTTCCGTGGAGTCCGACTCCCAGTCGATGCGACGGTGCTCCTGACGCAGGTACGGCCGCGTGCGGATGCGCGACTCCTGGTCCCCACCGGTCTGCGGACGAGGAACGTACGTACCGGACGAGAAGCGTTCGACGGCGAGGTGCACGGCCTGCAACGCGGCGTCGGAGACCTCGTTGCGGTACAGGTCGCTCTTGCCCACCGGGGGCACCGGGAAGGTGGCCGATGCCCAGATGTCGCCGGCATCCATCTCCTCGTCGGCCTGCAGAACCGTCACGCCCCATGTGTCCACGCCTTCGTGGATGGCCCAGTCGAGGGAGGACGGCCCGCGGTCACCCGGCGGGCCGGGGTGGACGACCAGGCAGGTGTGCGCCGCCCAGACATCCCGAGGGATGGCGGTCTTCAGCAACGGGGCCAGAATGAGGTCGGGCGCGAAGTCGCGCACAGCCCGCCGCAGCGACTCGTCGCGCGCGGGCCTGTCCCGCAGTGCGAGTTCCACCGCCACGGCGTGGCCGCGGTCCCTCAATTCGGCGTGCACACGCTGAGTGAGGCTGTTGAACGCGCTCGCCACGAGCAGGATGTGCACAACGGTCTCCCAGATCTCCCGAGGCCTCGGTCGTGCCGGTCCGGACGGATTCGGACAATGCGATGGTCGGACACCGCCCGCGAGTCATCACCGGCAACCGGCCGCGAAGTCACCCGAAAGCGAACGTCTCGGCGACCACTCAGAGGACCCCTGTCGCGAGCCCCGCCCGTTCCCGGACCAGCCGCGCTTCCACCTGGGGCAGCCCGATCCGCAGGGCACGAGTCGCCCCGCAGCCTGATACGACGTTGTCGGCCATTGATGTAGAGGCGTGATGAGCCGAGATTTCGGCTGATGGGTGATGCGGCAGGCCATCGGACTGACGGGCGACAGCAAGCGCACCGGAAGGGGCGGTACGGGCCGGGGCCCGCACCACCTCCTTTTTTGTCTTCTGCTGCAACCCGCTGTGCGTCCCACCGCACTGGAAGGGTGGGACGGTCCGCACCCGCGGACCCAGCGAGGGGCCCCGACGATGCGGGATGACGTGTCGCGGCGGACGAGCAATGACCACTACATGTGTACGGGCACGGTCGTAGTCTGCGGCCGACCCGGCCTGTCACGGCTGGACGGAATGACACAGCACAACATATTCAGCAGAGCGATGCATGCCGCTCGGGGCGCGTTGGGACTCGGAACGGGAAGCCACACAAAAGCAAAGCGGCCGCGCCTGCCAGGCAGGCCGGACTACCCGCGAACGGGTCGGCGCGGGTGGCGAAGGTGGGTGCCCTCGTGGCGGCTTGCGCTGGGCTCGCTTCTGATGTTCACCGCAACGCTCGCGACAGTGGTGGGGATCGCCTACGCGCGTACGGACATCCCCAAGGACCTCAACGCATTCGCCACGCAGCAGGACACCGTCTACTACTGGGCGGACGGCACTCCCATGGCCCGTACAGGCTGGGTCAGCCGCCAGGAAATGCCCCTGTCGAAGATTCCCGACGATGTCCGATGGGCCGTACTGGCGGCCGAGAACGCCGACTTCTACTCGGACCACGGCATATCGGCGCAGGGGATCACACGCGCGCTGTGGCGCACGGTCGGCGACGGAGACATCCAGGGCGGATCGACCATCACCCAGCAGTATGTCAAGAACGTCTACCTCTCGCAGGAACAGTCCTTCTCACGCAAGTTCACCGAGATGCTGCTCGCGGTCAAACTCGACCGTCATGTGAGCAAGGACAAGATCCTTGAGGAGTATCTGAACACCAGTTGGTTCGGCCGTGGCACATACGGCCTCCAGCGCGCGGCCCAGGCCTACTACGGCAAGGAGGTCACCCAACTCAACGCCAGCGAGGGCGCGTTCCTCGCGTCCCTGCTCAAGGGGGCCTCGCTCTACGATCCTGCCATCAACGTCCGCAACCGTGAGCGCGCCGTCGAACGGTGGGAGTGGACGCTGGACCGCATGGTGTCGATCGGCAAACTGAGCCCAGCCGAGCGCGCCCGGTACACCACCTTTCCCGAGCCGAACCCCCCTCACAGGCCGAACAACACGGGCGGGCAGGACGGCTACCTCGTCCAGCTCGCCGAGACGTACGCCAAACGTGCCGGACACATCTCCGACGCACGCTTCGACCTCGGCGGCTACCAGATCTACACGACGTTCGAGAAGCCGCGGATGACCGCCCTCACCCGGGCCGTGAAGGATGCGCGCGACACGCTCGATCCCGAGCAGCGCAAGGCCGACCGCCATGTCCGGTTCGGTGCCGCGTCCGTTGCCCCGGACGGCCGGATCCTCGCCGTGTACGGCGGACCGGACTTCGAGCGGCAGGCCTTCAACGAATCCAACGCGGGCACCGTCCCCGCCGGTTCGGCGTTCACACCGTTTGTCTACGCCGCCGGCCTGGAGCACGGCATCTCACGCAAGCGCAACGGCCCCCGGACCACCGTCACGCCCTCGACCGTGTACGAGGGTGACGACGACATTCCGATCATGACATTCGAAGGCCCCTACTGGGACCGCAACGGCAAGATGGTCAAGGGCCAGAACGACGGCAACCGCTCCTACGGCCGCATCAGCCTGCACGACGCCATGGCGAAGGCCGTGAACTCCCCGTTTCTCCAACTCGGTATGGATACGGGACTGAAGCAGGTCCGCAGTACGGCCGAGGCGTCCGGGCTGCTCCCGTCCAGCTTCGGTCCACCCGTTCCCGCGTTCTCGATGGGCAACTCCACACCGAGCGCCATCCGCATGGCCGACGCGTACGGCATGTTCGCGGCCCACGGCATGCACACCGATCCGTACTCGGTACGAAAAATCACGCGCAACGGCGAGCCGGTCCGGCTGAATCTGCCGCAGACGAAGCGGGCCGTGCGGTCCGCCGTCGCCGACGAGGTCACCGCATCGCTCACACGGCCCGAATGGGTGGGCGGCGCCTCGGTCGCCACCAAGGCCGGAACCACCGAGGACGACACCGCGCGCTGGTACACCGGCTACAACCGGGACGCGTCCACGTCCGTTGTCGTGTACCGCATGGACCTGACGAAAAGCCTGGCACCACTGCCGCTGAAGGGGCTCGGCGGCGACTCGGCGACCAGCAAGAAGCTCTCGTCCCAAATCTGGAAGACATACACGGAAGCCGTGACAAAGTGACAGATACCAAAGCAAAAGCTTCCGTTCGCCGAATACGGGCCCGCTTGACACCCCGTATCGCCCTGGGGCTCGCGGCATGTGTCGTCGCGTCGGGTTCCGCGATACTCATCCCGCTGGCGTCCGACGATTCCTCGGACGACTGGGCTCCTCAGCAGGGCACGAGCACCGTCGCCGCACCTACGCCCACCGCCCGGGAGCATCGCGGGGGTGACAGAAAGAAGACGGAAGAGGAGGAGTGGGACGGAAAGGTCAAGATTCTGGGAGACGGTTCCACGTCCTACACCAGGCCGCAGCCCGGCCAGCCGAAGGCCGAGCGGCTCAAGCCGGGTGAGAAGCCGCCCCAGTTCGTGGTGTTCTCGTGGGACGGTGCGCTCGAGGGCGACAATCACACGTTCTCCCGCTTCCGCCGTGCGGCGAAGGAGAGCAATGCGCACATGACGTTCTTCCTCACCGGTATCTACCTGCTCCCGAAGGAGAAGAGGAACCTCTACGAGCCGCCCCAGCACAAGCGCGGAGCGGCCGCGATCTCGTACCCGACGCGCGAACACATCCGCATGACGCTGGAACAGCTCGGCGACGCCTGGCGAGAGGGCAACGAGATCGGGTCACACTTCAACGGCCACTTCTGCGACAAGAAGGGCGGTGGGGACTGGAGTACGGACGAGTGGATCGGCGAGATCAACCAGTTCTACTCCTTCGTACAGAACTGGAAGACGAACACAGGCTTCAAGGACCTCGATCCGCTTCCCTTCGATCCCACCCGCGAGGTCGTCGGCGGACGGGCCCCCTGTCTCGAAGGCCAGAAGACGCTTCTGCCGGCGACCAAGCCCTTCGGCTGGCGATACGACGCGAGTTCCCCGGGAGACTTCCAGATCTGGCCGTCCAAGAAGAACGGCATCTGGGACTTCCCGCTGCAGATGCTGCCGTTCCCCGGCAAGGACTTCCAGGTGCTGTCCATGGACTTCAACTTCCTTTACAACCAGTCGGAAGGCAACACCGAGGGAGACCCCGCTCAGTACCAGAAGTGGCGCAAGGAGGCACGGGACGCCTACGTCGCCGGATTCGAGCGGGTGTTCAACGGCAGCCGGGCACCACTGTTCATCGGAAATCACTTCGAGGACTGGAACGGCGGGATCTACATGGATGCCGCTGAGGAAACCATGCGGGAGGTCTGCCCTCGCAAGGAGGTGCGCTGTGTGTCCTTCCGCGAACTGGCCGACTGGCTCGATGCGCAGGACCCCAACGTCCTCGCCCACTGGCGGACACTCGACCCCGCCCAGCCGCCGAACTGGAAGCAGTAGACGGATGAACGCGCACGGCGGAGCTCCGGCCGAACAACTCGCTTGAACGTGACGAGTCGTTCAGAGCCCGGGGCTCCGCGGTCCGGTGTACGCAGGAGTCGTCGGCGCCCTCAGTCAACTAGCCTTCTTGACGAACTCCGTGGTGTACGTCTTGGCGAGGTCCACCTTCGCGTTCTTCAGGTTCGGGTTGAATGCCTTCAGGACCCGCTCGACGGTGGCGGGGCCGTCCGCAGGCATGACGCCGTCTGTGGTGAACATGGGCAGCGTGCTCTCGATCGCCTGTGCGTACAGCGCGGTGCCACCGCCCTGGGCGTAGTCGGCGGGCATCTTCGCGGCGATCTCGTCGGCGCTGTGCGTGGACATCCACTTCAAGGTCTTGACGAAGGCGTTGGCCAGCTTCTGGACGGTGTCCTTGTGGCTGTTGACCCACTCGGTCTGCATATAGAGGCTGGAGGACGGGTAGAGCCCGCCGAGTGCCTGCTTGGAGCCCTCGGGGGTCCGCATGTCGATGAGGATCTTGCCGAGCTTCTTGTCCAGAATGGTGGCAACCGTCGGATCGGTGGTCATACCGCCCTGGATGGAACCCTGCTGAAGGGCGGAGATGAACGTCTGCCCCGCTCCGACCGCCACCGGCGTGAATTCGCTGGTCTTCACATCGTTGCTCACGGCGAGGTACTTCGTGAGGAAGTCGGTCGAGGAGCCGATGCCCGTCACACCGAGCTTCTTGCCCTTGAAGTCCTTCGCCGACCTGACGTCCCCCGCCGCCTCGTTGGAGACGATCTCGACCTCGCCGGGGGCCTGGGAGAACTGGACGACCGACTCGACCTGCTTGCCCTTCACCTGAAGGTCGAGGGTGTGGTCGTAGAAACCCACCGTGCCCTGGACGTCGCCGGAGACCAGTGCCGTCTCGGCCTGGACACCCGCGGGCTCGGTCAGGAGCTGGACCGACACTCCCTCCTCCTTGAAGTAACCGAGCCGCTCGGTCAGCATCGCGGGCAGGTAGATCACCTTGTCCAGGCCCCCGACCATGATCTTGACCTTGTCGTTCTTGCCACCGGAGGCGGAGGTGGAGCCGTCGCCACAGGCGGTCAGGCTGGTCAGGGCGAGTGCACCGGCGAAGGCGACGGCCGAGATCCGGGTGGATGTACGCATCTGATTCACGTCCTTGTGAAGAAACGGTCGGATGTGCGGATGCCGGTGGGCGTCAGCGGGCGGTGTCGGCCTCGGCCGGCTTCCAGCGGAAGAGCCGCTTTTCTAGGAAGGTCAGCAGGCCTTCGGCCAGCAGCGCGACGATCGCGAGGATGACCATCGCGGCGTAGACACCGGCGGCGTTGAACGTGCCCTGGGAGGCGGCGACCAGCAGCCCGAGTCCCTTGGTGGCACCGATGTACTCACCGACGATGGCGCCGATGAGGGCAAAGCCGAAGCTCACGTGCAGGCTGGTGAAGATCCAGGACGTGGCCGAGGGGATGACCACCTGAAGGGTGACCTGGCGGTTGCTGGCGCCCAGGATGCGGGAGTTGGCGACGAGATCGCGGTCGACCTCCCTTGCCCCCTGGAAGGCGTTGAAGAAGACGGGGAAGAACACGAGGACGACCGCGGAGGCGACCTTCGAGGCCGGGCCGAGGCCGAACCAGATGAGGAAGATCGGGGCGAGCACGATGCGCGGCAGGGCGTTGAGCACCTTGATGTACGGGCCGAGGACATCGGCGGCGAAGCGGACTCGGCCCAGCGCGATTCCGAGCAGCACACCGGCGATCACACCTATGACCCAGCCGAGCAGCGCTTCGTAGAGCGTGTACCAGATCTGTTCCCACAGGGAGCCCTGTGCGGTGCCGTCGACGACCCAGGTGCGGATCTGGTCCCAGATCTTCGACGGCATGGAGAAGTTGAACGGGTCGATGACCGACGTACGGGCCAGCCACTCCCACAGCCCGATGACCGCGAAGAGAACCGCGATCCGGCTCCCGAGCACCAGGTACTTCCGGTTGCGGGCGGCCCGCGTTCTGGCCCGGGTCCGCGCGGTCTTGGTGACGGCGGCGTTCGCGGTGATGGTTTCAGGCGACATCGAGGGCACCCCTCTCGCGGGTGATGCGGACCTCTTCGCCGAGCGAGGACCAGATCTCCCGGTAGATCTCGATGAACCGGGGCTCCAGGCGCACCTGCTCGACCTTGCGGGGGCGGGGGAGATCGACCTCGAAGACCTCCTTGACCGTGGCCGGCCCCGCGGTCATGACCACGACCTTGTCGGCCAGCGCGATGGACTCCTCCAGGTCATGGGTGACGAAGACGACGGAGGCGCCGGTGCCGGCCCACAGCTCCAGCAGTTCGTCCGACATCAGAGCCCTGGTCTGCACATCGAGCGCGGAGAAGGGTTCATCCATGAGCAGGATCTCGGGGTCGTTGACAAAGGTGGCCGCGAGTGCGACCCGCTTGCGCTGGCCGCCGGACAGCTGGTGGGGGTAGCGGTCCTCGAAGGCGGACAGTCCGACCCGGGCGAGCCACTCCCTGGCCCTCTCCTTCGCCTCCGGCTTCGGCACGCCGCGAAAGCGGGGACCTGCCATCACGTTGGACAGCACGGTCCGCCAGGGAAAGACCGCGTCCTGCTGGAAGACGAAGCCGACCTTGCCGCCGATGCCGCGCACCGGCTCGCCGCCCACCAGCACTTCCCCCTCAGTGGGCTCCTCCAGACCGCTGACCAAGGTCAGAGTGGTCGACTTGCCGCATCCCGTGGGGCCCACCACGGCGACGAACTCACCGCGCCCGATCGTGAGGTCCAGATCCCGTACGGCGATGTGGAGCGCCCCCGACGGAGTCCGGAACCCTTTGCTCGCCCCCCGCAGCTCGATGGCGGGGCTCGTTTCGCTGTTCATGGAGCGGGACGCTAAGTGCGGCCCGGGGACTTGGGCACCCTTGCGCTCACAACTCCTGCTTCTGCCCATAACCCGCGGTTCTGCTCATTCTGCTCACGCTGCGGCGACGAATGCGCCACGAGGACTGGTCATCGGCGACGTCGACCTTTACGTTGCGTTCACACAAGGACGAAACGGAGCATCAGGTTCCTGGCCGGCGGAAGGCAGAGAGCGAGCACATGCGGATCCACTGGCCTCGACGTGTCTTCGCCCAGGTGCTCCTCACCCAGGTGGCCATCACCACCGGTGCGATCATGCTCGTGACAGGTCTCTTTCTCGCCCCCCTCAGCCACCAGCTCGACGAACAGGCGATGCACCAGGCGCTGTCCATCGCTCAAACCGCCGCCGCCGATCCCGTTCTGGTGCACAACCTGACCAGTACCGGCCCCAGCCCCACCGGACCGGTACAGGCCGAGGCGGAGCGCATCCGACGGGCGACCGGAGCGCTCTACATCGTGGTCATGGACACCCGCGGGGTGCGCTGGTCGCATACCGACACCGGGCAGATCAGCCGACACGTCTCGACCGATCCCAGCACAGCTCTGGGCGGCAGGGAGGTCATGCAGATCGACAACGGAACGCTGGGCCGCTCGGCACGCGCGAAGGTTCCTCTGCGCGACAGGGACGGGACCATCGTGGGCGCCTTGTCGGTGGGCATCGCCTACGACAGCGTCCATGAGCGGCTGCTCGGCGCCATTCCCGGCCTGCTGCTCTACTCCGGAGCGGCGCTCGCCGCGGGGGTGCTGGCCGCCCTGGCCGTCTCGCGGCGGCTGCAGCGCAGCACCCATGGACTCGCCTTCGCCGACATCTCCGCGTTACTGGACGAGCGCGAGGCCATGCTGCACAGCATTCGCGAGGCCGTTCTCGCCCTCGACGCCCAGGGACGGATCCGGTTGCTCAACGACGAGGCGCAGCGTCTGCTGGAGCTGGACCAGGACGCCGTCGGGCGGGCACTGGGCGAGGTGCTGCCGCCTGGCCGTACGACGGAGGTGCTGGCGGGACGGGTCGACGGCGACAATCTGATCACCGTCTGCAATGGGCGCGTGCTGATCGCCAACCGTATGCCCACCGGTGACGGCGGAGCCGTCGTCACCCTGCGCGACCGTACCGAGCTGGAGCTGCTCGGCCGTGAACTGGACTCCACGCACGGCCTGCTGGATGCGCTGCGCGCCCAGGACCACGAGCACGCCAACCGGCTGCACACCCTGCTCGGGCTGCTGGAACTCGGGAGGCACGATGCCGCGGTGGAGTTCGTCGCGGAAGTGGCCAACGGTCACCGGGCGTCGGCGGAGCAGGTCGCGGAACGCGTCAACGATCCTCTGCTGTCGGCGCTGTTGGTGGGCAAAACGGCCATTGCGGCGGAGCGGGGCGCGTCCTTGCGCATCTCGCCGGCCACCAGGCTCCCGGATGTGGTGGTGGACCCGCGCGATCTGGTGACCGTCCTCGGCAACCTCATCGACAACGCGCTGGACGTCGCCTCGCTCATCGAGGTCGAGCTGCTCGCCGAGGGCACCACCGCGGTCCTGCGGGTCAGCGACAACGGTCCCGGGGTACCGCCCGTCATACGGGAGCAGATCTTCACCGAGGGCTGGTCCACCAAGGAGTCCTCCGCGCACCGCGGACGCGGTCTGGGTCTGGCGCTGGTGCGCCGGCTGGCCGAGCGCTACGGTGGCGCGGCTCGCGTCACGGCCCGGGCCGGCGGTGGCGCGGTCTTCACCGTCGTCCTGCCAGAGGCACTCAGCGTCCGGCCGCTGTCCGAAGTGGGAGAGTTGCGATGATCGATGTCCTGGTGGTGGACGACGACTTCCGCGTTGCCGAGATCAATGCCGCATATGTGGCCAAGGTCCCCGGCTTCCGTGTCATCTCACGCGCGCACACCGCCGCGCAGGCGCTCGCCTTCCTGGAGCGTGACCACGTCGACCTCGTTCTTCTCGATCACTATCTTCCGGATGAGACGGGGCTGACACTGGTACGGCGGCTGCGCCAGCTGGGTCACCCGGCCGATGTGATCATGGTGACCGCGGCCCGTGACGTGTCGACCGTCCAGACCGCCATGCGGTACGGCGCCCTGCAGTACCTGGTCAAGCCGTTCAGCTTCGCCGGTCTGCGGTCCAAACTGGAGAGTTACGCGGCCCTGCGCCGCACCCTCGAAGGCGTGGGAAACGGCCACGGCGAGGCGGGACAGGAGCAGGTCGACCAGATCTTCGGCGCCCTTCGCACCACCGATTCCGGCCCCGCGGCGGCCCTGCCCAAGGGCCACTCCGCACCCACGGCCGACGTCATCCGCCATGTCCTGTCGGCCGCCGACAAGCCACTGTCCGCCCATGAGGTCGCCGCCCGGGCCGGCCTGAGCCGCTCCACCGCCCAGCGATACCTCAAGTACCTGGAGGGCGCGGGCCGCATCAGCCTCAGCCTCAAGTACGGCGACACCGGCCGGCCCGAACACCGTTACGCGTGGGCGAAGGCGAGCTGAGTGGCGTTCGGGGCCGCAGTTCAGGGCCCGCCGAAGTCAGGGCTTCAGGCTGCTGACGACGTCGGCCGTGGCCGTCAGGCCGTTCTGAATGGTCGGCGCCATGCTCGTGCCCGCGAGGAAGAACCCGAGCATGCCGCAGACCAGTGCGTGCGAGATCTTCAGCCCCCCGTTGCGGAGGTAGATCACCGCAAGGAGCAGCAGAAGCACCACCAGTGAGATCGAAATGGCCATGGCCAACCTCCTCCGCCGCGCCGGAATGCGGCATTCGGCGGCCAGTGTGGCGTAGCGGAGAGGCCATCCGGCAGACTGGCATGTCCGCCATATGGGTGTTGACTGGCTGTCACGCTCCGGACAGTGCGGAAGCGTCCGGTCAGCGGCCGAGGCGAGCGGCCTCGGTCCTGGCGTCCCTGTCGCGTGTACGCAGGAAGTGTTCGAGCCCTGCCAGGTCGTCGGTGTTGAGGTGGTCGACCCCGGCAGCCAGCAGCTCGGTCCAGACGGCATCCCGCTCCGGTCCCGCGACGTCGGGCGTGGCCCAGAAACGTACGCGTTGGCCGCTTCGGTGGGCCATGGCGACGAGCGAACGCAGTCTGTCCCGCTCGGCCGCGGGAAAGGGGCCCGCGCCCAACCAGCTGAAGTTCCCGCTCCAGCTGCTGCTGATGAGCGGGATGAACGAAGCGGCGGCCGCGGTCCCGAGGTCGTCCGGCCGGCCGTCGTAGAAGGCGTACCGCGTGCGCTGCGCTTCCATCGGAACACGGGCGGCACGGTCGCCGGAGATGACGGGTGTGATCGCGCCGGGCCGCACCCTGCCATGGTGGTACGCCGTCAGCATCTGCCGGTATCGCCGCAGCTGCCGGTCGAGTTCGAGGTAGGCGGCCGCCCCGTCGGTCTTGATGTCGATCAGCAGCTGGACGGGTTCGCGGTAGCCGGGGTGGACGGTGCCGTGGTTGGCCCGGACCCTGGCCAGCAGCGGGTCGAGATAGAGCGAGGCGAGGGTTCGGGTGGGGTCGAGGTCGGTGGCCTCGTGGGCGACCAGCAGCTCCCCGTCCACCAGGAAAATGTCTGCCTCGACACTGGTGAACCCGTGGGCGAGTGCGTCGTGGAGGGGGTGCGTGTGCAGGTAGTCGTTGTGCGCGTGGGCCCGGCGCAGCGGGCGCGGACGGTGGCGTCCGGCGGCCGAGGGCGCGGCGGACGCCTCGGATGCGACGGCTGTCTGCAGGGGCAGCACTGTGCCTGCGGCGACGGTGGCGAGCGCGGTGGTGACGATGCTTCGGCGGGTCGGAAACGCCATGGATTCTCCCGGGAGCGAGGGGCGGATCGGACGGTCGGACGCGACCGATTATGCGACCGCTTTCGCTGCAACGGGCAGGCATGTCACAAGAGTTGATCGAGCCGCCTTTCGCTCGTCGACTTCCGTTACCCTTGCCGGGCCGACATCGTCCAGCGGTGGTCCGCCAATGCGAGGTTTGCCCCAACATCCCCATGGTCGAATGCGCGAAGGGCATGGGCTCATCCGATCGGTCTCATGGGCTCCTGCGCTGCGACACGCCCGGAGATTGTCTGCCAGCCGACTGTACGGTCGCACCAGCGTTCCAGCAGCACCCGGTCGTGGCCGACGGCCAACAGCCCGGCCCCGGACTCGCGTCGGTAGGCCTCGACCACCGCCACCAGCGCGGCGGTCGTCGACGCGTCGAGCATCGCGGTCATCTCGTCACAGATCAGCCAGCGCGGCCGCAGGACCAGCGCCCTGGCCAGACAGGCGCGCTGCAACTGGCCGTCGCTCACCTCGTGGGGACGCCGGTTCAGCAATTCGGCCGTGAGACCGACGGCCGGTGCGAGCTCGGCCAGCCGGTCCGTCACCTCTGCGCGCCGGCCGGTCGCCCGCAGCGGCTGGGCCATGAGTTCGCGCAGCCTGAGCCGTGGGTCGGCCGAGAGCCGGGGCTGTTGGAAGACGACGCCGACCGCGGTGCGCTGCGCCCGCGGGGCGCGATGCCGCCAGCCTCGTACCGGCCGGCCGTCGAGTACGACCGTGCCCGCGTCCGGGCGATGCAGCAGGGCGGCGACCTTGGCCAGGGTGGATTTGCCACAACCGCTCGGGCCGAGCAGTCCGACGGACTCCCCCGGCGCGATCGTCAGGGACGCGTCGCGGACGACGGGGTCGCGGGGGTCGTATCCGGCGGTGATACGGGTGAGTTCAAGCATGGGCGGACTCCTCCGCGCCTGCCCGCACACCGTGGTGGCAGGCGAGACGGCCGTCGAACGGGGGTGGTACGGAGCACCGGTCGTCGGCGCGGCTGCAGCGGGCCGCGAACGCGCACCCGTCGGGGAGGGCTCCGAGCTCCGGCGGCATTCCTGGGATGGGGGCGAAGGCGCGCTCCGGCAGGGCGTCGAGGAGACCGCGCGCGTACGGATGGCGTGGTCCCGGCTCTCCGAAGAACCGGTCGGTGTCGGCGAGTTCGACGATGCGGCCCGCGTACATCACGGCGACCCGGTCGGCGATCCGCTCGGCCGCCGACAGATCATGGGTGATGATCAGCAGCGCCCTGCCCCCGTCGGTGTGGCGGCGCAGTTCGTCGACGGTTCGCTCGACCAGGTCGCGGTCGAGTCCGGTGGTCGGCTCGTCGGCCAGGAGGAGGGGGGCGTCGCCGATCAGGGCGAGCGCGGTCGCGGCGCGCTGGGCGAGACCGCCGGAGAGCTCGTGCGGATACCGGTCCAGGTGGCCGGCCGGGAAAGCGGCGCGTGCGGCGGCCTGCTCCGCCGCGGCGCGCAGCGCGGGCTTTCGGGTGCCGGTCAGTTCACGGAGGGTCTCCTCCAGTTGGGCACGCACCGTTCGGACCGGGGTGAGGTGGGCTGCGGGGCTCTGCGGTACGAGTCCGATGCGGCGGCCTCGTACCGTCCGGGCGAGGGTGCGTTCATCGGCGGTGAGGAGATCGGTCCCGTCACCGAGCACCGCCGAACCCTCGGTCTGCGCATTGCCGGGCAGCAGCCCCAGCAGCGCTGAGGCGAGTACGGATTTGCCGCAGCCGCTTTCGCCGACCAGGGCCAGGCACTCCCCCGCCGCGAGGTCGAAGCGCGCGTCGCTGACAGCCGCGATGTGCCGCCCGCCGCGCATCCGGAAGCGGACGGAGAGCCCACGGACGGAGAGGACCGGAGTCTGCGGGTCCGGGGTGGGCTTCACAGCATCAGCTCCGATCGGCGGCGCGGGTTGATCCGTTCTCGCCAGGCGCCGGCGAGGCCCGCCAGAGCGAGTGTCGGAACGATCAGGAACAGGCCGGGGAAGAGCGTCGGCCACCAGTCCCCGGCAAGCAGCGAACTGCGCGCTGTCTGCACGAGGTTGCCGAGGCTCGCCTGGTGGGTGGGGAGTCCGAGCCCCAGGAAAGAGAGCGCGGACTCGTGCCACATGGCGTGCGGCACCATGAGCACCGCGGCGAGGCCCGCCTGCGGAAGCACTGCGGGCAGCAGATGCCGGACGATGACCCGCCCGCGCGAGGCACCGCCGGAGATCGCCGCGTCGATATACGGGCGCGAGCGCAGCGACAGCACTTCGGAGCGGACGATCCGGGCGGTCGAGATCCAGTGGGTGAGGGCGACGGACACGATCACGGGGCCGACGCCGGGCTGGAACATGGCGACGATGAAGATGCCGAGCAGCAGATGCGGTACGGACGAGAAGGTGTCCACGAGCCGCATGACGATCCGGTCGGTCCAGCCCCCGAATGCGGCGGCGAGCGCACCCACGGCGGTCCCGATGACGGTGGCGGTGAGCCCGGCGACGATGCCGACGAGCAGCGAGACGCGGAGCCCGTAGACGCAGCGCAGCAACAGGTCCCGGCCGACATCGTCGGTGCCGAACGGGTGCTCCCAGGAGGGTGGTTGGAGTTTGGCCGCGAGGTCGACGGCCTGCTGGTCGAGCTGGACCAGCGGCGGTACGAGGAGTACCGCGAGCAGCACCGCTGCGACGATCCCGGCGGAACTGACCACGCGGATACGGCGGGTCGTGCGGCGGGCGGGTCCGAGGACGAGTTCAGCCATCGAAGCCCACCCTCGGGTCGGCGATCGCGTACAGCAGATCGGAGAGAAGGTTGCCGAGGACGACCGCCGCGGTGGCGAGCACCGTGAGCGCCGCGAGCAGCGGAAAGTCGACGGAGGTGGCGGCCTCCACGGTAGCGGCGGCGATTCCCGGCCAGCTGAAGACCGTCTCGACGAGCAGGGCGCCGGTGATGAGTTCGGGGACGCGGGAGCCGACGAGGGTGAGCATCGGCAGCATGCCGGAGCGCAGTGCGTGGCTGAGCAGCACGGTGCGCTCGCGCAGTCCACGGGCGCGTGCGCCGCGCACCGGGTCCTCGTCCAGTGCGTCGGCGACACCCTGGCGTACGTAGAGGAAGAACCACGGCAACTGGGAGATCCCGAGCACGGCCGCCGGCAGCACCAGATGGGTGGCGACCTGGCCGAAGGTGACCGTGTCGCTGGCTGCGTCGGTGAGGCCGCCGGCCGGGAGCACATCGAGTTTCAGGGCGAAGAACCAGATGGCAAGCAGTCCGGTCCAGAAGGCCGGGGCGGCTTCGAGCGTGTACGCGGCGGAGCTTGCGCACCGGTCGAGCAGGCCGCCGGGCCTGCGTGCGGCCAGCACGCCGAGGCCCGTACCCAGGACGACGGCGACGACGAAGGCGCTCGCGGCGAGCAGCACGGACCAGCCCAGGCGTTCGCCGATGACATCGGCGACCGGCTGGCGCATCAGGCTGGAGTAGCCGAGGTCGCCGCTCAGCGCGGAGGTCAGCCAGTTCCACCAGCGGGTCACGAGGGGCTGGTCGACGCCGAGGTTGACCCGCAGCTGATCGAGGTTCTCCTGCGAGGCGGTGAGACCGGCGGTGCCCGCGTACGCCTTGACCGGGTCGAAGGGGGAGGCGGCGGCGACGGCGAAGACACCGAACGTCACGGCGGCCAGGACGGGGACGGCGAGCAACGCCCGTCGTCCCGCCATCCTGCCCATCGGCCCCCAGGGGAGGCGGTGGTTCACTTCTTCGGCGTCCAGTCCTCGACGTTCCACCACGGGCCGGATGCCAGACCGTGGTCGTGCGGTTCCACCTGGGTGGTGAGCGCGCCGAAACGGTCCTTCACGACGTAGAGATGGTCGATGTGGGTGAGGAAGGTGTAGCCGGGGTTCTTCACCAGTTCGCGCTGAACGGTGTCGTAGGCGGCCTTGCGCTCGGCCTCGTCTCCGCTTCTGCGGCCCGCTCCGAGGGCCTGGTCCACGGCCTTGTTGTCGTACCACGCCATGTTGTTGAAGCCGTTGCCCGCGAGCGAGGACTTCAGCAGGGTGTACTGGTCGAAGTCGGGGTCGGCGGGCGATCCGCCGCCCGCGAGGACCGCGTCCTGCTTCATCCGGGGCTCGATGACCTCCCAGGTCCCGGCCTTGGTGGTGATGTCGATGCCGGCCTTCTTGGCGTCAGAGGCGTAGGCGAGTGCGTGGTCCTGGCGGAGCTTGTCGCCGGTGAGGTACCAGAGCGGGAACGCGGCACGTACGCCGTCCTTGGCGCGGATGCCGTCCTTGCCTGGCTTCCACCCGGCGTCGTCAAGGATCTTCTTCGCGGCGTCGAGGTCGTGGGTGCGTTCGGTGCCCTTGGCGAACCACTCGCTGTCAGTGGGGACTGGACCGTAGGCGGCCCTGCCCTCGCCGTCGAGTATGGAGTCGACCATGGCCTGCCGGTCGACGGCGACGTCGAGGGCGCGCCGGATCGCGGTGTCGCCCGCGACCTTGTTGTGGGTGGGCAGGGTCACGGTGCGGTAGTCGTATGTCGTGGCGGCGTACGTGCGCGTGCCCTTGTCGTGGGCGAAACCCTTGGCCAGGTTGGGGGGCAGGATCGCGCCGTCGAGCTCGCCGGAGCGCAGCCGGGTGGCGCGTACGTCGTCGTCCTTGATGACCGCCATGGTGAACTTCTTCACCTTCGGTGCGCCGCCCCAGTAGTCGGGGTTGGCCTTGAAGGTCAGCTTCTCACCCTTGGACCACTTGGTGAGGACGTAGGGTCCGGTGCCGATGGGGTGGGTGGTGAAGGCTCCGGTGTTGACGTCCTGCCTGCCCGCGACGTGTTCGGGGGCGATGGGCAGGACGGTGCGCTGGGCGAAGGGCGCGTAGGGGTACTTGAGCGTGAAGACGACGGTGTCGTCGCCGGTCGCTTCGACGCTCTTCACCGCGTCGAGCTCGGTCCGGGACGCGTTGTTGGTCTTCTCGTCCAGGATGGTGCGGTAGGTGAAGACGACGTCCTTGGCACCGAACGGTTTCCCGTCGCTGAACTTCACCCCGTGGCGGAGTTTGTACGTGTACGTCAATCCGTCGTCGCTGACCTCGGGCAGGGCGGTGGCGAGCGCGGGCCGCAGCTTCATGTTCTCGTCGAGGGCGAGCAGCCCGTCGAAGATCTTGGAGTTGCCGTCCTTGCCGTAGCCGAGGAGCGGGCTGAGGCTGTCGGGCTCGTAGGCGATACCGACCACTGCCGAGTCCCCGGCCCCCGAACCGGAGTTGCCGCCGTCCGAGCCACCCGGTTGTGAACAGGCTACCGCGGTCAACGACAGCACGGTCGTCAGTGCTGCGGCGACCGCTCCCCGTATCGATCGGGCCGTCATACTCTGCACATCCCTTATTGAAGATCAACCGTTATTGCGAGTCGGTCGCAATTAAACAACAGATAAAGGGATGCTCGGTACTTCGCCGGACGGGGAGGGTCGCCCGGCCCTCCTCTCACGCCACCGGACATGCGGGTCACGCGTCTGGCGGTTCATCGTTCCCCGGTACCCAGGTCTCGCCTCGGGCTTCCTTCAGACCCCACCTCACGATGACGCCCTTGCCTCCGGCTCGGGGTTAGCACCGCCTCTTCCCCCCAGGGGACTTCCACCCCCAAGCAATCGCCCATGCTGGGCGCACACGACGGAGCGCAGGTGCGTGAACACGCACCTGCGCTCCCAAGTCCCGCTGTGTCGCGGGCCGTCCCCTGCGTTCGGTTACGGAGCGGGCAGTTCCACGAGTTCGGCAATGACCTCGCGATGGTGTCCTGCCGTGCCGTACGCGATCGAGTCGGCCTTGGCGCGCTTGAGATACAGGTGCGCCGGGTGCTCCCACGTCATGCCGACGCCGCCGTGCAGCTGAATGCACTCCTCCGCCGCATGCACCGCGACCTTCGAGCAGTACGCCTGTGCGA
Source organism: Streptomyces sp. NPDC001832 (assembly GCF_040297265.1). Lineage (NCBI taxonomy): Bacteria > Bacillati > Actinomycetota > Actinomycetes > Kitasatosporales > Streptomycetaceae > Streptomyces > Streptomyces sp. NPDC001832. The sequence goes on from NZ_JBEOYU010000058.1 coordinate 33,039, forward strand.
CAGCCACCGCCAACGGCATATCGGGACTGCCGGTCGCGAGGGCGTCCGCAGCGTTTCGCGCGGCGGCACGGGCCGACACGACCTCCAGCCAGAGCTGTGCCATACGGTGCTTGAGGGCCTGGAACGAGCCGACCGGCCGGTTGAACTGGTGCCGCTCGCGGGTGTGGCGGACCGTCTCGGTCAGGCACCACTCGGCGAGTCCGAGCTGTTCGGAGGCGAGCAGTCCGGCGCCCGCCAGCAGCCCTCGGCGCACGGCAGAGACTGCGGACGCGCCGTTGGCCAGGCGGGTTCCCGCAGCTCCGGTGAGGGTGACGTCGGCAAGCCGGCGGGTCAGATCGAGCGGCACGAGCGGCTCGACGGCAACACCTTCGGAGCCGGTCTCCACCGCGTACAGACCGTCGGTCGTGGGCATCAGCAGCACATCGGCCGCGGGCGCGTCGGCGACGCCGGTCACTGCCCCCTCCAGCGTGCCGGCCACAACGCCGGCCGGCTGCGCGGCACTTGGCTCCGAGGCGGAGAACGGCATGGCAAGGACCACGACCTTGCGGCCGATGGCGAGGTCGCCGAGGAGTTCGGCGACCGGCCCGTCCTGCTTCCCCAGCGCGAGGAGTGTCTCAGTGGCGACGACCGCACTGGTCAGATACGGCGCGGGGGCCACGCTGCGGCCCAGCTCCTCCAGCACCACCGCGGCCTCGCGGTGTCCGGCGCCCGGCCCGCCCAGCTTCTCCGGCACCAGCAGCCCGGCGGTGCCGATGTCTCTGGCGAGGACCTTCCAGAGCTGGGGGTCGTACGGCGTGTCGGACTCGACTCGGGCGAGCACCGTCGGCGCGTCGCACCGGTCGGTGAGCAGCGAACGCACCGCTGCCCGCAGATCTTCCTCGGCCTGCGAGTACAGCAGGTCGGGTACCTGGGTCTCTTCGTTCGGTGCGGTCATCGGATTCCTCCGTGGATACTCCGCCCTTCAGGGCGGAGAGGAAACGGACTCCTGCGGAGCAGGGCATGGAGCGGAGTTTCGCCTCCGGGGCGAAAGGCCGTGCTGTGACCCGCAGATTTGATGTTGACTCGCAGTATCTCTAGTTTGTGAGTGTGACCACGGGCCGTGTGAAGCGGGCGTTCAAGTACCGCTTCTATCCGACTGATGCGCAGGCAGCCGAGCTGTCGCGCACGTTCGGTTGCGTGCGGAAGGTCTAC
>NZ_JBEOYU010000059.1:0-32132 GCF_040297265.1 Streptomyces sp. NPDC001832
TGACAGTCTGTGGAGCTGGTGTAAGACCTCAACGGAGTTCTCCGGGCGGGCAATCGGCGACGAAGCAGAAACCCCCACGGCGCAAGCCGTAGGAATCCCCCTCGTCCACGAGGGGGAGGAAGTCAACGGCCCAAGTCCTTCCAGGCGACGTCCTTGTCATTGCGCGGCTCGACGGGCAGGCCGAGAACGCGCTCGGCGACGATGTTGAGCAGCACCTCGCTGGTGCCGCCCTCGATGGAATTGCCTTTGGAGCGGAGATAGCGGTAGCCGGCATCACGTCCGGTGAAGTCGACGAACTCCGGGCGGCGCATGGTCCAGTCGCTGTACAACAGGCCCTCATCGCCGAGGAGTTCGACTTCCAGGCCGCTGATCTCCTGGTTGAGCCGGGCAAAGGCGAGCTTCATGCCGGAGCCCTCGGGACCGGGCTGTCCGGCGACGAGCTGCTGGCGCAGCCGGGTACCGGTGAGCCTGGCGACCTCGGCCTCGACCCAGAGGGTCAACAGTCGCTGATGGAGGTCGTGGGTGCGCAGTTCGGGACGTTCGCGCCAGGTGCGGGCGACCGGGCCGATCATGCCGCCCTCGCGCGGGATTCGTGCCCCGCCGATGGAGAGCCGCTCGTTCATCAGGGTGGTCCGGGCGACCTTCCAGCCCTCGCCGACCGGGCCGAGGCGCCTGCTGTCCGGAATGCGTACGCCGGTCAGGAAGACCTCGTTGAACTCGGCCTCGCCGGTGATCTGGCGCAGCGGCCGTACCTCGACGCCGGGGTCGGTCATGTCGCAGATGAAGTAGCTGATGCCGCGGTGCTTGGGCTGGTCCGGGTCGGTACGGGCGATGAGGATCGCCCAGCGGGCCAGATGGGCGCTGGATGTCCAGACCTTCTGTCCGTCGACCACCCAGTCCTCGCCGTCGCGGACGGCGCGGGTACCGAGGGCGGCAAGGTCGGAGCCGGCGCCCGGTTCGCTGAAGAGCTGGCACCAGACCTCCTCGCCGACCCACAACGGCCGCAGGAAGCGCTGCTTCTGCTCGTCTGTGCCGTAGCCGAGGATGGTAGGGGCCGCCATGCCGAGGCCGATGCCGATCCGGCGTGGATCGTTGTCGGGGGCGCCCGCGGCGGCGAGTTCTGCGTCCACGACGGGCTGCAGGGAGCGCGGCGCGCCGAGTCCGCCGAGTCCGGCCGGGTAGTGCACCCAGGCGAGTCCTGCGTCGAAGCGGGCCTTGAGGAAGTCGGTGCGGTCGGTGGTGGCCGGGGGGTGTGCGGCGAGCAGGTCCTGGGTGCGGCGGCGGAGTTCGGCCGCGTCAGGCGTTGTCATCGGGCGGCCCCTGACGGGAGGACGACGATCCGGCCGGTGCTGGTGCGGTCGGCGACCCGCTGGACGGCGGCCGCGGCCGCCGCATCACCTCGCTCGGCTCGCCGTTCCGGTGTACTCGCCATGCCTGCATGAGGGGCCTCCACAACACTGTCGGCATTACCACTGCTCCGGCGCATACTAAGCGGTCGCTTGATTCTCTGGGAACAACCTGCCGGTGCCGGTCTCGGCCGGAAGCGGACATGGGCACGCCCGTCCGGCCCGAAGGACTTCGGGCCGGACGGGCGTGGGACGGGTCAACCACGGTTGGTGGACGGCGCAACCCCGGCCGTGATCTGCCGGAAGCTCTCAGGTGCTGTCGCCCGACCAGAGGTCACCGGACAGCCCCTCAGCTCAGCTCTGGCCGGCCACCACCACTTCGGCGATCTGCGGCGCCGCAGACCCGGCATGCCAGACCAGGCGTACCGCCTCGGCTGTGCGGCCCGCGGTGGGCACCTCGGTGTACGCGCCGTCGAGCGCGCCGACGGTCTGCCACGTTCCGTCGGTGCCACGCAGTTGGATGTCGGCACGGTCCACCGACCCGGCCGGCTGCAGGACGGTGACGGACCGTAGGGGACGCGCGGCGACGAGCCCCACCTCCAGCGACTCCCCGGCCTCCGGAGCACGAGCCGCCCGGTAGACGGTGCCCAGGACTCCGTCGGACGCCGCCCGCAGCGAGGATCCGGTCGCGGCGGCCGGTCCGCCGGTCACCGTTCCCTCCTCGGTCGCGATGCTGAACTCCCGTACGACGAGCCAGTTGTCCTGGCCCGCGGTCGCCCGTGCCCGCACATAGCGGGCCTGCGTTCCGGCGGGCACGGTCGCGGTGACGTCCGGCTTTCCGGAGAAGGCGGTGAGCTGCTGCCAGCTCTGCCCGTCGGCCGAGTACTCGAGAACTCCTTCGTGGAGGTAGTCATCGGCACTGCCCGGCTTGGCCATGGCGAGGGCTATGTCGCCGATGTCCCGAGTCCGGCCCAGGTCCACGGTGATCTGGTCACCTGCGGCGGGCGCGCCGTCGCTCCAGAAGTAGGTGGAGTCGTCGCCGTCCAGCATCCGCGCGAGCGTGTTGCTCTGGTACGTGCCCAGGCTGGTCGATGCCAGGGGCCGCCCGCTCACCCCGAGGATCCGGTCGTGCTCGGCGTTCGCCGCGTCGATGAACCGGTCCAGCACCCCGTCGCCAACGGATACCGGCACCTTGCGGCCGTCGAGGCCGGTGTATGTGAACGACTTCGCCGCGGCGACCTGTGCGGGCAGCTGCTGCCGTAGCTCCCAGGCCTGCGCGCCCTTTCCGGCGCGGGCCGCCTCGACCATGCGCAGGGCGGTGCGGGCAGCGGTGGCCCAGGACTCGGTCGCATCCAGCCAGGGGCCGGAGTCGGCGATGAAGCCACGGTCCGGGAGGCTGCTGCGCAACCGGCCGGGGGCGGAGCCGAGCGTACCCAGCACCGAGGTGAGCCGGGCGGCGTCACCGGCTTTCCAGTACTCGGCGAACGCCGCCGCCAGTTCGGGGGCCTGGTCCTTGTTGAGGGCCGAGCTGTAGTTGATGTCGGCGAAGGCCCGCAGTGCCTTCTGGGTGCGCGGGTCGCCGCCCGCGTACTCCTTCAGTCCCTCGCCCCATGAGGTGCGGGGGTCGTAGGCGGCGTCGTTCCAGGCGTAGTCGGAAACGGTATGCAGGGCGATCTTCGAGGCGTACGGCTGGATCATCGGGTTGGCAGTGATGCCCGCCAGCTTGCCGGGCAGCCCCTTCTCCCGTCCGTTGAACGGGCCGAGCAGCAGCCGGTTGGTCGCGTAGTCATTGACCGGGTAGTTGTCCCACGTCAGGATCGGGTGGTTGAAGACCGTGCGGGCGGCCTCGGCCTGAGCGACAGTCATGGTCGGCGCGACGACGCCGACACCGGTCCATTCGACGAGGACATCGGGGTCGAGCTGCTCGGACAGCGCCTTCTTGTACGGCGACGCGGAGACGTTGTAGTACTCGGTGGGCACCATCTGGAGCGGCTGGGCTCCGGGGTGGGTGGAGATGAACTCCTTGTTGACCCGGTTGAGCAGATAGGCCTGCGCCGCGCCCGCCGCACCGCCGCCCGTCCCCCACTTCTCCCGGTCCCCGGCACAGTTCCAGTTGGTGTAGCTGATGTCGTCGAGCGGCACGGCGAAGGTCCGTACGCCGATGTCCCAGATCGTCTGGAACTTGTCGACCAGCGCCTTGGCGTCGGCGTCCGAGCTGTAACAGACGGAAAGGCCGGGCGACAGTGCGTACGTGAACTCCACATGCCGCTGGACGGCTCGGTCGGTGAGCTCCTTGATCTGGGCCAGCCGGTCGGCGGGATAGGCGTCGCGCCACTTCTCGCGGAGATACGGGTCGTCCTTCGGCGAGTACACATAGATGTTCATCTTGTGCTCGCCGTAGTAGTCGAGCTGGTCGAGCCGGGCCTCGTGCGACCACGGGGTGCCGTAAAAGCCCTCGATGACGCCACGCAGTGCGGTGCCGGGCCAGTCGCGTACGGCGAGTCCGGACACCTCGGCACCCGGACGATTCGCCCGCGGCAGGACCTGACGCAGAGTCTGCGCGGCGTAGTACGTGCCGGTCGAGTCCTTCCCGGCGAGGACGATGCGACCGGCGCCGATGCCGAGGACATAGCCGTCGGCGGGCAGCGCGGACGGGCCGTCGAGGTGCTGGGCAGCGAGCGCGGCGGAGTCACCGACATGGACGGTGAGACCACTCCTGGCGGGTCTGTCGCTGCGTACGACGCGCAGGGCGCCGGCCCTGCGCAGAGCGGTCTCCACCACCTTGAGGGACGGCTCGTCGGAGGTTGCGCCCGCCACCAGGGTGACGGTGGGGCTGATGGTGATCCCGTCGGGTCGGTTCTTCACGGACTGCGGGGTCGGCGTGATGGCTGGCGTCCGCTGACCCGCCGCGGCCGTCGCCGGGGTGGCGGCCCGGGTGCTGTCGGCTGCCTGGGCGGGCGGCACGGTGGCCAGCAGACCGCCGGCGAGCAGGGTCGCCGCCGTGCCGAGCGCGGTGAGACGGGGTGGGCGAGGCGTCACTGGTCCTCCATTGATCACTCAAGTCACCGGAGTCACACAACACAACACCACCGAATTCAACATCGTGTCGCCGACATGTCAATGGTCTGGACAACATCAACACGTGGACCTGGGGCTTTGCACTCAGAAGCGGTACCCACGCATGCACGACAGAGAACATGGTGCATCCCTGAACGACGGCCGGGTGGTACTGGTAACGCATGGCGACTCGGAACCAGGAAAGGTGGCGGAATACCCCACGGGGTATCAATGTTAGCCTGGACAACAGATACCCCCTGGGGTAAATCGAACGGAAGGAGTCATGAGTGTTTGTCGTCGACATCATGAAGACAGCGGGCCTCAAAAACCGCAGTTATCCGGCCAGCCGGCACGGGGCGGCGGGCACCGTCGCATGACCACGCTGATCCTGGCACTGACCGCCGGTGCGGTGGTGGGTCTGGCGCTCGGCGGGCTGGGCGGCGGTGGAAGCGTTCTCGCCGTCCCCGCGCTGATCTACCTGCTCGGCTTCACCCCGGCCGCCGCCACCACCGCCGGCCTGCTCATCGTCATCATCACGTCCCTCACCGGGCTGATCGCCCACGCCAGAAAGGGCACGGTCCGCTGGCGTACGGGCGGGCTCTTCGCGGCAGCCGGAATCGTTCCGGCTGCGCTCGCCGGGGCGCTGTCCGTGCGGATTCCTTCCGGGGTGCTGACTGCTGCGTTCGCCGGGCTCGCTGCGGTCGCCGCGGTACGGATGCTCCGCCCCCGGGCCGAGCCCGCGCCACAGCGCCCCGCGCCCGCCGGGCGGGCCGCGCGGGCGGGCGCCGGTCTCGGTGCCGTGACCGGGTTTCTCGGCGTGGGCGGCGGGTTTCTCGCGGTGCCTGCCCTGGTCACCGTAGTGGCTGTCCCGATGACTGCGGCGGTCGGTACCAGCCTGCTGGTCATCACGGTGAACTCCACGGCCGCCCTGGTCACCCGCCTCGCCACGCCCACGGCGCTGGACTGGGCGGTGATCGCCCCGTTCACGGCGGCGGCGGTGCTCGGGGCCTGGGACGGGCAGCGCCTGGCGGCGAAGGTGTCCACGGCCGCGTTGCAACGGACATTCGGTGCGGTACTGCTGGCCGTGGCCGTGTTCATGCTCGTCGACGCCGTGCTGTGAGCCACGGCATCACCCCGTCGGCCACCAGCCCCGACCTACGGCTCCTGGCTCAGAGGCTGTCGGGTGACCTCTGATCGGGCGGCCACGCCCTGGAGCGCACGCACCAGAACGCGTCCGCCTTCCGATCGAAGGCCACCCGGCAGCCTCTCAGCTCAGGCCAGCGAGAGAAAGAGCTTCTCCAGCCGCGCCCGCATCTGGTCGCGGTCCGCGGGCTCGCTGTCACCGTCGACCATGCAGTGCTGCAGGCCTGTCGCGATGATCGCGAAACCGGCCCGGTCGAGCGCTCGGGAAACGGCCGCCATCTGTGTGATGACGTCCTCGCAGTCCCGGCCCTCCTCGATCATCCTGATGACCCCGGCGAGCTGGCCCTGTGCGCGGCGAAGGCGGTTGAGGACCGACTTCAGTTCGTCCGCCGCCATGTCGAGTTCCACAACGTCCTCCTCCTGATACCCCAAGGGGTATTCTACCTGAATGGGGAAGGAGAGAACGAGAGTCCTACGCGCGGTCCGCCCGCGCGCAGACCGTCGTGCTGCTCACAAGGTGCTCTTGAATCAGATGTTCCACGGACAGTTCAGCACATGGCCGTGACCCGGACAGCCGCGGCCCGTGTGCGGCATGCCGGGAAGCCTCCTACCGTCCTGGCATGATCCGGTTCGAGCAGGTCAGCAAGGTCTATCCGGACGGTACGAGCGCGGTCGACGGCCTTTCCTTCGATGTCGCCGAGGGGGAACTCGTCACCCTGGTCGGACCGTCCGGCTGCGGCAAGACCACCACGATGATGATGGTGAACCGGCTGATCGAGCCGTCGTCGGGCCGGATCCTGGTCAACGGCGAGGACATCTCCGGCGTCGATCCGGTGAAGCTGCGCCGCCGGATCGGCTATGTCATCCAGCAGGTCGGTCTCTTCCCCCACCGCACGATCCTCGACAACACCGCGACGGTCCCCGCACTCGTCGGCTGGAAGCGGGCGAGGGCCCGGGAGCGGGCGGCCGAGCTGCTGGATCTGGTGGGGCTCGATCCGAAGACGTACGGCTCCCGCTACCCCGCCCAGCTCTCCGGGGGCCAGCGTCAACGGGTCGGAGTGGCCAGGGCGTTGGCCGCCGACCCGCCGGTGCTGCTGATGGATGAACCGTTCGGCGCGGTCGACCCGGTGGTGCGGGAGCGGCTGCAGAACGAATTCCTGAGCCTGCAGGCGACGGTGAGGAAGACAGTGCTGATGGTCACCCATGACATCGAGGAAGCAGTCCGGATGGGCGACCGGATCGCGGTTTACGGCGCAGGGCACATCGAGCAGTTCGACAGCCCGGGCGCCGTGCTCGGGACTCCCGCGACCCCGTATGTGGCGCAGTTCGTAGGCGCCGACCGGGGTCTGAAGCGCCTTTCGGTCACCACGATCGAGCCGGACGATCTGGATGAACCGCCGATCGCCCGGCTGAACGAGCCGGTCAGGTCTGCGGCGGCACAGCTGAGCAGTGCGGGTGCCCGCTGGGCGGTGGTGCTGAACGATGAGGGCGACCTGCACGGCTGGGTATCGGCGGATGCGCTGCGGATCGCCGGGGAAAGCGGCACGGTCGGCGAGCTGGCCCGCCGGATGGACGCCTGGGTGCCGGTCGGTGCGCCGCTGAAGCAGGCGTTCAGCGAGATGCTGAAGCGCGACGCCGGGTGGGTCGCGGTGCTGGACGGGTCACGGTTCCTCGGCGTGCTGACGCCGGCCAAACTCCACGAGGCACTGCGCCGCTCGGTGGACGCGGACGCACGGGGAGTGGGCCGGGACGAGGTGCAGTTCGACTCGGTGGCGAACGCGTAGGGCGCGTGCTGTGCGACGCCCCCACCGGTCAGGACTCGCCCTACCGCCCGCGCCGGTAGCTGCTGCCGTCCTTGGGGCGGACCATCAGGCCGGCGACGACCAGGTAGCGACGCAGCGCCGAGCAGTCATCGTGCACCGTGAGCAGTGCTTCGTTGACCTCACGTTCGGTGTAGATCCGGTCCCGCTCGAACAGCGTCTCGGCGAGGTGGACCAGCAGTTGCTCGCGGCGGGCCGCCTTGCGGGGGATCGCCGTCAGACGGCCGTGCGAGAAGAGCGCCGTGACCTGGTGCGAACCGCTTGAATCGTTGTCAGACATGGGAGGGAGCGTCGCAGGCATCCGGCCTGCGGGCAAGGCGTTTTCGCTTCACCCTCGATGGCCGACGGAACCATGCCGGGCCGACGTCCCTGCGCCTGGCGACGCACCGCAACCGACGCCGCGCGCTGATCCACCACGGATTACGCAACAGCCCTCAGCCGCGCGGGATGAGGTTCTCGGACTCCAGATAATTGCGTGCCACATCCTCGGGCAGCCGTCGCCAGCTGTCGACCTGCTCGTTGAGCCGGGCCAGGTCGGCCGTCGTCAGCACGGTGTTGAGCTTGCCCAGCGCCTTGCGTACGCCATCGCTGCCCGCCCGGGACCGGTTGACGACGGGGACGAGGTAGTCGGCGTTCTGCAGGTGCTTGTCGTCGCCGAGCAGTACGAGGCCGAAATCGTCGAGGGTGGCGTCGGTGGTGGTGGTCAGGACCATCTGGTCCCGACCGTTCCGGACGGCCTGTTTGGCCTGGGTGGTGCCGACACCCTTGGGGTCCACGGCCGTGATGCGGATGCCGTACGTCTTCTTCAGCCCGGGTACGCAGTAGGGACGCTGTACGCATTCGTCGCCGGCGGCCAGACGCACGGGCAGCCCGGATCTTCCGAGGTCACTGAGGGTCTTCAGGTGGTGCTTCGCCGCGTACGGGGCGGCGACCGCGAAGGCGTTCTGGTCGACGGCCCGCCCGGGATCAAGGACGGTGAGGCCACGGGGTGCGGCGAGGGTGCGCAGGGCCTTCATCGTGGCGGCAAGGTCGGGGGAACCGACGGGGGCTGCGTCGGCGCCGTTCTTCTTGGCGTTCAGCCAGTCGGCGAAGGTGGCGGCGTACTCCGGTACGACGTCGATCTGGCCGCTCTCCAGCGCCGGTTCGTAGATCTCCCGGTTGGTGACGGAGATGATCTTCGTGGAGTAGCCGGCCCGGCCGAGCAGCAGCGCGTACATCTGGGCGAGCAGATCGCTCTCGGTGAAGCCAGCGGAGCCGATGGTGAGGTGTTTGCTGTCGCCCGGCGGCGCGGTGACCTCGCCCTGGCTCTCCAGCGAGGGCCCCGTGGTGCAGGCGGTCGCCGACAGCAGGAGCGCCGGGAGCACGCGCAAGGCCCTTCGTGGCCTCATCCGGATTCCTTGCCGCGGAACCGGTCGGGGGCAAGCCGTTCTGCCACTTCGAAGAGCCCTTCGACAATCAGGGCGAATGCGGCGACCAGAACGGCCCCGGCGACCACCTGCGCGGTGGAGGCGAGGTTGAAGCCCGCGGTGATGATGCGGCCGAGTCCCCCGCCGCCCGCAAGCGCCGCGAGGGTAGCGGTGGCGACGAGCTGAACGGCGGCGATCCGTACGCCGGTGAGGATCAGCGGCAGGGCGAGCGGCACCTCGACACCCAGCATCAACTGTCTGCCCGTCATGCCCATTCCCGTGGCAGCCTGTACGACATCACGGTCGACTTCACGCATTCCGACGTAGGCGTTGGTGAGTAGCGGCGGTACGGCAAAGAGGACAAGGGCGATGATGGTCGGCCACTCGCCGTGCCCGCCGATCGGGGTGAGGAGCAGCAGCACCAGCACGGCGAAGGTGGGTACGGCCCGGCCGGCGTTGGAGATGTTGACGGCGAGCGCGCCGCCCTTGCCGAGATGGCCGAGGAGCAGGCCGGTGGGCAGCGCGATCAGACAGCTGATCAGCAGGCAGACGACAGTGAGGAACAGATGCTGGCCGAGGCGGTTCCAGATGCCGCTGTCGCCGGACCAGTGCGCCGGAGTCGTGAGCCAGGACCAGGCGTCGGCGAGGGTGTTCACGACTTCCTCCGGGTCCACGGGGTCAGGAATCGTTGCGCGAGCAGGAGCGACAGGTCGGCAGCGACGGCGATGACGACGCAGAGGACGGAGGCGGTGAGCACCTGGGCCTTGAAGTACGTGTTCATCCCGGAGTAGATGAGGTTGCCGAGTCCGCCGTAGCCGACGATCGCTCCGACCGTGACCAGGGAGACCACGGAGACGGTCGCGATACGCAGTCCGGCCATGGCGGCCGGCAGTGCAAGGGGGAGCTCCACCGCGACGAGCAACCGCACGGGGCCGTACCCCATACCACGTGCGGCCTGCTTGGTCTCCTCGGGCACGGCGCGCAGTCCGGCGAGGATGTTCCTGACGAGAAGGGTGAGCGAGTACAGGACGAGTCCGGCGACGACGAGCGAGGCGGACAGTCCGTACACGGGCAGCAGCAGCGAGAACATGGCGAGCGACGGCACGGTGTAGAGGATGGTCGTCACGCCGAGGACCGGCCCGGCCGCCCAGCGCCGGTGGCGCGCCGCGAGGGCGAGCGGGACGGCGATGACAAGCCCGGTGAGTACGGAGACCGCGGTGAGCTGGAGGTGCTGGACGACCGCGTCCCAGAGAATCTCGCGACGGCTGGTCAGGTAGGCACCGCAGAGCCACTCATTGCGCGCGAGGCAGTCGTCGGGGGGCGCGGTCACCCGTCCATTGGAGCGTGGCAGGGCGGGCGCACGCGCGTCGTGATCGACTGTCCGGGGGACCGTGTGGGGGTCGTACGCGTATGACGCGGACGGACGGGCGGGTGGCGGCACCGCCGAGCCGTGCGGCAGCGACCCGCAATAACACGCCTGCGACAGGCACGACCGGAGCGCCGAGCGCATCCGCCGGATGACCAGGCCGGACTTGCTGCGTATGGGGGGGCACCCGCGCGCCTACCGCCCGGTACGGACGCACATGACGGTAGACCGGGGTTCACGCCACTTCCCCGTACAGATACCGAGGAGCCCTCGCATGTCGTCGCCCGGCCGCACCGATGACACCTACCGCTTCGACGATCTGCGCGCCCTCTACCTCAACTGCACGCTCAAGCGCTCCCCGGAGACCAGCAATACGCAGGGGCTGATCGACCACAGCCGCGCGATCATGGAGGAGCACGGCGTCACCACCGAGGTGGTCCGGGCTATCGACCACGACATCGCGACCGGCGTCTGGCCGGACATGAGGGAGCACGGCTGGCAGACGGACGCCTGGCCCGAGCTGTACGAGAAGGTATTGGCCGCCGACATCCTGGTTCTGTGCGGGCCGATCTGGCTGGGCGACAACAGCTCGGTGATGAAACGGGTCGTCGAGCGCCTCTACGCCTGTTCCAGCATCCTCAACGACCAGGGCCAGTACGCGTATTACGGCCGGGTGGGCGGCTGTCTGATCACCGGGAACGAGGACGGGGTCAAGCACTGCGCGATGAACCTGCTCTACAGCCTTCAGCACCTCGGCTACACGATCCCTCCGCAGGCCGATGCGGGCTGGATCGGGGAGGCAGGGCCCGGCCCGTCGTATCTGGACGCCGGCTCGGGCGGTCCGGAGAACGACTTCACCAACCGCAACACCTCTTTCATGGCCTGGAACCTGATGCATCTCGCCACGATGCTGAGGCGTGCGAACGGCATCCCGGCCCACGGCAACCAGCGCTCCGAGTGGGATGCCGGCTGCCGCTCGGACTACCCCAATCCGGAGCACCGCTGACCGCGCCCAGCTCCCGAGGCCGCATCCGGGGAGGCGGGGGGCGTCCGGCCCGTGCCTCCCGCGGACGGTCGTCAGTGCTGGTCGGCTGTCGGCTCCAGGACGAAGACTGGAATCTGCCGGTCGGTCTTGAGCTGGTAGTCGGCGTAGTCGGGGAACGCCTCGACCGCGCGCTGCCACCACACCGTCTTCTCGTCGCCGGTGACCTCACGGGCGTTCATGTCCTGCCGGACCGGGCCGTCCTGCAGCTCCACACGGGGGTCGGCCACGATGTTGTGGTACCAGACGGGGTGTTTGGGCGCGCCACCCTGCGAGGCGACCACGGCGTACGTGCCGTTGTGCTCGACCCGCATGAGCGGGGTCTTGCGGATCTTGCCGCTCTTGGCCCCGCGGGTGGTCAGGATGATGACGGGCAGGCCCCGCATCGTGGTCCCCTCCGTCCCGCCGGAGCTCTCGAACAGCTCGACCTGATCGCGGACCCACTGCGCGGGGCTCGGCTCGTACTCGCCCTTGAGAGGCATGGCATCTGTCCCATCGTCGACATTCGGTTACGCAGACACACGGACATGCGGGCACCGGTGCGTCCCGCTGCTCCGCCAACTCTTTCATCATTCCGTCCGCCCGGCGCCGGGCGGATCCGCGTCGCCTGGCCTCCGGACAGCCGCCGACCCGCCCCGGCTCGACATTCACGACCGAGCAGAATCGGCTGCGACATGCACGAGCGTGTCGTACGCGAAAGGTTCCCTGGCCGACGCGGTTGCCGCTACAGCGGTGGCTCGGTGAAGAGCTCAAGCAACCAGCGGGCGCCCTCCGCGTCACCTGCTGCCCCCACACTGTCGGACGCACCGGGGAAGAGACGTCCCCAGGAGCAGGCCCGTCCGATCGCCCCGAGTCGCCACGCCAGACTCACCGCACGCCGCAATTCCGCCTTCGTACGGCCGTTGCCCTCCCACGGTTCCAGATAGGCGTCCCGAAGCCGGAGCAGCACCTCGGGCCCGAACCGCTCGCGGGCTGCACGCGAGGGCACCAGAAAGCTGCAGAAGGGATGGGCAACGGCCGCGTCGCCCCAGTCGAAGAAGGTGAAGCGGCCCGGACCTGATGCGAAGAGCTGACCGTCATGCAGATCCGAGTGGTCGAGCGTATCGGCGATGCCCGCACCCGCAAGTTCCTCGCACCACTCCGCGAGGCGTGGCCGCAGCTCGCGCAACGCCTTGAGATCAGCGGGTTCCAGTGCGGTGTTGCCGTCGACGACCCGGTCGAAGGTCATGGGGAGCGCAGTCGTGCGCGCGCTGGGGACACCGAGCAGTTCGATCTCCTCCGCGTACGGCACAAGTGTGCGTTGCATTGCGGCGTATTGGCGCACCGGCTCCTCCCATGCATGCGGGTCGGCGGTGCCACGAGTCGAGTCGAGCACGTCCCTGAAGAGCGCGCCGCCGTCCGGGAGCAGCGACCAGCCGCGGCCTGCGTCGACAGCGAGCGGCTTCAACACGTACTCGGGTACCCAGCGGGCCAATGCCTCGGTCAGCCCCGCCTCGAAGGCGCTGGCAGGCGGGTTGGCCTTGAACCAGACGGCGTCGAGTCCCTCGACGGACATCCGCACCAGCACGGACCACGGCCGGAGCCTCACCTTCCATTGCCCGGTCTCACGCAGCCCGTGAGCGGCGAGCCCGCGCTCCGCCCATCCGAGGGCCTCCTCCCGCCAGGCCTCTTGTTCCCAGGGCGTCACCGCACCGGGGTACTGCCCTCGGTCCACGATTTCCGGCGCATCACATTGCATCGCACCACTCCATCATCGTAACTGCCGGGCCTTCACCTGGTTTTCATCGACCGTACGTTCCGCACACCGCAGGGGCAGCCGCCGTGTCTTCCGGGGACGGCACGGAAAACAGTGGGCACAGGCCGCGCGGCGGGCCCGGGCTGCGGCTTCGCCGCAGCAACGCAATCCCTCGATCAGGTGTCAGGCCCCCGGCGAGTGAATCGAACGCAACATCACGCCCTCCTCGCCAGCACCCGCAAGCCCCACCAGAATGATTCTAAATTTTGCCCGACGATTCGTCCGCCGTGCCCCGTGACGAGTCCGCTTGCAGCACGTTTTCCCGATCACACGTCCGGTACGGCCGACTTCGAGGAGGAACCGTGAGTCTCCGTCCCACCCGCGCCACCCGTCACCTCGCGTTCGAGAATCGCCCTTCGGATCCACCGCCTTCAAAGCGTCGCGTTGACGCAGCGCCAGCTCCGCTCCGTCCCACGGTCACGCTCACTGAGGAGTCGACGCAGAAACAGGAAGCGGGTGTGGCATGAAGGTCTTCCGGCGCGTACGTATGGCCGAGCCGACCGTCTCCGCGAGCGAGAAGGAACTCTTCGGCGGGCCTCTGCGCTACGACACGGGCTGGTCCGAGCATGAGTTCTCAACGCTGGACCTGACCATGCTGGAGGCGGTGCGCGTATTACCCAGGCTGGTCGGTGCCACCCTTCGACGAGCCTGGCAAGCCGATCGTCCGGCTCTGGTGACGCTCGCCGTGAGTGAGATCGGACAAGGTGTCGCTGCGGCGGTCGGACTGCTCGCGGTCAATGCCGTGATGCACGCCCTGCTCGGTACGAAGGCCCCGGTCGACCGGCTGTACGAGGCGCTGCCCGCGATTGTCGCGGCCGGGGCGATCGCGGTGATCAGCGCGTGTCTGGCGTGCTGGTCCACGTCTCGGGCGGGCCGACTGGAGCCTCTGGTGGAGCGGCTGGCCACCACGGAGTACCTGGCCGCCGCGGCGGCGGTGGAGCTGGAGGCGATCGAGGATCCGGAGTTCCGCCGGCTCATCGATGTCGCGCAGTACGGAGCAGCCTCTGCCCGGCGGATGATCGGCGCCTGCGTCGCCGCCCTGAACGGCACCATGTCCCTCCTCGCCACCGGCAGCGTCCTCACCGTTCTGCACCCGGCGCTGCTGCCGATGCTGGTGCTGATCGCCGCGCCCCGCGGCTGGGGCGCGATGCGGGTGGCGCAGGAGCGGTACGTGTCGGTGATGACCTGGATCGAGCACGTACGGGCGAGCCGTCTGATCGGCACACTTCTCACGTCCCGCAGTGCGGCTCCGGAGGTGCGCATCCACGCGGTGGGCCGGTTCCTGCTGGAGCGGTACAAGGACATGGCCGAAAGCGCCGAGACGGAACAGAAGCGGCTCGCCACGGGCAAGGGCCTCACCGAACTCGTGGCCGCAGGCATGTCCGGAGCCGCCATGGTCGGGACGTACGCCGTCCTGGGCTGGCTGATCGTGTCCGGACACATGGAACTCGCCGTCGCGGGAACGGCCGTCGTCGCGGTCCGCTCAGGCTCGGCGAACCTCGGCGGCCTGGTCATGAACATCAACCGGCTCCACGAGGAGAGTCTCTACGTCCAGGACCATGACCGGTTCCTCAACGAAGCGGCCCGCCGCGCCATCCCCACCGGCGGTCCAAATGTTCCTGATCAAGTCGGCGCAGTCGTACTGGAGAAGGTGACATACCGCTACCCGGACCGCGACGAGCCCGCCCTCGACGGGGTGTCCCTGTCACTCCGCATGGGGTCGGTGACCGCGGTCGTCGGCGAGAACGGTTCGGGCAAGAGCACCCTGATGAAGGTCGTCGCCGGGTTGCTGCTGCCCCAGAGCGGTTCCGTGTGCTGGGGTGGTGTGGACGAGGCCGATCTCGACCGGGCGCAGATCTTCGAGCGGGTGTCGCTGCTGACGCAGGATTTCGAACGGTGGCCGGTGACCGCCGCGATGAACATCCGCATCGGACGCCCCCACCAGGCCGCCACAGACGAGGAACTGGAGCGTTCGGTCGAGTACGCCGGAGCGTCGCCGGTCGTCGCGAAGCTCCCCCACGGTCTGGCGACGCTGCTGGCCCGGATGTTCCGCGGCGCTTCGGAGATCTCCGGTGGCGAGTGGCAGAAGATCGGCCTGGCCCGCACGCACTGGCGCACGGAGACCTGCGCAGCCGACAGTGTCCTGATCGTTGATGAGCCGACCTCGGCGCTGGACCCCGAAGCAGAGATCGCCGCGTTCGACCGGATCCGACAGCTCGCCGGCCCCCATCGGGCGGTCGTGCTGGTGACCCACCGCATGTCCGGCGTCCGCCACGCCGACACCATCTACGTGCTGAACAGGGGTCGCCTGGCCGAGCACGGCACCCACGACGAACTGATCGCGGCCGGTGGCCGCTACGCCTCCATGTTCCGCACCCAGGCCGCCCAGTACGCGGCCTCCAAGGATGCCCTCCTCCCGCACCAGAGCACGCCGACTGCCCGCAACCAAGCGTGAGTCGAGATCCTGCTGACCAACGCCCCACGCCCGGAAGGGAGACAGGAATCAGAGTCGCCAAATCCACCAAAACGGGCAGTCGCTGACCGACAGTCCGTGACTCCGCTCGCCACGATGCACCTCCGCCAGGAGGTGCATCCCCATGCGGATCCTCGCCGCAATCAATACCTCAGGCAGGCGCGGGTGGCATATGTGATGATCTGACCATGAGTACATCTTCGCAGTCGCCGGCCGACAGGCTTCAGACGGACCGGCCGCATTCGGCACGTGTCTGGAACTACCTCCTGGGCGGCAAGGACAACTACACCGTCGACCACCAGATGGGCGACATGATCCTCAACGCGTTCCCGGACTTCGCCGCCATCGCCCGCCTCCAGCGGGCCTTCCTCTCCCGCGCGGTCCGCTTCCTGACCGCGGAGGCGGGCATCCGTCAATTCCTGGACATAGGCACGGGCCTGCCGACGGCCGACAACACGCACGAGGTGGCCCAGCGGGTGGCCCCGGAGTCCCGGATTGTGTACGTCGACAACGACCCGCTCGTCCTGACCCACGCCCGCGCTCTGCTCACCAGCACTCCCGACGGCGCGTGCGCATACATCGACGCCGATGTCAGGGACGCCGACGCGATTCTCACCGAGGCCGCCAAGACGCTGGACTTCAGCCGACCGGTCGGGCTGACCATGCTGGGCATCATGGGGCAGCTCCCCGATGAGGACGATCCGTGGACGCTGGTCGACCGGCTGGTGGCCGCACTCCCCCCGGGAAGCTATCTGGCCCTCAGCGACGGCACGAACACGAGTGATGCGCTGAACCAAGCCGTCGCCTCCTACAACGCGAACTCGGCCAGCTCGTACCATCTGCGCAGCCCGGAACGGATCGCCGACTTCTTCCACGGCCTGGACCTGGTGGAACCGGGCGTCGTGAGGACTTCGGCCTGGCGCCCCGATCCCGGCCAGAGCCCGGCGGACACCCTGCAGGGTCATGCGGTGAGCGGCGTCGGGCTCAAAGTCTGAAACACCGGGGCCCTCCGGAGCCGAGGCCGCGCGGCCCGCGACCTCGGCTCCGGAGGGCCGGGAGATGGACGGGCCTCGGAGCGCGCCGACGCAGTCCGACGGCGCAACAGGCCTCCGCTCGCGTCGAGTTCTACCGGCGGCCGAGCGAGCCCCGTACGAAGGCCGCCTGGCCGGCATGCTGCAGGTCGTCCGAGATGACGCTGATCAGACGGACCCCGAGAGTGACTGGCGGCGACCATGCCTCGTCGACGATTCGGTTCAGAGCCCTGCCATCGAGCCCACTGATGAATCCGAGAGTCTGCGCATGGACGGCGTCGTAGTAGCCGAGCAGCAGTTCGGGCGAGCCCACCTGCAAAGCTGTGACATCTGCGGAGCTGTGTCCGTACCCGGTGGCGTCCTTGGCGAAGGGCAGATCGAAGCGGGAAGCCCAGTCCTGGGTGAACCAGACCTGCTCGACACCTGCCGCATCCGAGACATGGTCGTCCTGGATCCGAGTGAGGTGCCACACGAGCCACGCGATCGTGTTCGCTCCGTCGTCGAGGCGAGCGTGCAGGTCGGCGCGCGAAAGGCCCTCGACCGCCGAGTGCACCGTCTCCTGGACGCGAGTGAACGCGTCCGTCAAAAGGTCAGCACTGTTCATGCCATCACCATCTCCGCTCTGACGCTCCTCCCCTGCCATCGACACGCGCCGAACGAGAGCGCACAGCGTCCGGGCCACGCCAGTATTCCCCCGGTTCGCCACCGGCGATTTCGACTTGTATTGCTCGCGGAGCAACCTCGGACACGTCACTGCCGTCTTGATCCACAGCAAGGCGGTTCGCCGCAAGCGACAAGCACGTCCGACCCCCCACGAGTGCCCGGATCCGATCACCAGTCAGCTATGCATTTGATGTATACATCCAGCGCATAGTAGCCCCTGCTGCCGACCCGGCCACGCGCGAAAGGCTCCCATGCACAGCAAGGCACTGGCGCCCGAGTACCAAGGCGCCCTCACCAAGATGTCGGTGAACTCCTCCCTCACAGATGTACTGGCAGAAGGGGTACGTCACTTGAGGGAGGCCGAGCACTGCGGCTCGCAACAGGAAGTGGCGAAGTGCGGACTCGCGGTGGCCGAGGCGCATCGCAGACTCGGCAATGTAAAGGAAGCCGATCAGGCATGGAAGGCAAGTTACCGGGCCGCCCGATCGGTCGGTGACCTCGGGGCGATGGCCTGGGCGCTGTGGAGCGGCGGAACGCTCGCCCGGCAGCGCGGTGAACTCAGGCTCGCCTTCCGTCTGTTGGGGCTTGCTGCCGACATGGGGAAACGCGGCGGGGACGTCGTCGCCCGTGGCTACTCCCTCGCCGGCCTTGCGGAGACCGGGCGAATACAGGGCGACTACCGGACAGTCGCGGCCCTGCACGAACAGTTGCTCGCCGAGGCACGCGCCCGCGGCGAGGCGCGCCACACCGTTTGGGCGCTGGAGGGCATCGCGCAGATCCACCGCAACACCGGATCGCTCGACAGCGCCCTGGCCATGTTCGAGGAAGCGGCACAGCTGGCCGGGGACGCGGATGACCGGCGTGGTCGCGCGTGGGCCCTGCGCGGCATGGCCGACATCATTTCGCTGCGGGACGACGATCCGGAGCGCGCCCTGTCCCTGCTCACGGAGGCCGAACTCACCTGCCGTGAGATGAATTTGTCCAGTGCCCTGGCGTACAACCACAAGATGCGCGCCAACGTCCTCTTCCGCGCCCGCCGTTACAAGGAGGCGCGCCTGGTCTACGAGGAAGCGCTCGCCGAATTCCGTGCCATGACCGAACCCCGGGGTGAAGCACTGGCCCGGCTCGGTCTCGTCAAGTCGCTTGCCCGGCTCGGCCGCGGCCGGAACGAAACCGCCGCCGACTTGGACGAGTTGCGCCGCACCCTCAGCCGGATCGGCCTGCTCAACGCCCGGGACATGGTGGACAAGGCATACGCCGAACTCGGCGTGAAACCGGTCAGTGGTGGGACGGACGAGGAAGGCGGACGATGATGACATCACCGCCCGTAACCCACCTGGCCACGGCCTCGCAGATTCTCGCCCGCTGCCGCGACCTCGTACGCCCGGCGCTTACACAGGCCGTGCAGCGTCTGCACCCGTGGCACACGGAGATGGCCGCCTTCTCCCTCGGGTGGGACACGGCGGACGGCAGCCCCGTCACGGGCTCACAGGGCAAAGGAGTGCGCCAGGCCCTCACGCTGCTCAGCGCCGAGGCCGCCGGTGCCCCTGCGCAGGATGCTGTCGTCGGCGCGGTCGCCGTAGAGCTGATCCACGTCTTCTCCCTCCTGCACGACGACATCATGGACGGCGACGAGACCCGCAGACAACGGGCCACCGTCTGGAAGATGTACGGGACCGGCCCCGCGATCCTCGCTGGGGACGCGCTCTTCGCACTGGCTGTACAGACTCTGGCCGAAGCTCCCGGCGTGCACAGTGCGGCAGCGGTTCGGTATCTCGCCGGAACACTGACCGACCTGGTGCGCGGTCAGGCCGAGGATCTGCTCTTCGAGTCCCGGCCCTGGACCGGACCCGAAGCGGTGCAGCGGCACGAGTACCGGTGGATGGCCGAGCACAAGACCGGCACGCTGCTCGGCTGTGCGGCGGGCCTGGGGGCGGTGCTGGCCGGAGCCCCTGCCACGACCGTCGATGCCCTTGCCAAGGCCGGTCGGCACCTCGGGGTGGCATTCCAGGCCGTGGACGACCTCCTGGGGATCTGGGGAGATCCGCGCGTCACGGGCAAGCCCGTCCACAGTGATCTGCGCCGGCTGAAGAAGACGTACCCCGTCCTCGCGGCCCTGGACGCGGACCACCCCGCTGCCCGGCGCCTCGCCATGCTTCTCGGCCCCGGCGACCCGCTCGACGCAACCACCGCCCGGCGGGCAGCCGACCTCGTCGAAGAAGCCGGTGGGCGCTCCGCAACACTGGCCGAAGCCCACCAGCAGCTGGAGAGCGCCCGCCGCAGCCTGGACGGCGCTCCGCTGGCCCCGGCTGCGCTCGGTGAAATCCTCGCGCTCTTCCCGTTCTTCGCGGACCGCGCCATGTGACCCGCTCGAATGGCCCAAGGCGCGAACACGGAGCACGACGGAGAGGCGGGCACCTTCCGTTCGGAACGCCACCGTGTGTCGGGGCAGGAGCTGCCCGTCGGCGTTCATCTCGCCGGTCATGGCCTGCGCACCTGCCAACGACCGTCGTGGGCGCCGCTACGGGGCAAACCTTGCCGGTCGCGGCACTAGACTCGGCGGATGGCGAAGTACTTCGACGTGCACCCCGAGAATCCTCAGCCGCGCACCATCCGCACCGTGGCCGACAGCATCGGGTCCGGCGCGCTCATCGCATACCCGACAGACTCCTGTTACGCATTGGGATGCCGGCTGGGCAGTCGTGACGGCATCAGCCGGATCCGGTCGATCCGGAACCTCGACGACCGGCACCATTTCACCCTTGTTTGCCAGAATTTCGCGCAACTGGGTCAGTTCGTGCACATCGACAACGATGTGTTCCGCGCGATCAAGGCAGCGACACCCGGCAGTTACACCTTCATCCTCCCGGCGACGAAGGAGGTACCGCGTCAGCTGCTGCATCCGAAGAAGAAGACGGTCGGAGTCCGGATTCCCGACCATGTCGTCGCTCAGGCACTGCTCGCCGCCCACGGTGAGCCGCTACTGTCCAGCACCTTGCTCCTGCCCGACGAGGACGAGCCGCTGACACAGGGCTGGGAGATCAAGGAACGGCTCGACCATGTCGTGGACGCCGTGGTCGACTCGGGTGACTGCGGCACCGAGCCGACCACGGTCATCGACTTCTCCGGCGGTGAACTCGAGATCGTACGCCGAGGGGCAGGTGACACCGCACGGTTCGAGTAGCCGCAACCGTCGCCGTCAGCCAGCTCCCCTGTCCGCGCCCGTGTCGGAGGCGCAAGGAGCCTCCGGTGGGGTGCCGGGCGGGAGGTGTGCGCGTTCCGCCTCGGTGAAGTCGCGGCCCAAGTTCTTGCACAGGTGAGTGAACCAGGTGTCAGGGCGCAGGTCGAAGACGTTGCGCAGGTTGCCGCTCGCCACGATCAGCTTGGAACCCCGGAGGACCGCCGTGGCATCGATCGTGCTCGGGATCGTGCCGATTGCAGCGCCGTCGTCGGCACTCCACAGTTTGTAGGCGCTGCCGCCCACCTCCGCCGTAACCACCAGTCCGCTGTTGGCCACACCTGTGACGCCGTCGCCGGCCTCCATCGTGATGGGCTGACCGGCAACCTTGCCCTTGGCGATGTCCCAGCGGTGCAGCCTGCCGTCGCTGTGCTCCACCATCAAATACCGGCCGTCCGGGGAAAAGGCCAATTTATTGGGGGAACCCTCTTCGAAACGCGTGCTGATCTCGTCCCCTTCCAGCTCCTCCGTCTGTTTGCGGGCCCGGATGTCCCAGATCTGGATCCTGCCCTTCGCCGTGTCGTTGCGCGTCACAACGGCAACCTGATGCGGGTTGGCCGGACGGCCACGGAGCTGGCCCATGACGGGGGGAAATCTCTGGACGACTGGTGAGCGGTCGACACGCAGGGGTTCCCCCGTCTGCACACCGCGATCCGGGTCCACCCGGAGCAGGGCGCCGCCCCCGAGCAGGACAGCGACATCGCCGCCTGGCAGGGGCTCGACCGCGTCGATCACGCCTTCCGGATCGCCGGTATCAGCGCCCGTGTCCAATGGCACGTCCAGGCGGCTGGACAGTGCGTCGGCCTCGTACAGGAACAGGCGCGGACCGCTCTGCCAGAGCACCAGACGCTTCGACTCCGATGTCCAGGCGACGTCCCATCTCCCCGAGCCGCCCTCCGGGCGTGGCAGCTTGGCGGCGGTGCTGGAGCCTCGTGCCAGGTCCACCACCTCCACCTCACGGTCCGTCAGCCGCACGACTTTTCGGCCGTCCGGTGACAAGAGGGACCGCGTCTCGGCTCCGTCAACGGGACGGGGAGCGGAATGTGCGTAGGCCGTCACCAGGGTGTTTCCGACGGGGGCCAGCACCATCAGTCCGTCTTCCTGGTGCCGGGCGACGGCGAACACTGGTTCCGTGTAGCCCGGTTCGTCGTCCACGGGCAGCCGGGTCACATACGTGTCGTCCGTGCCACGCCTGCCGAATGCTACATCGGCGTACCCCTGCTCTTCATGGCTCAAGGTCTCGAAGCCGTACGCACCCGTGGCATCGGAGGATATCCAGTCATTGGCGGGGGTCGGGACCTTGCGCAGAGCGCGGCCGGTGCTCAGGTCGCGCACCACGGAGCCGTTGGGCGTCCTTGAGTCCTCGGATCCTTCGGTCGTGACCACCACGGTGTCGAGACCTTCCCCGAACTCCACGCTTTGGTCTCCCACCGTCGACACCACCGTGTCCGCCACCGGCAGCGCCTTGAGGCTGCTCAGGTCCCACACATCGAGGAAGGCCCGGGGCTTCGCACCCTTTGCGTATGGAGTGTGGATGTCGAGCATCCGCAGAAGACGGCTGCCGTCGGCACTGAAGTCCAGCTCGGCGCTCACCTTGTCGAGCTCGCCCGTGAGTCCTTGTCCCAGACGAGTCGGCGCTCTGCCTTTCCCGTCGAGGCGCCAGAGCCACACCGTGCCGTCCGGAAGCGCCACCGCGTAGTGCCGCCCGTCCGGGCTGACCTCTCCGCGCTGATCGGATTCGGGTACGTCCGGGAGGGTGTAGTGGCGTGGTTCTCCCTCCATCGCGCCGGTCACGACCGACACCTGGTACGGGTCGCTGCCCTCGGGCTTGGACCGCACCACGAGGGTGCGGCCGTCCGGGGTCGCGTCCAGGTCCCGCACGCGCCCGCGCCACAGGCCGTTGTGGGCGTCACGCACATACTGGGCCCGAACGTACTGACTGAGCAGCGCCTCCCGGGCCTGCGGCGTCCGGTCGGCGTGCCAGGCGGCGAGCGCCAACTGCACTGCCGTCCCCGGCGACTCGGCCTGCCGGCTGCTGGACTCCTCGGCCAGTGCGCGGGACGCGAGAGTGCGCACCTGGTCCTTGAGATCCTGGCTGGTGTCGAAGGCGATCGTGCCCAGCGTCCCCGCTATGAGCAGCAGCGCGAAGAGCACCGCGCCGATCGCCAGCAGCCCGCGGACCGTCCGCTGCTCGTACCGGCTGCCGGCATCGATGTAGCCGCGCTCGTCCGCCGTCACGTCCTCGGGCCGCCGCTCCAGCCACTCCACCCCCTCGGCGAGGGTCTTGCCGCGCTGCAGGGCCGCCGTTTCCCTCCCCTTCTCCTGCCAGCGCGCCATATCTGTGCGAAGCTGCTCCTGCCACATCCGGAACTTTCTGCTGTCGTCCAGCCAGCCGCGCAGCGTGGGCCACAGCCGGGTAAGGGCCTCGTGCGTGAGATCGACGATCTCTGCCCCTGCGGCGGTACGGCCGATGACAACCAGCTTCCCTCGGGCGAGGCGCCGGGCCAGGGCCACCGCGGCCGGGTCGAGCTGGGTGACCGGGGTGGCGCGGCGGACGTAGCCGCCACGGTCATCGGGGCGTGCCAGTTGGACGAACAGCCTGCGCGCGACGGGCTCTTCGGATTCAGCTACGTGAGCGTGGTAGGTGTCGTCCGCGTAGCCGACCAGGGCTCCGGCGACGCCGCCGAGTTCGTCGTACACCGCGTGCCTGAGCATGGAGCGTTCGCGCCCCTCCCAGAGCCGGGTAAGCATGAATTCCACCAGCGGCATCCGCCCGGGCTGGTCCGCCGCGTCCTCGACGATGCGCTTGGCCAGCCCCGGCTCCAGCCACAGCCCCGGTACGGCCTCAACGGGGCCGGTGATGGCGCGGTACAGGTCGTCGGCGTTGAGCGGGGCAAGGAAGAGGACGGCGTCGCTGAGCGCGCCGGACGTCTGGGATGTCAGCAGGACGTCCAGGGATTCCTGGCGCGCGGTGGCTACGACCCGAAGGCCGCGCCCGTTGGTTGACCGCGGTGATCCCGCCAGTGCGACGAGGAAGCCGAGAAGCGTGCGCGCCGCTGTCGGTTCGGCGACGGCGTACTCCTCCAGTTGATCGACGAAGAGCAGGTGGCCGCCGGTGTCGACCTGTCTTTCGAGCGAGTCGCGCAGCCCGGCTACTGCCCCGGGGACTCGGCTGGGACCTGGTGGGGCGTGCTCTCCCCCGCTTGCAGAGCCTTCGCCGCTCGCCTCGCCCTGCGCCCCGTCCACAAGCAGCCGTGCCAGCTTCTTCGCCTTGCTCAGCCGGTCGGTCTCCCCGACGGTGTCCGGCTCCAGTACGGGGACGAGCGCGTGTGCCAGCACCGCCTCCGGCCTGTCTCCGGGCACGGGACGCAGGATGGACACGCCCATTCCGTCAGCCCGGAGCCGCGGCAGCAGACCGGCGCGGATCAGCGAGGACTTGCCGCATCCAGAGGGGCCGACCACGACCGTGAGGGGGCGCCGGGCGATCGACTCGGTCAGTCGCCTGGTGTCGTCCTCGCGTCCGTGGAAGTATTCGGCGTCCTCCTCCTCGAATGCCTCAAGGCTGCGAAATGGGCACGTCGGGTACAACACTTCCTCGTCCACGAGCAACTCGGACGGTACGAGGAACGCGGTTCCCGCCAGGTCACCGCGCCCGGCCGCGACGGCCAACCCGACGACTCCGCCCTGCACGTCGTCCCACACCGCGGCCCCGCTGTAGCCCTTGGTGATCTGGCGGCTGCCGGGGTCGGCGTCCATTTGCACCCAGCCCGCTCCCTGGACGCTCCGCAGGGTGCCAGTCGCCCATATTCCGTGGTCGCCGCCGCCCGGGAAGCCGTACGCCCGATAGGAGTGCCCCCAGACGGACGTGCCGTCCACGAGCGATACCGGGCGCGCGTTCGGTACGCGCCGATCGAGGCGCAGCAGCGCCACATCGCCGCTGTCGTCATCCAGGACAGGCTTCCAGGAGATGACCTGGGCCTGCACCGCGGGAGCGACTCCGTCCGGGCCACGCAACAGCGGGAACTCGACCTGTACGACCTCGACAGGAGCAATCTCGGTATTCCTCGGGATCCCCAACGCGTCTGCGATCACGTGTGCACATGTGCATACGACGTCGGGTGCGACGAGGAAACCCGCCCCCACGACCGGGCCGACGCCGCGAATCCTGACGAGACCCGACTCCAGCGACCCCTCACTCCGTAACGCTGCCATGTCCGGCATCATCGCGGTTCGCGGCGTTCCACTCCAGACACACGGCGAAGTTGGCCTCGCCGGCCGCCTGCGCCACCACTACGCCCGCTTCCGCGGACAGCTTGGTCCCGAACTCCACGCTCACGGAGCCGGGCTGGCTCACCAGGCCTCGAACGCTCCGCCCGCGCTGGTCTTCGAGGCCACTCCGCCGGACCCTCGGCACCCGGTCTGTCGTAGGCTGACCGCCCCTGGACCGGTCCCAGCCCTGCGGTGATCCGGTGAGCAGACACCCGGCATACGGCCCCGGAGAACGGCACCCCGATGACACAGACAGCACCTCCCGAGCCCGGCTCCCACTCCGAAGTCTCATCCCCCGGCTCCTCCTCCCCCAGGCTCGGCTCACCCGGACCTTCCTGCCCCGGTGTGGCCGCGTGGCCGCAGCCCAGCCGACCGGACCGGATGCAGAGTCTGCTGGATGCCGTGATGAGTCTGGGGCGGGGCCTGGAACTCCCGGAGGTGCTGCGCGGCATCGTGGAGGCAGCGGTGACGTTGACCGGCGCTCAGTACGGAGCACTCGGCATTGTCGGGGACGGGCAGAAGCTACTGGAGTTTCTGCCGGTGGGCCTGTCGGAGCAACTCGTCGCCAGGATCGGGCAGTCACCGTGCGGCCGCGGAATCCTCGGCGAGCTGATCCATCACCCGGAACCGCTACGGCTGACCGATCTCAGCAGCCACCCGCGCAGCTTCGGCTTTCCGCCTCATCATCCGCCGATGCGCACCTTCCTCGGCGTACCGGTGCGGGTGCGCGACGAGGTGTTCGGCAACCTCTATCTCACCGAGAAGCTGGGCGGGGCGAGCTTCGACGCCGACGACGAGGCGGTGCTGACCACCCTGTCGATCGCGGCCGGCGTCGCCATCGACAACGCCAGGATGTACGACGAGAGCCGCCGCCGGGAACGGCGCCTGGAGGCACTGGGCGAAATCACCCGCACTCTGCTCTCGGGGACGGATGCCGACGAGGTGCTGCATCTGATCGCCGAGCGGGCGATGGAAGTGGCGGGGGCCGACCGGGCAGCGATTCTGCTGCCCACGGCGCGGCCCGGTCCCGCGCCCCGCTCAGATACTCCGGCGGCATCAGCGGCCGAGGAACGCCTCACGGTTGCCGTCGCCCATGGCCGGGACTCCGACCATGTGAGGGGTTTGTCCGTTCCGGCTTCGGGATCCCTGGCCGGGCTCGCCGCCCGTACCGGAACGCCTGTGCACTGCGCCGACTTCCGTACGGATCCCCGGGCCCATCCGTTCGGCGACGATGCAGAGGCCGGTCTGGGCGCGGTGGTGGCGGTGCCGCTGCAGATCGACACCGGGGCACTGGGCGCACTGCGCCTGGGGCGGCCGGTGGGCCGCCCGCCGTTCGACGAAACCGAGGTCGAACTCGTCTCCGGCTTCGCCGACCAGGCAGCCATCGCGCTGGAACTGGCCCGCAGACGGGCCGAGTCCGAGGAACTCGCCGTGTTGCACGACCGGGACCGGATCGCCCGTGATCTGCACGATCTGGCGATCCAGCGGCTCTTCGCGACCGGGATGACGCTCCAGAGCACCACCCGGGCCATCTCCGACCGCCCGGAAGCGGCCGAGCGGGTCAGCCGGGCAGTGGACGATCTGGACACCACGATCCGGATCATCCGGTCCACCATCTTCGATCTGCGCACGGCGGACAGTTCGGGGCGCAGCGGGCTGCGGCACCGGATAGCGGAGACCGCTCGTACAGCGGCACATGTCCTCGGCTTCCGGCCCACTGTGCAGATCGACGGGCCGGTGGACACCACTGTCCCGGACGAACTCGCCGAACACGTGGTGGCGGTCGCCGCGGAGGCGGTGTCCAACGCGTCCCGCCATGCCTGTGCGAGTCGTATCGGCATCGTGCTGTCGGCCGACGACGCGGTGACTCTGACCGTCACGGACAACGGCATCGGCATCGGCATCCCGGACGGTGACACGACCACTCCGGGAACGCGGACAGCGATCGATGACGCAACGGGGACAGCGATCAGTGACGGCGATCAGCCGGCCAGGCGCGTCGGTGGGCTGGACAATATGCGTACGCGGGCGAAGCTGTGCGGCGGCACGCTCGCCATCGAACGGCCGACGGACGGCGGCACCCGGATCACGTGGCGCGTCCCGCTCCACGACTGACGCCCGATCACCTGTCAGCTTCGTCGGACCGGGGCTTGCCCTTGACGGTCCTTGATCCGGCCGACGAGCATCGCGGCCTGAATCCGGCGGCCGACGCCCAGTTTGGCAAGGATCGAGGAGATGCGGTTCTTGACGGTCTTCTCGGCCAGGAAGAGGCGTTCCGCGATTTCGCGGTTGGTGAGGCCCTCGCCGATGAGGTCCAGGATCTGACGCTCCCTGGTTGTGAGCTGGTCCAGTTCCGATGCCTCCGACTCGTCGGCGCGGGTCCGCTGGGTGCCCCGCAGTCGTGCCATCACACGAGCGGTCGTCCGTGGATCGAGCATCGAGGTACCGGACGCGACCGTGCGTACGGCGGCGATCAGATCGGCTCCGTTGATCTGCTTCAGTACGTAGCCGGCGGCGCCTGCCATGATGGCGTCGAACAGTGCCTCGTCGTCATCGAACGACGTCAGCATCAGACATGCCAGCTCGGGCATCAGGGCACGCAGTTCCCGGCACACCTCGATGCCGGCGTGGTCACCGCGGGGGTCGTCGCCGAGCCGTACGTCCAGTACTGCCACCTGTGGCCTGCTGGCCGGTACGCGGGCCAGTGCCTCCCGGGCGTTGGAAGCCTCGCCAACGACCTCGATGCCGTCCTCGGTCTCCAGCAGATCGCGTACGCCGCGCCGGACGACCTCGTGGTCGTCGAGGATGAAGACGCGTACGGGGGCTGCGGACTGCGGCGGCGTCGTGCTCATCGGGGACTTCGCGGGGTCATTCACACCAAGGCTCGATCGGTTCGGGGAAGGTGGCTCGGACCAGTATGTGCCTGCGTCCGCAGGCCGGTTCGCCGGGGTGGTCGCAGCATGCCGAGCAGGCCCTGAACAGGGCCGAAAGTCCCTGTGGCCAGGGCCGGTCGGCAGGCTGGACGCGGTGCCATACTGACGGGCGCCGAGATCGTCCGGGCGCTCCGGACGTCTTCCGGCCCCCCCACCGCGCTGTCCCAAGGAGTCACCGGCCCATGAACACCCCGAGCGAGGACTACCACGCACTGCTCGCGCGGCATGACGCGATGCGGCTGCGACGACGCATCCTGTCCCCGGCCGGAGTTGATGCCGAACCGTCGTGCGCCGAGGCACCGCAAGCTTACGAAGGAGCGGCCGACCAGCAGCTGATCAGCGAATTCCTGCCGCTGGTGAGCCCACTGGAGGAGCTGATCGCCGAGCTGTACCGGGTCATGTTCGAGCGGCATCCGTATCTGCGGTCGTTGTTTCCCGAGTCGATGGCGTTCCAGCAGGCTCATCTCGTCCAAATCTTCCGCTATCTGATCGGTAATCTGCACCGCACGGAAGAGATGATCGGCACCTTCGCACAGTTGGGTCGCGACCATCGAAAGCTCGGTGTACGCCCCGCGCACTTCCAGGCGTTCGAGGCGGCACTGATCGAGGCGCTGCGCATGCGTGCGGGCGCCCGGTGGACCGGTGCGCTGGAGGAAGCCTGGCTGCGGATGCTGCGGCTGGCCGTTTCGGCGATGGTCAGGGGCGCGGACCAGGCGATCGCCGAACCGCCGAGCTGGGAGGCGACGGTGACCTCGCACGAGTTCCGTACTCCGGATCTCGCGGTGCTGAGGGTTCGACCCCATCAGCCCTACACCTTCAGGGCCGGGCAGTACGCGTCCGTGGAGTCGCCGCTGCTGGAGCAGGCATGGCGTCCCTACTATCTGGCCCGCGCGCCGCATCCGGACGGCGAGTTGGAGTTCCATGTACGGGCCCGGGGCGCCGACGGGGTGAGTGATGCGCTGGTGCACGGCGCGCGGGAGGGCGGCACCGTCCGCCTCAGCGCACCGCGCGGCGCGCTTGTCCTGCCCGATCACACCCCCTCCGCCGACGTTCTGTTGATCGCTTCCGGTACGGGATGGGCCGCGATGAAGGCGCTGCTCCAGCAGATCGACGCCGAACGGTCCCGTGCGCACCGGGTGCGACTGCTGCTGGTGGCAAGGGCGGGTGAGGGCATGTATGACGCGGCGTATCTGGAGGCGTTCCGGCGCGGGCGCCCCTGGCTGACCGTCCTCACAACCGGTCAGGCCGGGCCGGCTGATCCGGCGGGTCTCTCCGCAGATCCCGGTCTGCGGGCCCTGGACGGAATACTGGCGCAGCGTCCCGAGGCCGCCGCCCGGCAGCACGTCTATCTGGCCCTGGCACCCGAGGCATCCGCGACAGACTCCGCGCGGGCCGTCGCCGCCCGGCTGGCCGCCGCCGGAGTCCCGGCCATGCACACCCATCACGACACCACCGGCGTTGTACCGGTCACAGAAACGTCTGCCAGTACGACCAGAACCGGGTTGCTATCAGCATGACGATGACCAGGCACCAGGTAACCGGCACCACAAGGGGGAACTCCAGCACCGCCGCGACGACAGCGCGTGGGGCGGGCAGGACGCCATGGCGCAGATTGTGCACGGTGGTGTGCCAGAACATGAAGATGGTGGCCACCCACACAAGTACGCACCACAGGCAGAGCGCGCCGATGTCGTACAGCGCCTGCATCATCAGCCACATGCAGAAGCCGACGCCGAACAGGGTGCCCAGATTCAGCCCCAGCCAGTACCACCGCCGGTAGCGCGCACCTGCGAGCAGGCCGACGCCGGTCCCCATCACCACGCCGAAGGCGATCAGTCCGATGAGCGGATTGGGAAAGCCGAACACCGACGCCTGTTCGCTGCGCATCACATCCGTGCAGGACACCACGGGGCTCAGCGTGCAGGCTGGTACGAAGTCGGGGTCGGCGAGCAGTTCGAACTTGTCGATGGTGATCACGAAGGAGCCCAGCAGCCCGAGGGCGGCCGTGATCACCAGCAGCCATGCGAATCCCTGGCGCGCCCCGGTCCGCTCCTGTTCGTCACTCTTCCCCGAAGCACCGCTGTTCGCACTGTCCTGCGAGGAGCGGACCTGCCGGTCATCGGCCTCGGGGGCTTCCGCTACCAGCTCCGACTCACGCGCCGACGCGCTCATGCCGGCCCCCGCACTGAGCCGTCCGGCCAGACGACCTCCACCCGGATTCCACGCGCCCGGGCAAAGGCAACCAGATGTGCGGTGGCGTCCCGGCCGTCCGACGGCGAACCGTCCCACACGGCGAGCACGGTCCGGCACGTCTCCACGAGACGTTCATCGGCGCTGACACAAGCGTTGCGGTCGGCCGGATCAAAAGCCAGCAACCGTACGCTCTCGGCCAGGACGAGCAGTTCCCCTGCGGCCCGCCGGTCTCCCTCGGGCAGCACTGCGGGCACCGAACCCTGGGCCGGCAGCAGAACCGTCAGCTTCCGTCCGGCTTCCCGGGCAGCACGCCCGAACACCAGCGGCAGCCCCGCCCCGACCCGTACGAGAGCGGCCACGCCCTCTGCCAGGCAGTCCAGCCGCGCTCTCAGTTCAGCCTCCACCAGCGCCAGAGTTCTGTTGCTGAGGTCTCCGTGTCCGACGACCGCGATCAACGCGTTCTCCTCCTGTACACATCCGCACCGCCCGCTCCGACCGAACGCTCCACAAGCCACGGCCCGGCCCCCGGAGCCGTCGTTGGGCCGGCCCGCAGCATGCGGTCCACCGCAGTGAACCCATCGGGGGGCCGACGTCGCTAGGGCCGTTCGGCCCTGGGCCATTCGGCCCTGGCGTGGGGATGGCAGCACGCGATGTACTCGTGCGTCAGGCGAGCAGATCAGGAGACAAGGCCGCCCCATGAACCACGCAGGTCATCAGTCGCCCCAGTCGTCCCTGCCCGCGGCTGGGCCCACGCCGTCGGCGTCGGCCCCGGCGCACGGTCCGGCGGCCGCCGGACCACGCCACACGGTCGAGCTGACGGGCACTCAGGCACTGGGCCTGCTCGGCGGGACGTCGCTCGGGCGGATAGTCTTCACCCAGCGCGCGCTGCCCGCAATCCGGCCGGTGAACCATCTGCTGGACCGCGGTCAGATCGTCATCCGGACCCGTCAGGACTCGGACCTGTTCGTCCAGGCCCGGCACCATGGCGACCGGGGAGTCGTGGTCGCCTACCAGGCGGATGACATCGATCCGCTGACCCATCTGGGCTGGAGCGTCGTTGCGACGGGTTACTGTCGCCCAGTGACCGATCCGGATGCTCTGATGCGCTACCAACGGCTGATCAGACCCTGGTCGGACCGGGTGCTGGACTGTGCGGTCCGCATCCGTCCGCATCTGGTCACCGGGATCCGGCTGACGGCCTGATGCGGCATCTCCGTACGGGTGCGGCGGATCACGGACCCGCACGGCGTCTGCCGCGCCGACACCATGTTCTGCCGTCCCAGTACCGGCCCGCGCATGACCTGCGGCGGCAGCGGCGTGCCGACGAGTTCGATACCGGGCCTGCCATCCTCGACGACGAACTCGGCCGCGTCACACGCACGGACGACTCCGTCAATCGTATTCGAAGCCGTATTCGATCACTCGGAAGCTCGCTCCCACTCCGCTATTGATGAACGCACCTCCGTCGACGGGCTGTGCGATCACGCCTGAGGTGGCGCCATAGGGTCCGACGATGGCGACGGGGCCACCGTTGTCGCAGGCCTGCCCGCGGAAGACCTCGACGGTCCTCCGGCTGTCGTTGAAGATGCTGAAGCTCGTGGAGCCGAGGCCACTGGACGCGGTGACACAGCCGCCAGGGTAGGCGGAGTACGTCCGCTCGTTGAAGTGAATCCTGCCCTCGTCGTGACCTCTCTCCTCACCGTAGCCCCTGCCCTCGTCGTTACCCCTGCCCTCGTCATTGCCTCCCTTCTCGTCGTTGCCTCCGCCCTGGTTGTCTCTGCTTTCGTTGCCCCCGCTCTCGTCACCGCTGCCCTGCTCACCTCTGCTTTCGTTGCCCCCGCTCTCGTCACCGCTGCCCTGTTTACCTCTGCTTTCGTTGCCCCCGCTCTCGTCACCGCTGCCCTGCTTGCCCTTTCCTGCGTCGCCCCCGCTGTTGGGGGCCGAAGCCGGGTTGGCGGCATGCCGGACGACCGGGGCTGCCTGGGCCGCCTCGGTGGTGGCTGCCGAGCTGAAGGTGCTGCCGGTGGCGGTCAGGGCGGTGGTGGCCGCGACGGCGGCGGTCACGACGGCGGAACGTGCACCCATGTCACTTCTCCTGTCTCAGAGAGGCCGACTGAGCAGCCGACCCGTGACTGAACGTACTTACGCTCCCAATGCCTGTCATATCAGGCATATCGAACGGCTGACGCCGAGGTATCGATCGAAATGACAGCCACCTGTATGCCATTCAGGTAGAAGCTGACGATCTATCGATGGCTTAGAGGTCGCGCACATAGGTGGGGTGGAGGAAGGAGCGGGGCGAGGGGCAAGCCGGGCAAGGCGGAGGAGGGAGGCGACGCGGAGCGTCGTCGACCGAC
>NZ_JBEOYU010000060.1:0-31742 GCF_040297265.1 Streptomyces sp. NPDC001832
GCGGAGATCCTGCGGGTGGAGTCGGTGTCGTTGGACGACAACTTCTTCGATCTGGGTGGTCATTCGCTGCTCGCGACGCGCCTCGTCAACCGCATCCGCACCACCCTCAGCGCCGATTTCAGCCTCCGCCAGCTCTTCGACACCCCCACGGTGGCCGCCCTCGCCGAGGCCGTCGAACGCCACGAGTCCCTCACGGCCGCCCGCCCGCGCCTGGTGCGCCGCGACAGGCAGGGGTGAGGCATGCTCGCACTGTCCCACTCCCAGCGCCGGCTGTGGACCTTCCACCAGCAGGAGGGCCCGCACGCCGCGTACAACGTTCACGTCGTCCTGCGTCTGTCCGGCGCCTTGGACGCCTCGGCCCTGGAACGTGCGCTCGCCGACGTCCTGGGCCGGCATGAGGTCCTGCGGACGGTACTGCGGGACACGGGCGACGGCCCGCGGCAGGAGATCTTGCCCGAGGACGCCGTCGGACCGCTGCTCACGCCGCTGCCGTGCGGCACGAGCCGTTTCGAGGACCTGCTGAGGGACGGCACCGCGCTCGACCCCGCCTTAGCGGAGGTGCTCGACCGGCCCTTCGACCTCAACGGCGACGTACTGCTGCGCACCTGGCTGATCCAGCTCGTGGCCGATGAGCACGCCCTCGTTCTGGTCATGCACCACGCGGTGCACGACGGCTGGTCGATGGGGCCGTTGCTGCGGGATCTGGAGGCGGCGTACAACGCGCGGGCGGCAGGCGGTGCTCCCACGTGGGAGCCGCTGCCGGTGCAGTACGCGGACTACACCCTGTGGCAGCAGGACCTGCTGGGCGACGAGAACGACCCGGAGAGCGTCGCCGGACGTCAACTCGCCCACTGGCGTGCGGCTCTGAAGGGAATCCCCGAAGAGCTCGCGCTGGCGTACGACCGCCCCCGGCCCGTTGTCCCCACGTACGCGGTCCATGGGATCGCCTTCGGCATCGCTGCCGGGACGCACGCCGCGCTCCTCGACCTGGCCCGGCACAGCCGGGCCACCTTGTCGATGGTGCTCCAGGCCGCAGTGGCCGCGCTGCTGAAAGGACAGGGTGCGGGCAGCGACATCCCGCTCGGCACCGACATGTCGGGCCGCACTGACGAGGCGCTCGACGACCTGGTCGGATTCTTCGTCAACACCCTCGTCCTCCGCGTCGACGCCTCCGGTGACCCGACGTTCCGCGACCTCGTCGAACGGGTGCGGGACGTGTGCCTGTCCGCGTACGACCACCAGGATCTGCCCTTCGAGATGCTGGCCGAGGACCTCGCCCCGGCCCGCACCCGCGCACGCCATCCGCTGTTCCAGACGGTGGTCAAGCTCCACAACGGCGACGAGACGCAACTGCCCCTCCGGCTGGCCGGGCTGGGCTGCGCACGTGAACCCGTCGCGACGACCGCCCTGCGCTACGACCTTGCCTGGGACTTCGTCGAGGTGGCGGGGCCGGCCGGGAACGGGGCCGTCGGCGGAAGCCTCACAGCCCACCTCACCTACGCCACCGACCTGTTCGACCGGCGGACGGCCGAGGGGATGAGGGACGGCCTGATCCGGCTCCTGGACACCGTCGCCGCAGACCCCGAGAGCCCCGTACGCCACATCCACCACCACACCGAGCCCAGGGGAGAACGGTGACACCCGAGATCGACGACCTTTTCGCTGCCATCAGGGCTGAGCACGGCAGCAGCGCGCTCGACCGCGTCGAGGAGATGCTCGAACCGCGCCGGCGCAGCGAGACACGCCACCCCCTCCAGCAGGACGCCAAGTGGGTGCTGCCCGGGATATCCCAGACGCCCTGGCATGACCCGTACACCTACCCCGAACTCACGCCGCTGGTCACCGCGCTGGAGTCCCACCACGCCCAGATCAAGGCCGACCAGGAGCGTGCCTGGGCGGACCGGCGGGACAGCTTCTCGGACTACGAGCACTACCTCGTACGCCAGCAGAACTGGCAGGCCCTCTACCTCTACCGCGACGGCGCCCTGGTCGAGGACTCACAGTGCGTAGCACCCACCGCGTATCGAGTGTTGAAGGAACACGCCGTCGACACGGAGGTGATCTGCCCTCTGCTCGAGTCCCACTTCTCGACGCTGCTGCCGGGCGCTTCCATCAAGCCGCACTGCGACCTGTGGAACTTCAGCATCAATCTGCACCTGGCCATCGACATCCCCCAGGGCGCGGGCCTCCGCGTCGCCGAAGAGGCGCGTACCTGGGACGAGGGCAAGTGCCTTCTGTTCGACTACTCCTTCGAGCACGAGGCGTGGAACGGCAACGACACGCGGACCCGCACCTGCCTGCTCGCCGATCTGTGGCACCCCGAGACCACGGCCGCGGAGCGGCTTGCGCTGACCGCACTCATGAGGGAAATCCAGAAGATGATGGCGGGCTGACCATGGCGACCACCAACGACCTCGCGCGGAGCGCGCTGCTCCGCACCGACCTGGCCGATCCGCGGATGTTCGCCGAGAACGACTACCACCGGACCTTCCGGTACCTGCGCGAGTACGACCCGGTGCACTGGAACCCCGACGGCGTCGAACCGGGCTTCTGGTCGGTCACCCGGTACGACGACTGCCAGGCCGTCCTCAAGAACACGAAGGTCTTCAGCTCGGCCGTCACCACCAACACGCTGGGCCAGCAGCGCTGGCACGGCGACGAGGGCGCGGGGCGGATGCTCACCCACACCGATGCCCCCCGCCACACCGAGCTGCGCCAGATCGTCAACAAGTCCTTCACCCCGCGGGCCGTCGCCGGGCTCGAACCGTACCTGCGCTCCGTCGTCGCCCAGGCCCTCGACCGCGCGCTCGACGCGGGCGAGTGCGACCTGGTGGATGTCGTCGCGCTGCTTCCCGTGGCGTCCGTCGCCGCGCTGCTCGGCGTCCCGCAGGACGACTGGGAGCCGCTGCTCATCCTGACCACGGCCGCCTTCGGCTCCGCCGACCAGGATGTGCAGACGTCGCCCAGCGCCCGTGCGAGCGCCGCCCAGGCCCATGCCCAGCTGCTCCTCTACTGCCAGGACCTGATGCACCAGCGCGCCCAGGAGCCGCGGGACGACATCTGCACGAGCCTGGTCGAGGCACAGCGTGCGGGGACGCTCACCGAAGAGGACGCGATGCTCTTCTTCGACCTGCTGCTGCTCGGCGGCAACGAGACCACCCGGCACGGGGCGGTCGGGGCCGTGCTCGGCCTCATGGAGTTCCCCGACCAGTGGCAGCTGCTGCGCACCGACCGGTCCCTGCTCACTCCGGCAGTGGGCGAGGTACTGCGCTGGGCCTCACCGAGCAAGCACGTCCTGCGCCACGCGGTGCAAGACGTGGAGATCGGCGGACAGTCAGTCGAGGCCGGGCAGGACGTCGTGGTCTGGCACTTCTCGGCCAACCGGGACAAACGAGTCTTCACGGACCCGGACCGCTTCGACGTGTCCCGCAATCCCAACCCCCACCTGGGTCTCGGTGCTGGTTCGCACTACTGTCTCGGGGCATCGCTCGCGACCCTGGAACTGCGCGTCTTCCTCGACGAACTGTGCGACAGGGTGGGCTTCGCCGAGATGCTGCAGCCTCCCGCGCGGCTGGCCTCGACGGTCATCAGCGGCTTCAAGAGCCTGCGGCTGAGGTTGACCCCGCCCTGAGTCGGCTACCGCACTGCACGAGCACCTGTATTTGTGACAACAGATAGGCAGAACAGTGACGCAAGAACCAGTGATCGAGGACCGGCCTGGGCAAGTCGATCGCCCCACGGTATGGCGCAGCAGGAACTTCCTGCTGCTGTGGGGCGGGCAGACTGTCGCCGAGCTGGGCTCGCGCATATCCAGCGTCGCGGTCCCCCTGCTCGCCGCCGAGACACTCGAC
This sequence comes from Streptomyces sp. NPDC001832, assembly GCF_040297265.1. Lineage (NCBI taxonomy): Bacteria > Bacillati > Actinomycetota > Actinomycetes > Kitasatosporales > Streptomycetaceae > Streptomyces > Streptomyces sp. NPDC001832. The sequence continues at coordinate 3,852 of NZ_JBEOYU010000060.1, forward strand.
GCGAGCATCTTTCAGATCTCGCTCCTGACCACTCTTGCCTGGCTGCCGTACCTGCTGATCTCCCTGCCGGCCGGACTCATCGCCGACCGGGTCGACCAGCGCAAGCTGATGATCGCCTGCGACCTGGGCCGCATGGCCCTGATGCTGTCGCTGCCCGTTGCCGCGGCCGCCGGGGCGTTGAGCCTAGGGCTCCTCTACGCCGTCATCCTGGTCTCGGGCGTACTGACCGTGCTGTTCAACGTGGCCTACCGGTCGAAATTGCCGCGCCTGCTGGAGGAGCACCAGCTCGTCGACGGCAACGCCAAGCTCACCATGAGCCAGGACCTGGGCGAGCTGGTGGGCCCGTCGATCGGCGGTGTGCTGATCGGGGTCCTCGGCGCCGCCAGGACCTTCTTCACCAACGGCCTCGCCTACCTGATCAGTGCCGTCACGCTGTGGCTGATCCGGGTCGAGCCCGTCGACCGGGCGGCTCAGAACGCCGAGGAGCGCAGGCCGCTGCGCGCCGAGCTGACGGAGGGGATCGCCTTCATCAGCCGGCATCCCATCCTGCGCAGCCTGCTGCTGTGCAGCACGACGTCCAACTTCTTCGTCATGGCCTCCGGGTCCATCGAAGTCACCTTCATGGTGCGGGAGCTGGATGCCCCCTCGTGGCTCGTCGGCGTCGTGTTCAGCATCAGCGCCGTCGGCGGCCTGGTGATCGGCGCCCTGACCAAGCGCATCTCGGACCGGGTGGGCACCGCCCGCATCATCTGGGTGGCCATGGTCGCTCCCGGCCCGCTGTATCTGTGCATGCCGCTGGCCCAGCCCGGCTGGGGCGTTCTGCTGTACGGCATCGGTCTTGCTGCGTTCTCTGCCAACATCGTGCTGTACAGCGTTGCCGCCACCTCGTACCGACAGCGCGTCACCCCGTCCCACATGCTCGGCAGGGTCAACGCCTCCGTCCTGTGGGTCTGCTACGGCGCCATCCCGCTGGGCGCCCTGACCGGTGGAGCCCTCGCCAGCACGCTCGGCCTGCGGACCGCGCTGTGGATCTGCGTCCTCGGCACGTGGAGCGCCGCCCTGTGGGTCTTCTTCTCGCCGCTGCGCACGATGCGCGACCTGCCCGAAAGCCGTGCCGCCGCCCCCAAGCCCGCAGGAGGCTGAGAAAGGCGGACCACCGAATCCGGACAACCGGACAGGCCAGGCGATGTCCGACCTGGTATGCGCGTCATCCCGGCACGAGCCGGAACGACGCGCATTTCGTGCTGTCCCGGTGATCGGCTCCCGGGACGGGGCGGGCAGCACCGAGGCTGGACGGAGCGGTGGAGGCGCGTATGCGAGCGGGTCGCGTGGCGCGCTTTGCGGCCAGCCGCTCGCTGCTCGGCGCGAACACGGATGGACGCGGATCTGCAGGGTGGACGGATGCTGATCTGCAGGGTGAACAGACGCGGACCTGCAGGTCGGACGGATGCAGACCCTCAGAGCGACATTCTCGCCGGGCCGGCGCACATCCTGGGGCCGTCCCGGACAGGGCACTGCCGACCAGGCGCGTGACGCGTCGGCCTCCCCGGCACTCATGGCCGGAACCGGAGACGTGACGCGGTCCACCGGAGGCGGTCGCCGAGAGGGGGAGCGGCAGGCAGACGCTGACGACGAAGGGCTGACCTCAGTCCTGAGGCCAGCCCTTTCATGCGCCAGTCATGCGCCCGAGTGCGTGTACGTACGGTCAGTGCTCGGGCAGTTCCAGGCCGCCGATGCGCCGCACGCCGTCCGAGAACCGGAACTCGAAGGTGAGCGCGGCGCGGGCCTCCTCGATCGTCCGCACCATCGCCTCGTGGCTCTCGGCGACCCCCGAGATCGTGTCCAGGGTCAGGGTCGTGGACCCGCCGGGAAGCTCGTCGCCCGGGCGGACGAAGTTCCGGTACGTGGTGACGCCCGGAATTCTGCGGACCGCGTCGGCCCCGTGGACGGCCTCAAGTCGCCCGGGGCGCACCGGGGCGATGTTGTTGTACTGGTAGTGGACCTTGCCTCCGAAGTCGAAGGGCGGGAGGTACGGCTGCTCGCCCAGGGCCATCAGCCCGCCGATGCGAACGAGGTCTACGCCGCACGCCTGGCGCGCCATCATGTTGACGTGGGCGGAGATGCGCCCGTTGATCTCGATGATGCCCGGCCCGTCGGGGGTGAGTTTCACCTCGGTGTGGGTGAAGCCGCAGTCGGACCCGACCGCCTCCAGGGCGCGGGTGACCAGATCGCAGATCTCCTGCTCCTGCGCGAGCGGCAGATGGCTGGGCCAGACCCTGCCGGTCCCCCGGAACGGGGGGACGACAGGCGTCTTGCCGGTGAGGACGAAGTGGGTGATGCCGGCAGGGGTGCAGATGCTCTCGACCGACACGTAGTCCCCGAACGGATCGCTCGGCCGCCCCTGCAGGAATTCCTCGATCACGAAGGGCCTCCACGATCCGGCCGCGTGCAGCTCAGTGAGGCGCTCCAGGACTTCCGCGGCCTCCTCCGGCGAGGAGATCGCGTAGGTGTCCTGGCTGCTCCAGCCCGTGGCCGGCTTGACGATGGCCGGCAGGCCGACCTCCTCCAGAGCGCTCGGCCAGTCGTCCAGGACCTCGACGACACCCGTGCGCGTCCGGTCGACGCCCGCCTCCCTGAGGACGCGCCGCTGTAGACCCTTGTCGGTGAAGATGCGGGCCGTGCGGACGGACTGGCCGGGCAGACCCATGGCGGCTGCCAGCTCGGCGGCGGGGCGGATCAGCCTTTCGCTGAAGGTGAGCACCGCGTCGGGACCGATATCGCGGACCGACTCCGCGTCGGCCGTCGGGTCTCTCGTGAGCGGGCAGGTCCGGCCCAGCTGCTCGATGACTGGCCGCATCTGCTCCACGTGCGCGGAGCCCTGTGGCAGCAGGAAGGCGATGTCGCCGAGTGGAGCGAGACCGGTGCCGATCTCGCCCGCGGGCACCGCTCCGGCGTCGTACAGGACGGCGAACAGCGGTCGGGTTCGCGTGGTCATGATCAGATCCCCCTGCCAGCCGGGACGGCTGCGGTTGCTGGACTCGACGGATTGGCCACCAGGGCTGCCAGCGCCTGCTGCAGTGCACCGGCATAGGCCTCGACCGAGTCCCTGGGCACGGATTCGGGATCGAAGCCGATGCGCACCTGGCCTCTGTCGCCGCTGATCTCCAGGCTGACGTGGAAAGGGAAGCTGGGCTTGCCTCGGCGCCACCAGTGGCGCGTCGGCAGGGCTTCCAGGCGGTCGAGCTCCTGGTAGGCATGGAAGTTCATGAAGTTGAAGGTGACGTCGAACGCTGGCCTTCCCAGCCTCTCCACGATCTTTCCCTGCGGGTACGCGCGGTGCTGCGCGCCTTCCCGTTCGGCGTCGGCCGCGATCCTGGCCAGCCCCGCCCAGGTCGTGTCCAGGGCGTGGAAACGCAGGGGAAGCGTGTTCAGGAAGAGCCCGGTCGCCACGTCGGAGCCGACGCTCTCCGGCCGGGTATCGTACACCACGCCGGTGACGATGTCGCGGTCGCGCCCGGTCCACACACCCAGCGCCTGCGCGTGTGCGGCGAGGGCCAGTGACTTGACGGAGACTCCGAGCATCCGCGCCACGCCCGTCAGCCCTGCCACGAGCGCGGTGTCGACGTCGAAGTCGTGGCGTTCCTGTGATCCGGGCAAATGCCCGGGCCCGTTGAAGAGCAGTGGTTCCACGTCGGCCTGATCGAGCCAGTGCCGTTCGGATGCCTCGGAGTTTAGGGCCTTCTGCTCTGCAACGACGAAGTCGTGCTGCACGGCGGACGGCACTGGCGGCAGCTCGGCGTGCGGCATTCCGAGCCCGGCGCAGTAGAGTGTCATCAGCTCCACGGCCAGGCGGCTGAAGCTCCAGCCGTCGAGAATGGCGTGGTGCGCCGCCAGTACGATGCGGAACGACTCCGGCCGCACCACCACATGACAGCGGGCCAGCGAGGGGGCTCGCCAGTTGATCGGCATGTCGATCCGGTTGTGGCACCAGTCGTGGACGAGTGCGTCGGCTTCTTCGGCGGTCGCGCACCGGTCGATGCTCAGGGGCAGCTCGGCCCGCTCCTGGACCAACTGCACGGGAGCGGAGACCCCGTCGAACGCGAAAGACGTGCGCAGGGCCGGGTGGCGGTGCACGAGCTGCGTGAGCGCGGCACGGAAGGCAGCCTCGTCGAAGCGTGCACAGACCTCCCAGCCGTCCATGACGTGGTAGAGCAGCGCGTCCTGGCTGAGCTCGCAGAGGTAGACCATGCCGACCTGGAGGGCCGAGGCGGGCAGGGCGTCCTCGAGGCCTTCCGGCAGGACGGCCCGGTCCGCTGCGCCGAGGAGGGAAAACGGCGCGCTGCCGGTCTCCTCGGCGGGGACACCCGTGTCCGGGGCGGTCAGGGCCTCGGACACGGTGGGCGAGCTGATCACGCCCCGGACCGTCTGATGAATCAGCAGATCCCGCAGGGTCATCGGAATGCCCAGCTTCCGGGCCCGGTTCACGACGCGTACAGCGATCAGCGAATCCCCGCCGTACGCGTAGAAGTTGCTGTCCATCCCGAAGTCCGGCACGGACAGGCACTGCCTGACGACGGCCAGCAGCGCGGCGTCCGGGGCGGCCCCGACAGTGCTCTGCGCGTCCGCCGCGTCAGCCTCCTGAGCGGCACGGTGCCGTACGGCCAACTCTTTGCACGCCTGACGGTCCACCTTGCCGCTCACGTTGAGCGGCAACTGCTCGCGGCACACCGAGTACTTGGGGATCATGTGGGCCGGCAGGCGGCCGCTCAGCCGGGAGTGCAGCTCGACTCCGTCCGTCGGCGGACCGACGTAGACGGCCGCCAGCTGCAGGTCGTCCGACGGGCCGGGCACCGCGACCACGGCCACCTCGGTGAAGTCCGTGTGGGCCAGCAGCGCCGACTCGATCTCCTCCAGCTCCACGCGCCTGCCGAGTACCTTGACCTGGTTGTCCAGTCGGCCCAGGTGGACGAGGTCGCCCTCCTCCAGGCCGACCCGGTCGCCGGTGCGATACCAGGCGTCCTCACCCGGGGGTTCGTGCACCGTGCCTGGGTGCACGAACCGGCCCCGATCGTCGGCAGGGTCCAGGTAGCCGGTGAACCGCTGTGGGCCACGCACCTGCAGCTCGCCGTCGGACGAGACCCGGTGCTCCAGATGGGGATAGATCCGTCCGATCGGAACCGTGCCGTTGCTGGTTGCGGGCCAGTCGGCGCGCTCACGCGGCAGCCGGAACGCCGACACCGTCACGGTCAGCTCGGTCGGCCCGTAGAGGTTCTCCACCGTGCTGCCGGGAGCGGCGCGCGCCCAGTCCGCTGCCTGCGCCAGGGTGAGCTGTGCGCCGGCGAACAGGCTCCAGCGCAGCCCGGGCATCGCGCCTGCCGCGAGGTTTCCCGTCCGCCCGGCCACAGCCGCGAGCGCGGGCACCGAGTACCAGTGGGTGATGCGTTGCTCGTTGACGAACCGCACCGGTTCGAGGAGCGACTCCTGGGACGGCACGACGAGTACGGCACCGGCCCCCCAAGCCACGAACATGTCGAAGACGGAGGGATCGAAGGTCAGGTCGAAGGTCTGCGAGAGTCGGCATCCGGGACTCACCTCGTAGCGCGCGATGTTGTACCGCACGAAGGCGTCGACATTGCCGTGCCGGATCGGCACGCCCTTGGGCCGGCCGGTGGACCCTGAGGTGAACAGCACGTACGCCACGTCGTCAAGTCCGACCGCCGGGTCGTCCAAAGGTGCGTCGGCCGGCGCCACGGGGGCCTGGAGCAGGTGGGGGCCCAGGGACACCACCGGCAGTCCGCACTCCTTGGCGAAGCGGGTGTCCTGAAGGCCGTCGGTCACCACCACGTCGAGTCCCGCGGTCTCGGCGATGAGCCGGTTCCGATCCACCGGGTTGGTGGCGTTGAGAGGGACCACGGTCCCGCCGGCGCGCAGCGTTCCGAGGTAGGCGGCGTAGGTGGCCACGCGACGCGAGGCCAGGAGCCCCACTCTGGGCGGGCGGCCCCCCGGGCCCCGCAGGTGCCGCGCCGCTTCCCGGGAAGCGGCGTCGAGCTCGGCGTAGGTCAGGCATGCGCCGTCGACGATCAGCGCGGGTTCGTCGGGCACCGTCTCGACGCTGGCGGCGAACCAGCCATGAAGCGTTTTCGGGGGCATAACCATGTCCTTATGTCTCGTGGGAGGAGCGGACCGTGTCCGTCGCCTGCGCCGTGTCCGGGCCGGCGGGGGGCGACCGCGGCCGACCGCGGCCGACCGCGGGCAGAGAGCCCCGCCCTCTGCCCGCACGCAGCAGCACGCGGGTCCGGTTGGGCTACGGCGACCTCTGTGGCACGTCCTAGACGCCGGCCGACACGGGAACGTCCGCGTCGGCCTCGGCGTTCCACATCGCCCGCAGGTAGTCGATGCCCGCCCCGACACTGGCGTTCCTGGTCTCAAAGGCGATGACGCCGGACCAGTTCTTGGCGCGAATGGCATCGGTGAGCTCCCGCACCGACAGTGTGCCGTCGCCGAGGCCGAGGTGCGCGTCCTGGTTGCCCTCGTTGTTGCTCAGGGAGAGGGCGGCGATCGACGGCGCGAAGGCTTCGAAGGCCGGCAGCGCGAGGGACTGGTTCACGTTCGCGTGGCCCACGTCCAGCACGAACTTCACCTGGGGGATCGCATCCAGGACCGTCGCGAAGTCGGCTTCCCGCGTGAAGACGTACGAGAAGGGACGAAACTTGGGGTAGTAGGACAGGTTCTCCAGCCACACCTCGACACCCTTGTCCGCGGCCTCACGCTCGATCACGGAGAGCAGGGAGGTGAACCTCTCCAGCGCGGCATCGCGGTGTGCCTTGGTCGGCCGGGGCTCGACGAAGGCACCTCCGTGGATGACCAGCGCAGTGGCTTCGATCCGGGTCGCAAGGTCTATCTCTGACCGCACGTAGTCGAGCGACGCCTTCCGGACCTCCGGAATCTCCGAGGCCAGAGGGGCACGGAAGTTGCCGTGCAGGATCGGCGAAAGGCCGCGCTCCGCGGCATCCTCCACCAGTTTCCGGCTCCGCTCCTGCGACCAGTTGTGCGGCATGTCCTCCATCAGGCTCGCGTCGACGTACCAGTGGCTGCAGCGCTCGTCCTGCGCCGCCTCGAGCCCTTCCTCGGCGGTCAGGTACCGCTGTACCGCCACGCCGGTTGCGAACGGGAGGGACCATGCGTCATTCATGCTGTTCACCTTGAACTCACCTCTGCATAGGGTGCGCCGCGCTTGCCGATGGCGTGGGGCGAGGGCTGTTAAGGCTCGACCGTCCCGGTGGGGGCGGGACGGCGGCCCTTCGAACGGTTGGCCACTACTTCCCGGAGTACCGTCCCGTAGAAGGACCAGTAGCTGTCGTCGGTGTAGGCGGCGAACTGCTTGACAAGTCCGTGCCGCTCGGGCAGGCGGTTGATGGGAACGTTCATCGCGGCGTGGTGCTCGACGTGCAGGTTGTTGCCGTTCGTGAACCAGGTGCTGAACCTGCTGCCACTGATCGACCGAGTATTGCGCAGCACGTCGGTGGTGTCGTCCTCGCAGTAGATGTGCTCCGGCAGTTCGACGAGGAAGTGCAGCGGCGTCGCCACCACGAGCCACGGCAGGAGCCACAGCTGCACGACGAGCGAGCCGAAGCCGGCCGCCGAGAGGGCAGCCGCGGTTACGACGACCAGGGACATCAGCCGGTACTCGGCGATGCTGGCGCGACAAATGCGTTCGGAGACCTGGCCGTTCTCGTACCGCCAGGTTCCACGCCAGCTCCGGTAGGCCGCAACGGCGACGGACCCCAGTCGCTTGTAGTCGAAGAGACTGCTGAGCAGCGCCCGCACCGTCAGCGGCTGCCGCTTGTCGAAACCAAAGAACTCACTGTCCTGGTAGGTACCCAGGTACCGGTGATGCTGCAGGTGCCGGATGCGGTAGTGACTGTACGAAACCATCATGGGCAGTCCGAGTGCCACCCCGACTGGACGGTGCAGACCGACCTTCAGGAACGCTGAATGATGCAGGCACTGGTGCTGGAGCTCCACCATGTGCGTGTACAGGAACCCGAGGACCACAATTCCGGCGATCGTGCACACGGTGATTCCGGTCAGCACCAGGGACACCCCCGCTGCACCCAGCGCGAGAACAATGGCCAGCTTGGTCAGGAAAACCCTCTGATCGAGCGCTGCGGGCCGTGCGCGCTGAAATATCGGCTCCGGCGTGGTGTGGTCTATCGGCTGAGACACGACGTCAACTCCTCATGGACAGGGTGCGCGTGAATGTGAGTCGAAGCGCGGAGGGCTCTGCTGATTCGGGCACCATGAAATTCTGGGGGATTAGGGGTTAGTGTCTGGGCGCTGGCGCGTCAGACGACGCCCGTGGCCGCCCGCTCGCCTTGTAGCAGACTGGCGGGGCGAAGGTCCGTCCAGTTGCGTTCGATGTACGACAGGCATTCCTGCCTGCTTTCCGGGCCGAAGACGGCTTGCCAACCAGCGGGAACCTCACGCCAGTCGGGCCACAGCGAGTGCTGGTTCTCGTCGTTCACCACGACAAGAAAAATTCCTTCTTCCTCGTCAAACGGACTCGCCATGTCACACTCTTTTCGCGTCGTATAATTCATTCGGCAGAATGGATTCGGTAGGCGTGATCGTAATGACGGCGAGCAATGGCCGAGGGCACAAGCACCGGCAACTTGGGGGCAGTTTACGGACGTCTCCGCTGCCGTCCAGCGCGGCCCGGGCCATCCGGCAGCACATGGCGCAGTTCGCGCCGGTGCCGGTCACGCTGCCCTGGGACGACCCGACTCCGGTCGAGACGCTGGTGGAGGCCAAACACCGGCGGCCGAGGAACTACAGCCTCTTGGTGACGGGACGCGAACGGAAGGCCATCAACCGGAACTACTTCAACTCCTACGTGTGGAAGCCCGCTCTGGCCACGGCGGTTGTGATCGCCCCGCTGGACGAGGGCAGCACCGACGGTGCTCGCGTGTGGGAGCCGTCCCGGGAGCACGGCTTCCACGCCATGCGCCACTTCTACGCCTCCGAGGAACTGGAGGCTGGCGAATCGGTCGTCTCCCTGGCACGCTGGCTGGGGCACTCCGACCTCGGGTTCACATTGCGGAAGTACTCCCACTTCCTGCCCCGCGCCGGTGCACGGGGCAGCGCTGCCATCGACGCGATTTTCGCGTAGCCGCGGCCGGTCGGCAGAGCCCGTGGAGCGTGGCCCGTAGCCCGCCGCAGGCCCTAAGTCCCAGAGAAGTCCCAGAGATGCCGCCGCACCTCATCCTGGCCCGCTACTGCGGGGATGAGGGGCACGCCGCTGCGGGAAGGCTGCGACGCTCGGGTCACTGGACGTTCGAGAAGCGGTTCGGTTCCGCCAGAACGGCGCGTGCGCCGTCGAAGTCGGCCAGTCTCGCCGACAGGGTCGCCATGGCCAGTCGTCGGGGGAGCGCTGCCGAGAACTTCAGGCCGCGCGCTGCACGCTGGTCGACTTCGGGCAGGACGAGTGCCGGACCTGCCTGTACGGCGTCGAGTGCGGCGCGCCACATGTCCGGACTCAGGTCCTCCCGCAGCCGCAGGCAGCAGTCCGTCGGCCGCTGAACCGGGTCGGCGATGGACGACAGGGTCGCGCCCAACGTCGCATTGGCCCGGTACCCCGCCCATGTCCACCAGCGGATGTCGGTTCCGCGCCGCGCGATCAGCGTCCCGCCAGGATGGACGAGGTGCGGGGCGTCCTCGTCGCGCCACTCCTGGAGGCAGACTTCCGCTCGTCGGGTGAGTGAGACGTCCGGATCGGCACCCAGGAGGACATCCCGCATGGCGCGCGTCAGCGCGTACGAGAGTCCGACGAGTGTGCCTCCGGACCACTTGGCGATCCCACCGCTTTCCACCGGCTCGACGAAGACCCGCTTACGTCCCCAGTCGATGAACGTCACCTGCCAGCTGCGGCCCGCCAACAGCAGGCGTCGCGGGCCTGGGCGTTCCTCGGTGAGTAGGGACGGATCCATCCGGCCGATCTCGGTGCGACCGGACAGGACGGTGAACTGTGGTGGCGCGGTGAAGGATGCGGTCAGTTCGATGAAGTGGCGTCGGCCGAAACGTCGTTCGGCCTCGGGGCCGATGAAGAGCATGCCTCCGTCGGTGTCGAGGAAGCCTTCCTCTGCCAGATGACGCAGGACGGGAGCGGCGGAACGGTCGAAGGGCGCCAGGCCGTTCCACTGCTCGGACCACACGTGATCGCCCAGCTTGTGCTCCTGGAGCGTGGCGGCGAGCAGTTGCTGCGCGACGAGGTGGCGCGGCTCGGGCGGTGCGACGACCGGTTCGACCCGGCCGCGGCCCCAGAGAAGCAGCAACGCGGCGGCTTGCAGCAGGCCGTCCTTGCGGGTGGCCAGGAACAGGCAGTTCCGGATGCTTCCCGCGCGACGCCCCGTACGGCCGACGCGTTGGAGGAACGAGGCGACGGTGCTGGGTGAATCGATCTGGACGACTCGGTCGAGGTCGCCGACGTCGATGCCCAGCTCCAGGGTGGACGTGGCCACGATGACACAGTCACGGGCCTCGGCGAACGCCTGCTCGGACCGGGCCCGCTCATCGACCGAGAGGGAGGCATGGGAAAGGAATACGGTGACGTCACGTGCCCGGAGCGCCGCGCCCAATTCTTCGACCTGCCGTCGGGATTCGCGGGAGCTTCCGCGCCAGCCTGAGCAGCGAGTTCGCGCTCGTCGGGATGGACAGGTGCGCGGCCAGTCGGGCGCCCGGCGAGAGCGAGTGCGATCTTCTCCAGCGTCCGGTGCAGCGACGCCGTGCGCCGGGCGAACCGCTTCGTGAGCCCGTCCACCTGCTCGACGAAGGTGCGGCGACCACACTCCTGAGCTGGGCATATGAACCGGCGTACCAGCAAGTCGACCACGGTCCGGTGCCCTGATACCGCGACATCGGCCAAGCGCCGCCGGTACAGACCTCCATCGCACCATTCTGACGCCCCTGGATCATCCGAAGAGCAGGGTCTGTACGGTCATCGGCCCTGTCTCGCTTTCGGTGTGAAGGCTGTCAACCAGCTCGTCCAGAAAGCGGTGAGAAGGGCAGCCGTATCAACCGGGCCGAAGAGCCGGCCGTGGATGTGCCCGCGGTTCCTGAGGCCCGGGTCGCCGACCCGACCGGGGGCGGTGACGCCTTCCGCGCCGGTTATCTGACTTCCCTGGCGGCGGGACTGGACGCGGTGCAGTGCGCCCAGACCGGATCTGTTCTGGCCGCGCTCGCCTTGTCGGCAGTGGATACCCAGACCTACAACATCTCCCTCGAGCGCATCCCCACACTGCTTGCTTCCGCCTATGGGCCGGCTTGATGGTTCCGTCCGGCCCGTTGGCCGGGAGGCTCCCCCGACCATGCCCGTCAGTCGCTCTGGGGGCTACGGGCACCTGTTCCCGCCAGCCTTAGAAGATGTCTCACGTGGCGAGTTTCGCGAGTCTCTTGTAGCAGGTCAGGGCTGCGGCGAGGCCGAGGAAGGCGAGGAAGTGGCTGCCTTTTCGTTCGTACCGGACGGTGAGGCGGCGGTAGCCGAAGAGCCAGGCGAGCGACCGCTCGATCTTTCAGCGGTGCCGGCCGAGCCGCTCACCGGACTCGATACCGGGTCGGGCGATCCGCGCGACGAGGTTCCGGCTGCGGAGCCAGCGGAGGTGCTCCGCAGAGTAGTACGCCTTGTCCGCGCGAACCTTCACCGGCTTCCTCCGACGTGGTCCGCGCCGGGAGCGGACGGCGGGGATGCCGAGAACCAACGGCTTGAACGCCTGGCTGTCGTGCACGTTCGCGCCGGACACCGCGACGGCCAGCGGCAGGCCCTGGGCCTCGGACAGCACGTGCAGTTTGCTGCCCTTCTTGCCGCGATCGACCGGATTCGGCCCGGTCAGCGAGCCCCCCTTTTCGCCCGCACCGACGCGGCATCGACGATCGCGGACGACCAGTCCAGCTCACCCCTGGCGCCGAGTTCGTCCAGCACCGCCCGGTGCAGTCGACGCCACAACCCGGCCTCGGTCCACACGGTGAACCGGCGGTGCGCGGTGGCCGGCGAGACACCGAACGAGTCCGGCAGATACCGCCACGCACAGCCGCTCGTCAGCACGTACACCACGGCCGTGAACACCGCCCGCTCATCCACCGGAGCAGTACCACCGCCCTGCGGACGGGACGTGAACTTCGGCAACAACGGAGCGGTCAGCTCCCACAGTTCGTCCGGCACCAGCCGACGCGACAGATCAGCACCCACAGTCCAGCATCATGCCGCATCAGCGAACGACCACGTGAGACATCCCCTTAGGCGAGGGGTTTGACCGAAGGGGAGGGGATTCCTGCGGGACTCGGCCGGGCCGGGCCGGGGCGGGCGGGTCTCGAGTCCGGTGGGTAGTGGCCAGGCCTGGGGGTGGTGGGGGTGCCGTCGCTTCTGCGCTGTCACCTCCCTTGTCTGCTGCGGGCGTTCGCCTCGGCGACGAGGACACTGAGCAACTCGGACGGGGTGAGGCGGCGGAGGTGGTTCGGGTCGGCGTCCCAGTCGCGGCCACCGGAGAGTGGGCGGAGCCGGACGTACGGGCCCACGTGGCCCATGACCCGTCCGACCCGGTCGCGGTCGCGGACGGTCTCCCCGACGGCGGGGATTTTGTCGGCGGCCTCCGTCACCCGGCGACCCCCTTCGTGATGACGTCCGCGAGCGCGTGGGCGACGGGGGCGGAGCACACGCCGAGGTGGACGAGCGCGTACGGCGTTTCGCGCTCGCGGTCATCCTTGCGGTCGTCCGCCCAGGGAGTGCGGATGTCCATGGCGGGGAGTTGGATGCCGGCCCGGGTGAGGGCGGTGGCGAGGGCGGGGAGTTGGATGCCGGCCCGGGTGAGGGCGGTGGCGAGGGCGGGGAGTTGGATGCCGGCCCGGGTGAGGGCGGTGGCGAGGGCGTCGCGGGCGTCGAGGGCCTCCTGGATCCTGGGGGCGTGGGCAGTGCGCGGTGTGGGGGTCATGTGCGTCCTCGTGGGTGCGGTTCCGTTGATTCCATGCCCCGGCTGCGCTGGGTGAATTACGCTGCGTAGTCCGGGTGTTACGAGGATGCGCCCGGATGTGGGCGACCGGATCGTGGACGGGGTGGTGCTTCCCCGCCGCGCGGAGGTGGTTCCACACGTTCCACATCGGTCACGTGAACGTCCCGGAGGGAGCGGTATGCCGCAACGACGCGTCATCACCGGCCGCAGTCAGGAACCCCGTCAGCGGTTCGCCGAGGAGCTGCGGAAGTTACGGGCCGGGAGCGGGACGAGTCTGCGGGCGCTCGGGGAGCGACTGGGCTGGGACTGGTCGTTGTTCGGGAAGATGGAGAAGGGCGAGACCCTGGGAAGCCCGGAGGTCGTCCAGGCGCTGGACCAGCACTACGGGACACCGGGGCTGCTGCTGGCGCTGTGGGAGCTGGCAGCCGGGGACCATACGCAGTTCCGGGAGCGGTACCGGCGGTACATGGCGCTGGAGGCGGAGGCGGTGAGCTTGTGGCACTTCGCGGTGGGGGTGCCTCCCGGAGTTCTTCAGACTCCGGAGTATGCCAGGGAGGTTCTGGCGGCGGGGCGACTCACCGGCAAGGAGCTGGAGCAGCAGGTCAAGGCCCGGCTGAGTCGTCGCGACCTGCTGGAAGGGGACGACGCGCCGCACTTCCGCACGATTCTTTCCGAGACCGTGCTACGTACTCCGCTGAGGGACGCATCGGCCTGGCGTAAGCAGTTGGCGCACCTGGTCGAGATGTCCGAGCGTCAGATGGTGGCAATTCAGGTACTTCCGCACAGTGCGGGACCGCACAGCCTGTCGCATACCGACGTGATGTTCCTACGGGTGCCAGGTGGTCGAACCGTGGCCTATGTGGAGAGCGCGAGTCGGGGCGACCTCATCGAGACGGCTGGTCAGGTCGAGGATCTTCAGCAAATGTACGATGCGGTGCGCGACTTGGCCCTGCCCCCAGACAGTCGCGGAAGTACATCCTGCGCGTGCTGGAGGAAGTGCCATGCGAACCATCGACCTGAGCGCCGTCACCTGGCGCAGGAGTAGCTACAGCAACTCGGATGGTGGTCAGTGTGTTGAGGTCTCCGATGACTTCGCCACTGTCGTTCCTGTGAGGGACAGCAAGTCGCCACATGGCCCGGTGTTGGTGTTCCCGGCCACCGGCTGGGCCTTCTTCGTCTCAGCGCTCAGGGGAGGGCAGTTGGGCGACTGACCAGACAACGCAACGGCCCCGCGATCGGTTCGGATCGCGAGGCCGTTGGCGTAGCTGGCGGTCTACTTCTTCGCGGTACGGCGTCCTCTGGTCGCGGCGGCCGGGCGCCAGGCGCGCAGGTCGTCGTCGGTGAGGCCGTGCTTACCCTGCTCCATCTGCCGGTCGCCCTCGAAGAACTTGGCGGGAGTCGGGGCGAAGAGCGGATCGGGCTCGTTGTGCCACTGGTTGAGCCACGGCTGGAGTTCCAGCAGCCCGGCCAGGAGCGGGGCGACTTCTTCCGTGGTCAGGCCCTCGTGGGTGGCGATGTACGTGTCGAGCGCGATCGCCCGCTCCCGGTGGTCCCAGCCGGCCCAGCCGTAGAGGTCGGGGGTGGCCACGTTGGCCCGCGCATACGAGATGAACCGCTCCTTGGGCACGTCCAGCTTGCCGCGCGCCCGCCAGTAGGAGGGGCGCAGGAAGTCGGCCGATGTGTACTTCGGCGGTACGGGGATGGAGTCCCGGATCTTCCGTTTGGTCAGCTCGTCCGGAGCAGCGTCCTCCTGACGCTGAAGATCCCAGACGTGCTCCCAGTCGGCGCGCTTCTTGAGGGACGCGGGCTTGTAGCGCAGGGCGGCAAGGAACGGCACGTGCTCGTCGGCCATCAACTCGCTGATGACGGCTGGCAGTTCCCTACGGGGTGCGTAGATCTTGGCGACGGAGACGAAGTCCTCGTCACGGGAGAGGTTGTCGGTGAGCCGGGAGAGGGTGACGAGCGCTGGCATCCCGTTCTCGTCGAACCAGTGCGCACGATCCTCGATTCGATCGAGCAGCCAACTCCGGAGCGCCTTCTCCTGCAGCGCCTCCCACCCTTCGGTGGCCCAGCGCCGCTTGTATTCGGGTCGCTCAACCATGCCGATGGCGCGGGACGACTCGATGGCGTCGATCCGCTTCCGGACGACCTCGCGGTAGGCAGCAGGCCAGTTCTCCGGGATGTCAGTGATGGGAATGAACTTGTGGTGATCTGGCCGATGCCACTGGGAGACCAGCGCCTACTCCACCGCACTCAGGCCGCTTCGGCCAGGCGGCACTGGTCATGACCGGGGCCGGATCGCGACCGATCTCGCGGTGGTGCTGGCTGACGGCGGCGAGGCCTCACGGATCTGGCCGTACTCCGGGACCGGACCGAGTACGGGCGCATCGCACGGGTCTGCCACTCAACCGCCTCCGTGATGGCCGGGGACCGACCGACGGCCGCATGCGCTATAGTTGATCTTGAAAGTTCGCCGCAACTCACGGCGAATGACACTGCGTTGGTGGTCCAAGGAAAGACGCCCCGCTTCCTGCGGGGAAATGCAGGTGCAAGGCCTGCTCAGCGCTCACTCACGAAGCCCTTCCCCCACCGGGGAAGGGCTTCGTCACGTTTCCCGCGTGCCCTGGAGAACTTCACTCAGGCGGCTGCGGGCTGGCTGGATCCGGGTGCACGGCGCTCGGTCCTGCCCGCCTGCGTCATGCCATCGACGGGTCCGACTCCTCCTGTACGGTCCAGGACATTCCTTCGGGCAGCGACCGGGTTGCCTCTCTCCAACCGCGGAGGGCGAGGACGATCAGGATCGCCGCCGCCGAAGCGCACAGGAGCCAGTCGAGCAGGGCCGGTAGCTGGTCGGGGCCGATGTAGAGGACGGGGGCGGTGAGCAGGGCGGCGAGCAGGACACCGCCGAGGATCCGGGTGTGTACGGGTGCGGCAAACTTGGCCGTGCGGGGCAGGCGCCGGACGGCGCGGTCGGACGATGGGGGGCGCGTTCCGGTCAGGTACGGGCGCGCCTCGTCAGGGTCCGTGAGCCCCATGAGCACTTCACCGCTGTCGGAAACAAATGCTGCGGGCAGCTCCTCCTCGATCAGCTTCCACCTCTCCGGCCAGCAGAGCCAGCCGTCCTGGCCGGCGAGGCGCAGGGCCGCCCGGCCCACCTCCTCGGGGGCGTTGCTGAGTCTGATGCCACGTTCGCCGTCCTGGAGGACGAGCCAGTGGAACTGGGTGACGTCGAGTTCGCCCGGCTTGCTGCCACGCTGGAGGTAGCGCATCCGTACGGGTTCGCCGACCCGGACACGTACGGCGTGGAGCTCACCCCGCGTGGCGTCGTCCTTCAGTACGCGGAACTTGCTGCGCTCCACGGCTTCACCGCCCTTTTTGCGAGCGAAGCGGAGTGCTTTCACCGTCATCACGAGGACCAGGATGATCAGCAGTCCGGCGAGCACCCCACCCGATCCGGCGGCCAGCCTGGTCAGGACGAGCGGGGTCAGGACGAGGAGGACGGTTCCGGTAGCCCGGCCCACGTCACGGGCGGGCAGCGGGAGTTGGTGCGGGAGCGGCGGTCTGCCTGTCGCGGTGGGTGGCGCGGCGCCGAGCGGTGGCGCCGTACGGCAGGCGAGCATCCACCCTCCGGCGGTGACGGCGGCCGCTCCGAGCGCCCCGAGTATGTCCCAGCGCGGGGCGGGCGCGTCGTAGCGTACGAAGACCAGGGACAGGGCCACGGCGGCGCAGACCAGTGCGGTGCTGCCGAGGGCCCGGGTGATGAGGGTGGAACGTCGCATGCGCGTCCTATACCGGTGAGGTGGAGCCGGGGTGGGGCACCGTCTCGCGGGGCTGGGTGTGCACGTACCGCTTGATGCCACGGTGGGACGCGGGAGGGGGAGGCGGTGGTCGTGCGCGACGTATCAGTGTGGACTGCGATCCGCCCCCGGGGCAATGGCGGGTCGCTCTCTTCGAGGTTGCGGGCTTCTCCGGAGGACAAGCCGTCGTCGAAGCCGCCACCAGCAAACCTCGGCGCCGACATCGATGGCCGCACCTCCTCTCTCATCGTCGAGAACACCCGCAGCTAACCTCGCCGGCGAGGATGGGGTCTCCCCTGTTCGAGCGAAAGCCGAGAACTTGGGGAAGTGCCAGACGCCCCCGGCCAGAGGGGACGCCGCGCCCGACAAGGACTCCGGCAGGATCGACATCACCATGATCAACCGGGGTTCGACCACCTGCTCGGCCACGGGCTTCGCGGGCGTCGACATCAAGGACGCCGATAACACCTCGAACCCCATCGAGCGCGGCCACGCCCAGCCGCGTATCACCACCCTGAAGCCCGGCGACGCCGCTGTCTTCAACCTCGCCTACGACATCGACAACACCGGCGACAGCCTCGCGTCCCCGACCAACATCCTGGTGACGCCCCCGAACGAGACCCACACCGTGAACCTGAAGTGGCCCGCGGGCGCGGGGGAGATCAAGGGCGCCTACACCGACGTTGAGGTCTACCCCACGCACACGACCGAATAGACGAGTCTTTCCGAACACGGTCAGCGGTCGTAGGCGGTCAGTGAGCGGCTGACCGCCTGACCGGTCTGGAAGTTGTGCCAGATCGCGGCTGCCAGCGCAAGAACGCGCTGGGCGACGCGCACAGCGACGCCCTCGCAGGTGCGTCCGCCGTGTTGTTCCAGGTCAAGCTGGCCTTTGAGCGTGTCGTTCACCGACTCGACTTCGAGGACCTGGTGCGCGACGCCGACGTGGTGCTCGACCTCGTCGGCGGCGAGACACTGGACCGCTCCTGGGCGTCGGTGCTGCGCGGCGGCATCGTGGTCAGCATCGTGGAAACGCCGGATCCGGAGCAGGCCGCCGCCCACGGCGCACGGGGACGAGTGACGCGTGTTGCGATCCCGGCAGCCCCGGAGGGCAACTGCCACCGCTCACGCGCATATGGGAGGCGTCCCGATCGGGGCCTCGCACACGCGGTCGGCGTGACACGACCGACATCGGACGTTGCGAGGTCACTTCGGCGATAACCCTCTGTGAAGACTGAGGGATACTCAGGCAGCTCTGACGTGTCGTCAACTATGCAAGATCATCTTGCACGTGCGTTGCACAAGGTGCTGAAAAGCAACAGTGATAAGTGGAGAGTCGTGAAGGTGGTACCCGCAGGACGGCGCCTACACGGCCTACGTCAAGTACCCGAAGGTCACCGGCGCGGCCACGGCCGCGAAGTACACGGTGACGCATTCCGGCGGTACCACCGACGTGACAAAGGACCAGAACGCGAACTCCGGGACCTGGGTTTCGCTGGGCTCGTTCACCTTCACCCGGGGCAACACGGCCAAGCTCCAGGTGGCCCGGAACACCGGCGGCGCGGTCGTCGCCGACGGCGTGAAGCTGGTGCGGAACAACTCGGCGGACACGGATACCGAGAAGCGTTCGTTCTCGTACGCCTATGACGCCAACGGCAACCTGACGTCGATCGACGACACCTCGTCCGGTGCACGGGTCGACGCGTACACCATCGCCCACACGGGCCTGAACCAGGTCCAGAAGGTCACCGAGGCGCTCGCGGGCCAGGAGAAGAAGTCCACCTCCTACACCTACGATGCCAACGGCAAGCCGGAGACGGTCGTCCATCCCGACCAGTTCTCCAAGTACACCTACGACCTCCGGGACCTCGTGAAGACGGTGTCGGTCGGCAAGTCCGCGACCGACACGGCGCCCAAGGTCACGTCGTACACGTACACCGACCGCGGGCAGCGGCTCAAGGAGACCAAGGCCAACGGCAACACGGTCGATCTCACCTACTACCTCGACGGAGTCGTCAGGACCCAAGCCGAGAAGAAGGCCAACGGCACCCTGGTGTCGTCGCACACCTACACCTACGACCCGAACGGCAACAAGTCGCAGGATGTGGCGAAGAAGATGAACGCCGACAACGACACGGCGTACCTCGACTCCACCACCGCCTACACTTACGACCCGGCCGACCGGCTCTCCAAGTCGGTCAAGACCGGAACCGGCGCGGGGACCGAGACGTACACCCATGACGACAACGCCAATGTCGTGTCCCAGACTGTCAAGGGCGAAACGACCACGTACGACTACGACCGCAACCGGCTGCTCTCCGCGACCACCGCGGGGGCCACGGCCACGTACGACTACGACCCGTTCGGCCGCCAGCAGTCGGTGACCAGCGGGGGCAAGGTCGTGGAGCGCACCGTCTACGACGGCTTCGACCACGTTACCGAGAGCACGAGCCTCGACGACGTGGGGGCCGAGAAGACCACCAAGTACACCTACGACCCGCTGGACCGCACAGCGACCAAGACGGTGGACGCCAAGACGACCGACTTCGACTACCTCGGCCTGTCCGGCGAGGTGCTGGACGAGAAGGTGGCTGGCGAGCTGACCAAGTCGTACCAGTACAGCCCGTGGGGCGAGCGCCTCTCCCAAGTCAAGCACAACACCGACGGGACGAGCGAGGACGGCTTCTACGGCTATAACAGCCACACCGACGTCGAGACGCTGACTACCAAGGGCGGCGACACCAAGGCCACCTACGGGTACACGGCCTGCGGGAACGACGACGAGTCCGAGTTCACCGGGATCGACAAGCCGGAGGCGGGCGACCCGACGGAGGAGAGCTACAACCCCTACCGGTACAACGCCAAGCGCTGGGACGCCCAGTCCGGCACGTACGACATGGGTTTCCGCAACTACAACCCGGGCCTCAACCGCTTCACCACCCGGGACATGTACAACGGCGCCCTCGCGGACATGGGCCTCGGCTCCGATCCGTACACCAGCAACCGCTACGCTTTCACCGGCGGCAACCCCACCAGCTTCATCGAGCTGGACGGGCACCTGCCGTGCGCCGAAGGCATCAAGGACGTGTGTGGCGGCGGCAGCACAATAACCAGCCTCTTCCTGGCACCCTCCAAGCCGGCCAGCGGTGGCGGCTACACGGAGGGCTCGCCCAGTGAGCCCAAGGTCACATACGACAACGACTTCCCCTACGACCCCAACTCCAAGCCGACCGCGGGCGACTACGTGAGCTGGAACAAGTGGAAGGCCAAGATGATCGGTGGCGGCCTGCTCGCCTCGCTCGGCTTCTACGGTGACGGTGCCCTCGACGACGCCGTGCCTGCCTACGCCCGCTACAGGGAGAACACCGGGGCGGACTTCGAGGTGAACTACAATGAGGGATACCACGAGGACGAGGCCATCGGGGCCTTCGTGGACGGCGAGATCGCCCGGGCACAGAACGCCGCGGAAATCCTCAGCGGGAAGACCGGGAAGCCCACCTTCGACATGACGGGCGGGGCGCGGAGCATGACGGGCGCCGGCTTGTACACGAAGACCGAGAACTGGGACAAGACCCTGGGTGATCACAAGATCTGGGGCAGCGCCGAAGTCACGTCACAGGGCGACAAGTTCACGATGACGATCACGGTCCATGCCATGGACCGCTACGACTTCAACAAGGGAATGAAGGACAAGGTATCGGGTGCGGCGGACGCTGGCCCGGGCGCGGGAGGCGAGCTGGGGGAAGGCGTCTTCCCATACGGTGCGCACGGTGCGGCCGACGAGTGTGCGCAGTACCGGCCACAGCTGGAGGAGCAGGTCCTGGCTGAGGTATTGGGGCAGGTCGTCGTGCAGACCCTCGTGCAGGACGGTCCGGTACAGGCCCATCCGCTGGCGCGGCTTGTCCAAGTCGTATGAGGTCATCCCGGACCAGGCCATGTGCAGCGGAAGTTCCACGACACCGTGGGCCGGCCCGCGCAGCTCACCCAACGCCTCCGGCAGACGGCGGCGGAATTTCTCCCGGTACAGCGTGAGGTCCTCGGCGTTCGCGCCCGAGACGTTCCTCGGGGCAGGTGCGGGGTGCTGTGGGCTGGAGGACATGCCTCCATTATGACCGCAGGGGAGCGGGTGACAGTCAGGCAGTGAGTCGAGAACCCGGCCCGACCTGTCCTCGTCCATGAGTCGCTCAGGTCGACGCCCGTCCGGTGACCCATCACGTGTAGTGACGGTCAATCCGTCCCTCAGCCCCTGAGGCCGGCAGTCTCCCGGCTCGGCCCAAAAGTCCCTGAGAAGTCCCACAGGCGAAGCCGAATCCCCTCCTGGCTCGCATACGTGCAGGTCAGGAGGGGTGTAACGGCGTTAATTCTGGCGGCGTTCAGATGTCCCGGAAGATCTCGATCTGCGCGCCCACGGAGTTGAGCCGCTCCGCCAGCTCCTCGTAACCGCGGTTGATGACATACACATTGCGCAGTACGGAAGTGCCTTCCGCCGCCATCATGGCGAGCAGGACCACCACGGCGGGCCGCAGCGCGGGCGGGCACATCATCTCGGCGGCGCGCCACCGGGTGGGGCCCTCGACCAGTACCCGGTGCGGGTCCAGGAGCTGCAGCCTGCCGCCGAGGCGGTTCAGATCGGTGAGGTAGATGGCCCGGTTGTCGTAGACCCAGTCGTGGATGAGGGTCTGGCCCTGGGCCGAGGCGGCGATGGCCGCGAAGAAGGGCACATTGTCGATGTTGAGCCCGGGGAACGGCATGGGGTGGATCTTGTCGATCGGCGCCTCCAGCTTGGAGGGGCGGACCGTGAGGTCGACCAGCCGAGTGCGCCCGTTGTCGGCGGCGTACTCAGTCGTACGGTCGCAGTCGACGCCCATCTCTTCCAGCACCGCGAGCTCGATCTCGAGGAACTCGACCGGTACCCGACGGATCGTCAGCCGGGACTCCGTCACCACGGCGGCGGCGAGGAGGCTCATCGCCTCGACCGGGTCCTCGGAGGGGGAGTAGTCGACATCCACATCGATGTGCGGGACGCCGTGCACGGTCAGCGTGGTCGTGCCGATGCCGTCCACGCGTATGCCCAGTGCCTCCAGGAAGAAGCACAGGTCCTGGACCATGTAGTTGGAGGATGCGTTGCGGATGACGGTCGTGCCGTCGTGCCGGGCGGCGGCCAGCAGTGCGTTCTCGGTCACGGTGTCCCCGCGCTCGGTCAGCACGATGGGTCGGTCGGGCGTGACCGAGTGGTCTATCTGGGCGTGGTAGAGCCCCTCCGTCGCGGCGATCTGCAGCCCGAACCGGCGCAGCGCGATCATGTGCGGCTCGATGGTCCGCGTACCGAGGTCGCAGCCCCCCGCGTACGGAAGCTTGAACGAGTCCATCCGGTGCAGCAGCGGACCGAGGAACATGATGATGGAGCGGGTCCGGCGGGCGGCGTCCGCGTCGATGGCGTCCATGTCGAACCGGGCCGGCGGGACGATCTCCAGATCGACTCCCTCGTTGATCCATTTCGTCCGCACGCCGATGGAGTTCAGCACCTCCAGGAGTCGGTAGACCTCCTCGATGCGGGCCACGCGGCGCAGTACCGTACGGCCATTGTTGAGCAGCGAGGCGCAGAGCAGTGCCACGCACGCGTTCTTGCTCGTCTTGACGTCGATGGAGCCAGAGAGCCGGCGCCCGCCGACCACCCGCAGATGCATGGGCCCGGCGTAGCCGAGCGACACGATCTCGCTGTCGAGTGCCTCGCCGATGCGCGCGATCATCTCAAGACTGATGTTCTGGTTGCCGCGCTCAATGCGGTTCACGGCGCTCTGACTTGTGGCGAGCGCCTCGGCGAGCTGACTCTGTGTCCAGCCCCGGTGCTGACGGGCGTCACGTATGAGCTTGCCGATGCGTACGAGGTAATCATCTGACATGGCGAAAGACTATCTCAGATATGAGATGAGCCCTGTGTCGGGGTGTGGCATTCGGGTGACGGCTGGGCGTGGAGGAACGGCAGTTGCGCGGCCTGATGTGCGTGAAAGGTGCGGGCTACGGGTGCACCGTGCGTTCCATGGTCCACCCGGATCGCCACCGCGGCGCGCGGTGTACGTCCATCCGGGGGGAGGGGCGTCGGCCTCGCCCCGGCCCCCAGCTCGCCGAGCCGGGCCGGGCGAGGCCGGGGAACAGTGCAGGCCTGGCGGAAGCCTGGTGTCGAATCAGCCCTCGAAGCCGCCTTCGGCCAGGGTCTTGTCGATGCGGGTGCGATGTGTTTCCTCCCATGCATCGAGGGATTCGCCGGCCTCCTCGGCCAGCTTCTTCCGGGCGCCGAGGAGCACCTGCTCCCGGCGGGCACGGGGAGTGACCACAATGCCCTCCTCGTCGGCCACCACGATGTCGCCCGCGTCGACACTCACGCCGCCGCACCGCACCGGGCCGTTGAGCGGCTCAACGGCCTTCTTGGTGCCCGGGATGGGGATGACTCCCCTGGCGAAGACGGGAAAGCCCATCTCGCGCACCTCGGCGAGGTCACGGATCACCCCGTCGGTCACGAACGCCGCGATCCCGCGGCGCTGAGCGACGGCGCAGACGTTTCCTCCGGCGAGCGCATAGTCGATGTCACCTGCCTCGACGACGATGACCGAGCCCGGCTCCGCCCGGTGGATGGCCGCGTGGAGCATGAGGTTGTCGCCCGGAGGGCACCGCACGGTGAACGCCGGGCCGGCGACTCGCGGGATCGAGGGCCACAGGGGGCGGATGCCGATGTCCATGACCTGTTCGCGGCCCAGGAGATCGGCGAGGGTGGTCGGGGAGATGTCCTTGAACTCGGTGACGCCGTTCATGTTCCTCCTTCGTCCGGGTGCCCGTCCGGGCGTCCGTCCCGCCGAGAATGGCACGGTTCCGTGCCACCGCGGGGTGGATATGTCAATCGGAAGAAGAGGTGTGCGGGGGCGATACCGGCGAGCGCAGCGCAGCCGCGCCGCCCGCGCATGACCGTGCGGCGGTGATGTACTAGAGTTATCTCGACATCGAGATATATGCCGAAGGCGTACCGCAGTCCGCCAGTCGGTAAGGGTTACCTAACTAAGCCTTACCTTAGCGGGTGGTCGAGTGGGCCGGAGGCGGCACCACGCGGCGCCCGCCGTAATGAGGCGCGGCGCGGAGTATGCGCACATTGATGAAGGAGACTGTCGTGTCGGCGAACAGCTTCGACGCCCGCAGCACGCTGCGCGTGGGCGACGAGTCGTACGAGATCTTCAGGCTGGACAAGGTCGAGGGCTCCGCGCGCCTGCCTTACAGCCTGAAGGTGCTGCTGGAGAACCTGCTCCGCACCGAGGACGGCGCGAACATCACCGCCGACCACATCCGGGCGCTCGGCGGCTGGGACTCCCAGGCGCAGCCCAGCCAGGAGATCCAGTTCACGCCTGCCCGCGTGATCATGCAGGACTTCACCGGTGTGCCGTGTGTCGTGGACCTCGCCACCATGCGTGAGGCCGTGAAGGAGCTGGGCGGCGACCCGGCCAAGATCAACCCCCTTGCCCCGGCCGAGCTGGTCATCGACCACTCCGTCATCGCCGACAAGTTCGGCACCAACGACGCGTTCGCGCAGAACGTCGAGCTGGAGTACGGCCGCAACAAGGAGCGCTACCAGTTCCTGCGCTGGGGCCAGACCGCGTTCGACGAGTTCAAGGTCGTCCCCCCGGGCACCGGCATCGTCCACCAGGTCAACATCGAGCACCTGGCCCGCACCGTCATGGTCCGTAACGGCCAGGCGTACCCCGACACCCTCGTCGGCACCGACTCGCACACCACCATGGTCAACGGCCTCGGTGTGCTGGGCTGGGGCGTCGGCGGCATCGAGGCCGAGGCCGCGATGCTCGGCCAGCCGGTCTCCATGCTCATCCCGCGCGTCGTCGGTTTCAAGCTGACCGGCGAGCTCCCGGCCGGCACCACCGCCACCGACCTTGTGCTGACCATCACCGAGATGCTCCGCAAGCACGGCGTCGTCGGCAAGTTCGTCGAGTTCTACGGTGAGGGCGTCGCCGCCACCTCCCTCGCGAACCGCGCCACCATCGGCAACATGTCGCCGGAGTTCGGCTCCACCGCCGCGATCTTCCCGATCGACGACGAGACGCTGAAGTACCTGCGCCTGACCGGCCGTGACGAGCAGCAGGTCGCGCTCGTCGAGGCGTACGCCAAGGAGCAGGGCCTCTGGCTGGACCCGGCGGCCGAGCCGGACTTCTCCGAGAAGCTGGAGCTGGACCTGTCGACGGTCGTTCCGTCGATCGCCGGCCCGAAGCGCCCGCAGGACCGCATCGTCCTCGCGAACGCCAAGCAGCAGTTCGCCCAGGACGTCCGCAACTACATCTCCGAGGACGAGGAGTCGGGCAAGGAATCCTTCCCGGCCTCCGACGCCCCGGCCACCTCCAACGGTGTCCCGTCGCGTCCGACCACGGTCACGGCCCCCGACGGGACGACGTACGAGATCGACCACGGCGCCGTCACCGTCGCCGCGATCACCTCCTGCACCAACACCTCGAACCCGTACGTCATGGTCGCCGCGGCGCTCGTGGCCAAGAAGGCGGTCGAGAAGGGCCTGACCCGCAAGCCGTGGGTCAAGACCACCCTCGCCCCGGGCTCGAAGGTCGTCACCGACTACTTCGACAAGGCGGGCCTGACCCCGTACCTCGACAAGGTCGGCTTCAACCTCGTCGGCTACGGCTGCACCACCTGCATCGGAAACTCCGGCCCGCTGCCGGAAGAGGTCTCCAAGGCGGTCAACGAGCACGACCTGGCTGTGACCTCGGTGCTCTCCGGCAACCGTAACTTCGAGGGCCGGATCAACCCCGACGTCAAGATGAACTACCTCGCGTCCCCGCCGCTGGTCGTCGCGTACGCCATCGCCGGTTCGATGAAGGTCGACATCACCAAGGACGCCCTGGGTATCGACCAGGACGGCAAGCCGGTCTACCTCGCGGACATCTGGCCCTCCGAGGCCGAGGTCAACGATGTCGTCGCCAACGCCATCGGCGAGGACATGTTCAACAAGTCCTACCAGGACGTTTTTGCGGGCGACGCCCAGTGGCAGGCGCTGGCGATCCCGACCGGCAACACCTTCGAGTGGGACGCCGAGTCGACGTACGTCCGTAAGCCCCCGTACTTCGAGGGCATGACGATGGAGACCACCCCGGTCTCCGACATCACCGGCGCGCGTGTGCTCGCCAAGCTGGGCGACTCGGTCACCACCGACCACATCTCCCCGGCCGGTGCGATCAAGGCCGACACCCCGGCCGGCAAGTACCTGACGGAGCACGGCGTCGAGCGCCGTGACTTCAACTCCTACGGCTCGCGCCGTGGTAACCACGAGGTCATGATTCGCGGCACCTTCGCGAACATCCGCCTGCGCAACCAGATCGCCCCGGGCACCGAGGGTGGCTTCACCCGCGACTTCACCCAGGCCGATGCCCCCGTGTCGTTCATCTACGACGCCTCGCAGAACTACCAGGCCGCCGGCACCCCGCTCGTCATCCTGGCGGGCAAGGAGTACGGCTCCGGCTCGTCCCGCGACTGGGCCGCCAAGGGCACCGCGCTCCTCGGCGTCAAGGCCGTCATCGCCGAGTCGTACGAGCGCATCCACCGCTCGAACCTCATCGGCATGGGTGTGCTCCCGCTCCAGTTCCCGGAGGGCGCGACCGCCGAGGCTCTCGGCCTCACCGGCGAGGAGACCTTCTCCTTCACCGGCGTGACCGAGCTCAACAACGGCACGACGCCGCGCACGGTCAAGGTCTCCACCGACACCGGTGTGGAGTTCGACGCGGTCGTCCGCATCGACACCCCCGGTGAGGCGGACTACTACCGCAACGGCGGCATCATGCACTACGTGCTGCGCCAACTTGCCGGTTCTTGACCTGATGTGAACGAGCGCCCTGCCCCTGCATCTCGCGCGTGGGGGCAGGGCGCTCGCGCGCGACGGGGCGGAAGACGCCGCCTGCAGGTGTGACCCGGGACACGGCCCGCCAGAGCGGCCCGGTGCGGGGCACCGCGAGTCGGAACATCGCCTCGCGTGCCGTGATCCGGGCCGCGACGGTGCCGGAGTAGTAGCCCGAGTCGCCCTGGACGAGGATCTGTCCGGTAGCGCCGGTGGCGTGGACGGCGTCGATGGCCCGGTTGATCTGGTCGGGGGCCAGGGTCCGGCCGTCGGAGCGGCCGTCTGTCAGGTCCGCGGCCAGCACGGTGCCGGTCTGGGCCCAGTGGCAGGCGTGAACCCGTCCGGAAACCTCACCCTTGTAGGAACGGACCACTTGTTCCTTGCGAGTGGAGTACACCTCGATGTCCTTGGCGTCCACGTCAATGGTGACCGGCCCCGCCAGGACCCGGGCCCGTTCGGCGACCGCCAGTGCGGCCAGCGCCCGACCGGTGAGTCGCGCGCATGCCACCTTGATGCCCTCACGCTGGGCCTGCCCGAACCGGGCGGCCAGCGTGGCGGCCGTGGTCGCCGCCGGCACCGGCGCGGGCAGCAGCCCCTCGCCCACCATATCGGCCCGCAGCCGGTCGAAGCCCACCAGATGATCCTCGCCGGTCAGCTGCACTGTCGCCGTCGCGAGCGCGAACTCCCCACCAGACAGACCCCGGTCGCGTGTCTTGACTGGCCCGATCCCCGCGTCCAGCGCGGCGGTGATCCCCAGGGCACGGTCCAGCTCGGCCACCAGCAGCAGCCCACCGTTCTCCGTCAGCGACCTGTCCGGATCACCCACCTGCGCTCTCACCCTCGACCACCGCTTGCCGGGGGTGCGGGAGGCGGTACGACGACGCGATATCTTCTTCACTCGGCAGGTGCACTCTCTCGGATGAGTCGATTAGGCCTCGGAACCTCGATCTTCTCACCGGCAAAGTGCACCTGTCGCCGTATCAGCTGTCACACACCCCGCACTACCTGCGGATTCGGGTCTGACCCGCGCCTAACGCCTGCCGCGCCACGAAGCCCGGACACTGGTGCGTTCCCGTCTGGTGCTGCCGGTCCTCGAGGGGCTGGACAAGGTGACTCCTCCCCCCGGATGAATCCGGGGGGCTTCTCCTGTCGGTGGCTAGGCCACGTCGGGAAGGGCCAGCCCGGCCCTGAGTGCGACGTTCCA
>NZ_JBEOYU010000061.1:0-30613 GCF_040297265.1 Streptomyces sp. NPDC001832
GTCCTCGTACTGGGCGTACGAGGACGATCCCGACAACGCGGCGAGCGTGCGTGCCAGGCGTCGCGGGGCAGGCGGGACTTTCGAAACACGCCCTACCCCCCCGGGGCATTGGGGGTGGAGCGGCTCTCACCGGCCGCTGCCCTCGGGCCACCGCCCGCCGCCGCTACGCGAACGCCCGCGCAGTGGCCTCCGCCACGAATTGCACGGCCGCGTCCAGCTCAGCCGACGGGGCCGTTTCCAGTGCCACCGCCAAGTCATGCCCCGCTACGGCAAGTTGGTCACCGATCGCGAAGATCCCGGCGTCCGGCATGATCCGCGGCTCCCGGTCCGGCGCCTCGATGCGCTGGGCCCGCAGAGCCAGTTCCCTGGCCGTGGCCAGCCCTTCGGCAGCCGCGCCGCGCTGCAGACGGCTCTGCGGGGCGGCGCGCAGCCGGTCGGCGAATCGGTCCACGGCGGTGATCAGCGGGGTCGTATCGAGCACTCCGCGACCCTACGCGCCCTTCCGGGATGGTTGCCAACGGGCCGATGCCCGGACACGGTGCCGGGAAAGCCGGGAAACCGGGCAGGGTGCCAGGAAAGGGGAACGGCCCGCAGGCGCTGTGCCTGCGGGCCGTTCCGTTCCCGTTGCGGGGTTGTGCATCAGTCGTCGCCGCTGAGGAGGGAGAACAGACGCAGCATCTCCAGGTAGATCCACACCAGCGTCATGGTGAGGCCGAAGGCCGCCAGCCAGGACTCCTCGCGCGGGGCGCCGAACGAGATGCCGTCCTCGACCTGCTTGAAGTCCAGGGCCAGGAAGCACGCACCGAGGATGACCCCGATGACACCGAAGAGGATGCCGAGGCCGCCGCTGCGCAAGCCCAGGCCGTCACCGCCGCCGAAGACGGCGAACAGCAGGTTGACCAACATCAGGAGCATGAAGCCCACTGCGGCGGCCATCACGAAGCCGTAGAAGCGTCGGGTGACGCGGATCCAGCGCATCTTGTACGCGAGAAGCACACCGGCGAAGACACACATGGTGCCCATCACCGCCTGCATCACGACGCCCGGCGCGATGTACGTGCTGACCGCGCTGGAGATCACTCCGAGGAAGACACCCTCGAAGGCCGCGTACGCGACGATCAGCGCCGGGGCCGGCTTTCGCTTGAAGGACTGGACGAGCGACAGGACGAACGCCACCAGGGCGGCGCCGATCGCGATGCCGTATGACTTGCCGAGGTTGGCCTCGTCGACCGGCAACAGGGCCCAGGCAAGCACGGCACCGAGCACCACGGTGCCGAGCGTGATCGCCGAGCGCGAGACGACATCGTCGATCGTCATTGCACCGGAACGCGCCGGTGCCTGCGGGACGCCGTACTGGGTGTCCTGCTGGGCGTAGGGGTTGGTGGCGTACGGGTTGGCGGCGGCGCCCTGCGCGTACGGGTTGGCACCCGCTACGGGGGCCCCGGCCTGCGGCGCCGCGTTGAAGCCCGCGTATCCGTTGTCGCGGCTGAAGCCCCGTCGCGAGAAGACCGGGTTGCTGCTCCTCATCTCACTCCTCCATGGCCACCCTGCGTGGCCTTCCCACAAGAGTAATGGGTAGGCAAAAGAATCAGGCTAGTGCTTGGGGAGGATCTTTAGGCCGACCGGCACCCGGATGGTCCGGGGTCCTCGCAGCGGTTCCGCCATCTGAGTGTCGGCCAGGAAGCAGTACACGTCCGAGCCGTCCCGGCGCGCGACGACCGGATCGGCCCGCCGCGACACGGCCGACTGCTACGAGAGGTGGGCGGGCTCGACGCCGATTTCGGGGGTACGGGTGACGAAGACCACTCTCCCGAGCGCATGAATGATCGCGGACTTCAGGCCGTCCTGCCTGATCAGAGGTCACCCGACGGCCTCTCAGCCGCAAGCGCGAAGTGGTGCCCGGAACCGGACTCGAACCGGCACGCCCCCGAGGGGCAGCGAGGTTTAAGCTCGCCGTGTCTGCATTCCACCATCCGGGCCTGGCGCGCGGCTCCGCGTTGGCACATGACCCTATCCGGGGGCCTCCTCCGATCAGCGGGTCATTGGCGCGATGTTGTCTTATTTTATTGACCGTTTGAGGGTGCGTCAGCACTCGTGAGAGGGCATCGTCACATGCCTGGGCGGGGTAGCGGGTACGGCGACCGGTATTCCGAATTGACGTAAAGTCGCCGCACTCGGACGGCGCATTCGCCAGGCGGGCGCCAGCGATCGCCATGGGCACGCCACCCCGGCCGGGCAACGAGGCCGTGCGGCCGTCCTCAGGGTCGGTGTCATACCGCAGGAGGACGCAGGTGCCCCTCGGTGCGACTCAAGGCGCCCCCTGGAACGGGCACGGGGTCGGACGACCTGCGGCGATACGGCGGTGACGATGGAGGGGTTCCAAAGGCAACCGATCACCACCCCGGACGAAGCCCTCGGCCGGAGGCCCGAATCAGGAGATTCCCGTGACCACCACTTCCACCGCACACCGCGTCACCACGGTGGCTGCCCGCGCCACGGATCTGTCGAAGGTCTACGGAGAGGGCGAGACCAAAGTGACGGCCCTGGACCAGGTCTCCGTGGAGTTCCCGCGGGGCGAGTTCACCGCCATCATGGGCCCGTCCGGCTCCGGCAAGTCCACGCTGATGCACTGCGTGGCGGGCCTCGACAGCTTCAGCAGCGGTTCGGTACGGATCGGTGAGACGGAGCTGGGCTCCCTCAAGGACAAGCAACTCACCCAGCTCCGCCGGGACAAGATCGGCTTCATCTTCCAGGCGTTCAACCTGCTGCCGACGCTGACGGCACAGGAGAACATCACGCTCCCCATGGACATCGCGGGCCGCAAGCCCGACGCCGAGTGGATGCGGAAGGTCATCGACATGGTGGGCCTCTCCGACCGACTGACCCACCGGCCGACCGAACTCTCCGGCGGCCAGCAGCAGCGCGTCGCGGTGGCCCGCGCCCTGGCCTCGCAGCCGGAGATCATCTTCGGTGACGAGCCGACCGGGAACCTGGACTCCCGCTCCGGCGCCGAGGTCCTCGGCTTCCTGCGCAACTCGGTGCGCGAGCTGGGGCAGACCGTCGTGATGGTGACCCACGACCCGGCGGCGGCCTCCTACGCGGACCGGGTCGTCTTCCTCGCGGACGGCCGGATCGTCGACCAGATGATGCACCCCACCGCGGACGGGGTCCTCGATCGGATGAAGGCGTTCGACGCCAAGGGCCGCACCAGCTGAAGCCCGCTCTGACCCTCTTCCGGAACTCCTCCCCATCCCAGGACTGACAGACATGTTCCGCACTGCCCTGCGCAATGTGCTCGCACACAAGGCCAGACTGCTGATGACCGTCCTCGCCGTGATGCTCGGCGTGGCCTTCGTCTCCGGCACCCTGATCTTCACCGACACCCTCGGCAACGCCTTCCGTAACCAGTCGGCGAAGAGCTATGACGATGTCGCCGTCGCCATCACCACCCCGGCCGAACAGACCGACGAGAAGACGCCCGCCATCACCGCCGCCACCCTGAAGAAGATCCAGGGCCTGAACGGTGTGGACACCGCCACCGGCCGGGTGTCCGGCTTCGCCGGGGTCGCCGACCCCGACGGCAAGCTGATCGGCAACGGCTGGACCAACACCGGCGCGAACTTCTTCCCCGACAAGAACGGCAAGGACTCCGCGTACACCTTCGTCGAGGGCAAGGGCCCGGACGCGGCCGACCGGATCGCGCTCGACGAGGAAACCGCGAAGAAGGGCGAGTACCACGTCGGTGACCAGGTCCGGGTCGCCACCAACGGGCCGGTGAAGGAATACACCCTCTCCGGTGTCTTCACCACCGAGGACGGCGCGGTCAACGCGGGTGGCAGCCTGGTTCTCTTCGAGACCCCGGTCGCCCAGAAGCTCTACCTGCGGCCCGGCGAGTTCATGAACGTCGACATCTCCGCCGCGTCCGGCGTCTCCGCCGACAAGCTGCTGGCCGACGTGAAGCCGCTGCTCCCGAAGGACGCCGACGCCCGGACCGGCAAGGACCTCGCCGACGAGCAGGCCAAGAACATCGAGGACGGGATGAGCAGCCTCAACTCGATGCTGCTCGCCTTCGCCGCGATCGCGCTCTTCGTCGGCATCTTCCTGATCGCCAACACCTTCACGATGCTGGTCGCCCAGCGCACGAAGGAACTGGCACTGCTGCGCGCCGTCGGCGCCTCCCGCCGCCAGGTCAAGCGCTCCGTCCTCCTGGAAGCAGCGGTGGTCGGCGTGATCGCATCGGTCGTCGGCTTCCTGCTCGGCCTCGGTCTCGCCATCGGGCTGCGCTCCGCGATGAGCCTGATCGGCGGGAAGATCCCGGACGGACCGCTGATCGTCTCGCCCACCGCCATCGCCGCCGCGCTCGGCGTCGGCGTCCTGATCACCGTGCTGGCCGCCTGGCTGCCCGCCCGCCGGGCCGCGAAGATCCCGCCGGTCGCCGCGATGAACAGCGTGCACGCGACCGCCACCGTCAAGTCCCTGGTGCTGCGCAATTCGATCGGCGGCGCACTCACCGCGCTCGGTAGCGCGGTCATCGTGGCGGGCGCGGCCATGGGCTCGGACGGCCGGACGGTCATCGCGGCCGGCGCGTTCTTCGCGCTGATCGGTGTCATCGTGCTGATCCCGCTGCTGTCGCGGCCGGTCATCGCACTGGTTCGTCCGCTGCTCAAGCGGCTGTTCGGGGTCTCCGGCAAGCTGGCCGCGCAGAACGCGGTCCGTAACCCGCGCCGTACCGGCGCCACCGCCTCCGCCCTGGCCATCGGGCTCACCCTGGTCACCGGCATCTCGGTCCTCGGTGTCACCGTCGGCGAGGCGGTCGACCGGATGACGACGGACAACATCAAGGCCGACTACATGGTGTCAATGGCGAACGGGGACTCGCTCGACCCGTCGGCGCTCAGCGCCCTGGAGAAGGCCGACGGGGTCGAGGCCGTCTCGCCCAACCAGTACGCCTGGCCGGAGGTCGGCGGCACACCCCTCATGGCCTCCGGGGTCGCCCCTGGTGACGTGTCGAAGCTCTTCGCCATCAAGACGGTCTCCGGCTCGGTCGACTCCCTCGGCGACAACGAGTTCGCCGTCGACCAGAAGACCGCCAAGTCGAACGGCTGGAAGACCGGGGACACCGTCGCGGTCGAGTACGAGGACGGCAAGAAGGAGAAGCTGAAGGTCGGGGCGATCTACGAGGACAACGAGTTCCTCTCCCCCGTCCTGATGTCCAAGGACCTCCTGAACCAGCACTCCGACCACCCGTACATCCGCGAGATCTGGCTGAAGATGGACGGCGGCGAGACCGCCGCCAACGAGAAGACCGTGGTCAAGGCGCTCGGTGACAACCCGGCGATGAGCGTCATCGACCGCCAGGGCATCCGGGACATGTCCGGCGGCGCCATCAACACCGCCCTGAACATCATGTACGGCCTGCTGGCGATGGCCCTGATCATCGCGGTGCTCGGCGTCGTCAACACGCTGGCCATGTCGGTCTTCGAACGCCAGCAGGAGATCGGCATGCTGCGCGCGATCGGCCTCGACCGGCGCCGGGTGAAGCGCATGATCCGGCTGGAGGCCGTGGTCATCTCGCTCTTCGGCGCGGTGATCGGTGTCGTGCTCGGTACGTTCCTCGGATGGGCGATCGGGCAGACCCTGAAGTCCTCGATCCCGGACTACGCCCTGATCATCCCGTGGGGCCGGATCGGGATCTTCCTGGTGCTCGCCGCACTGGTGGGTGTGCTGGCCTCGCTCTGGCCGGCCCGCGGCGCCGCGAAGCTGAACATGCTGACGGCGATCAAAACCGAATAGCGGCCGGCAGGACCGGGACGGACACACCGGGGCCGGTACGCGCAGCGCGGAGCTGCGGGTACCGGCCCCCGGTGTGTCCGTCCCGGTGCCGGTGTCTCCCGGTGCCGGTGTCAGCCGGTCGCCGACGCCGTCCAGTCGCGGGCCCGCAGCGGCATGCGGGCGGCCCCGCCCTCCACCGGGCGCACCACGAGGATCTGGTTGACGCCGATCTTGTTGTGCTCGAAGGAGAGGGCGGAGGCGGCCATGTAGAGGCGCCAGACCCTGGCCCGTCCCGGCGAGGTCATCCGGACCGCCCGGTCCCATGCGTTCTCCAGGTTGGCGACCCAGCGGCGCAAGGTCAGTGCGTAGTGTTCGCGGATCGACTCGACGTCACGGGCCTCGAAGCCGGCTTCTTCGAGGGTGGTCACGGTCCGTCCCACCGGAGCCAGTTCACCGTCCGGGAATACATAGGCATCGATGAACGCGTCCACGTGGTACGCGGACTCGTCCTTCTCGGGGCGGCGGGCGATCTGGTGGTTGAGCAGCCGGCCGCCGGGCTTGAGGAGTGCGTAGAGGTCGTCGGCGTATTCGCGGAAGCGGACCGAGCCGACGTGTTCCGCCATGCCGATGGACGAGATGGCGTCGTAAGGACCGTCCCTGACGTCCCGGTAGTCCTGGACCCGGATGTCGATCCGGTCGGTCAGGCCCTTTTCCGCGATGCGCTTCCTGGCGTAGGCGGCCTGTTCGACGGAGAGGGTCACCCCGGTGACCCGGGCACCGTACTCGCGGGCCGCGTGGATGGCCATGGAGCCCCAGCCGCAGCCGACGTCGAGGAGGCGGTCGCCCTCCTTCAGTGCGAGCTTGCGGCAGACCAGGTCGAGCTTGTCGCGCTGGGCGTCCTCAAGATTCCCGTCGTCGTCCCAGTAGGCGCAGGAGTAGACCATGGACGGGCCGAGGACCAGTTCGTAGAAGTCATTGCCCACGTCGTAGTGGTGGCTGATGGCTTCCTTGTCGCGGTGCTTGGTGTGGAGGGTGCCGGTGCGGCGGCGTACCTCCTCGGGCGGCGGGGGCGGCGGTGGCCAGGGACCGGCGAGCTGCAACAGCCCTTTGGCGAAGGCCCGCACCTTCGGGTCGCGGACCGGGTGGACGCCGTCCTTGGCCTCCACGCCGCGGTCCCAGATCAGCGAGGCCATCAGATCCAGGGCTTCGTACAGATCACCTTCGATGTCGAGCTCGCCCGCCACCCAGGCGCGGGCCAGGCCCAGTTCACCCGGCTTCCAGAGCAGCCGGCGCAGCGCGCGGCGGCTGTGGATGACGAGGACGGGCGCACCGGGCGGTCCGGATTCG
Source organism: Streptomyces sp. NPDC001832 (assembly GCF_040297265.1). Classification (NCBI taxonomy): domain Bacteria; kingdom Bacillati; phylum Actinomycetota; class Actinomycetes; order Kitasatosporales; family Streptomycetaceae; genus Streptomyces; species Streptomyces sp. NPDC001832. Next base: position 7,120 of record NZ_JBEOYU010000061.1, read on the forward strand.
CTGCCGTCCCAGGCCCGGATACGGACCGGCAGCCTTTCTCCCAGCAACTCCTCGGCAAGAGCGGTCAGCCGCAATGCGGCGTCTGCCATGGCGCACACCTCCGTGATGGTGTTCCCAATGTGCCCAAACATGAACAAACATGCTTGCAACCACGCCGGACACCCGCGGCGCCACGACGAGCTGCACCCCCGTCAACAGTCCGCGGAACGCGGGCCGTCCCGCTACCGCGCAATGCAACGGCAAAATGTTTGTACAGTACATATATTCACTGGTGCGCCGCTCACGAAACCCCGTCCCGCGTCCCGCCACGCAGCGGCCGGACACGCCGAAGGGGCCGTCCGCACCACGAATGGCGGACGGCCCCTCCGGGCGTTGTGCACGTACTGCGCGGCGAGCAGATCCCCAGGGAACGCGCCCCTAGGATGCCTTGGCCTTCTCGCCCTCGGCCTTGGCGGCGGCCGGTGCCGGGGTCGGCTTGGCGGCCTCGTAGAACTCCTCGCGCGGCGTCTCCATGGCGCCGAGCGAAACGACCTCGCGCTTGAGGAACGTCGCAAGGGTCCAGTCGGCGAAGATCCGGATCTTACGGTTCCAGGTCGGCATCGCCAGACCGTGGTAGCCACGGTGCATGTACCAGGCGAGACGACCCTTGAGCTTGATCTTCATCTTGCCCATGACGATCATCGCAACGCCCTTGTGCAGCCCCAGACCGGCGACCGCACCCTTGTTGGCGTGGCTGTATTCCTTCTGCGGGAAGCCGCGCATCCCGGAGATGACGTTGTCGCCGAGGACCTTGGCCTGACGCAGTGCGTGCTGGGCGTTCGGCGGGCACCAGGCGTTCGGGTTGCCGGCCCTGCGGCCGATCATGTCCGGAACCTGTGCGTTGTCGCCCGCGGCCCAGATGTAGTCGGTGCCCTGCACCTGGAGCTTCTCGGAGGTGTCCACGTGACCACGCGGACCGAGCGGCAGACCGAAGCGGGCCAGCGCCGGGTTCGGCTTCACGCCGGCCGTCCACACGATCGTGTTGGAGTCGACCTCGAGGCCGTTCTTCAGCACGACATGACCGTCGACGCAGGAGTCCATGGAGGTCGAGAGGAAGACCTCGACGCCACGGGACTCCAGGTGCTCCCGGCCCCAGGTGCCCAGCTTCGGGCCGACCTCGGGAAGGATCTTGTCGGCGGCGTCGACGAGGATGAAGCGCATGTCCTCGCGCTTCACGTTCGTGTAGTACTTCGCCGCGTCGCGGGCCATGTCCTCGACCTCGCCGATGGTCTCCGCACCGGCGAACCCGCCACCCACGAAGACGAACGTCAACGCCCGGCGGCGGATGTCCTCATCGGTCGTCGAGTCGGCCTTGTCCAGCTGCTCGAGGACGTGGTTGCGCAGACCGATGGCCTCCTCGATGCCCTTCATACCGATGCCCTGCTCGGCGAGGCCGGGGATCGGGAAGGTGCGGGAGACCGCGCCCATCGCGATGACCAGGTAGTCGAAGGGCAGCTCGTAGGCCTCACCGACGAGCGGCGCGACCGTGGCGACCTTGCGGTCCTGATCGATGGTCGTGACGCGGCCAGTGAGGACCTCGGCCTTCGGCAGTACGCGTCGCAGCGGGACGACGACATGCCGAGGCGAGATGCTGCCAGCGGCGGCTTCGGGGAGGAAAGGCTGGTAGGTCATGTACGACCGAGGGTCGACGACCGTGACGGTCGCCTCGCCGTAGCGCATCTTCTTCAGGATGCGCCGAGCTGCGTACAGGCCTACGTACCCACCGCCTACTACGAGGATCCTGGGACGCTCCGTGGTGCTCATGCCATCGAGTATCCACTCCCCTGAGGGGGCATACTCGTGAGCCCCTTCACAAGGTATGGACCACCCTCTGCTACACTGCCCCACCCACGTGACCGAGGTCATGTCATCGGAGGGGAACCACGGCGCGGTAGCAAACGTTGTTCACCGCCTGTGAGCTGGCCCTTGAGCCTCTGGGCCGGGTGAACCACCCGCTTCGATCCACACGCCGGCAACGCGTCCGGAACAGTCCCACACCGACGCGGAACGATCCCGCGGGCGCCCCTGGATGCCCATACGGACCAGAACCGCTCTCCACGGGGCCGAATTCCTTGTGAAGAAGTTAACGAACTTGATTGCGATGTGTCCCGCGAGGCACCCCCGGGTGGCCCACGAACGCTCAAAGCGCAGGCCGGAGTGTGCCTGAGCGCCGTTTTCGCACCCTGCGGAAGGCCCGCCACACACCGCCCCCGCTCAGCCGGACCTACGCGATCGACCAGCCGATTCCGTCGAGGATGTCGTGCTCGCTGACGACGATCTCCTGGGCGCCTGCCCGCTTCATCACGGCGAGCAGGATCAGCGCCCCCGAGGTGATCACATCGACCCGTCCCGGATGCATCGCACCGATCGCGGCACGCTCGGCGTGGGTAGAGGTGAGGAGCCGTCCGGTGATCTCCTGGACCTGGCCGAGGGAGATCCGGGAGTGGTGGATCGCCTCGGAGTCGTACGCGTCGAGCCCCAGGGCGATCGCGGCGACCGTGGTGACCGTCCCGGCGAGGCCGACGAGGGTGGCGGCCCCGCTGAGCGGGACGCTCTCCTCGGCGAGGTCGAGGGCGGCGTCGATGTCGGCGCGGATCGCGGCGATCTGACCGGGGGTCGGCGGATCGCTCACGACACCGTCGTGCACGAGGTGCCGCTCAGTCATCCGTACGCAGCCGATGTCCACGGAACGCGCGGCCCGCACATGGTCGTCGCCGACGACGAACTCGGTGGAGCCGCCGCCGATGTCCACGACGAGATACGGCTTCGCGAGATGATCACGGCCCGCGAGCTCCTTGGTGGCGCCCGTGAAGGAGAACTCCGCCTCCTCGTCGCCGCTGATCACCTCCGGCTCGACGCCCAGGATGTCCAGCACACCACGGACGAACTCGTCCCGGTTCTCCGCGTCGCGGGAGGCGGAGGTGGCGACGAAGCGTATCTTCTGCGCCCCCTGCTCCTTGATCACCCCCGCGTACTGGCGGCAGGCGGCGAACGTCCGCTCCAGGGCCTCGGGCGCGAGCCGGCCGGTGCGGTCGACGCCCTGGCCGAGGCGAACGATCTCCATCCGGCGATCGAGCTCGACGAGCTCGCCGGTGGACGGGTCCACGTCTGCGACGAGCAGACGGATGGAGTTCGTACCGCAGTCGATGGCGGCCACGCGGGTCATGAATGCTCCTGTGGAATCAAGCCCCTCCGGCGATCGAGGAGCGGGGTCCGGGGGCTGAGCCCCTGGGAACGGTCAGGCCTCGTCGCCCGCGCCCGCCAACTGGCAAGGCGTCACACACGGCCCCTTGCGCCACCACTCCGGCAGCATCGCGATCGCCTCGTCGCCGAGCGGGTTCACCCCGGGCCCCGCAGCCAGCGAATGCCCGACCAGCACGTGCAGACACTTCACCCGGTCCGGCATACCCCCCGCACTCGGGAAGCCCTCAAGGACCTCGATGGCATCGCGCCGGGCGATGTAGTCCTCATGAGCGGCCCGGTACGCGGCGGCCAGCTCGGGGTCCGTACCGAGGCGCTCGGTCATCTCCTTCATGACGCCGTTCGCCTCCAGCGTGCCGATCGCGGACGCGGCACGCGGGCACGTCAGGTAGTACGTCGTCGGGAACGGCGTACCGTCCTCCAGCCGGGGCTGCGTCTCGACCACGTCCGGGTTGCCGCACGGGCAGCGGTGCGCGATCGCGCGCAGCCCGCGCGGCGGGCGGCCCAGCTGCTGCTGGAACGCGGCGATGTCCGCCTCGGTGGGCGCGGTGGACTCGGTCTGCGGAGGGGGGGTTTCCATGCCTGCCTAGGTTCTGATCGGGCTGCTCGAACTGCGGTTCTGCAGATAGCTGAAGAGAGTCAGTCGCGGTCGGCGCTGTCGACGCCGTCCCAGAGGTTGGAGTGCCACGGCCGACCGGACTCGTCCGTCTCGCCGTTGCCCTCCTTGACAGCGTCGGGGTCGATCACCGTATAACCGGTCTCCCCGGGGAGAACGTAGTGCAGGTGCTTGCGGGCAAGCTGCCTGATGTACGCATCGTCCTGGAGGCGCGCCTTCTCGTCGCGCAGCTCCTCGGTGCGGGCCCGGGCCTCCTGCGCCTTACGTTCCTGCTCGGCGATCTCGTCCCGCTGCGACACATACTGCCGCATCGGGTACGCGAGCGCGACCACCAGGGAACAGACGACGAGGGCAAGGAAGGCCGCCCGGCCGGTGAGCCGGGAGCGGCGGGCCTGACGGCGGCTCTGCGACCGGTAGACGCGGGCGGCGGTCTGCTCGCCGAGTAGCCTCAGCCGGGTCGCGGTGGAGAACCGGTCCCGGTCCTTCGCGGCCATGTCCACGCCTCCCCATCACACACGTCCGTCCCCGCACACGGTACGTGACCGAGTGCGGGGACGGACGGAGGCCGGGGCCTTCGGCCCGCTAGGACGGGCCCTGAGGGCCGGTGCTCAGCCCTTGCTGTGCTGATCAGTTCGCGGAGCGCTGTGCTGATCAGTTCGCGGAGCGCTGTGCTGATCAGTTCGCAGAGCGCTGTGCCGATCAGTTCGCAGAGCGAAACCGCGGGAACGCCGAGCGGCCCGCGTACACCGCGGCGTCATCGAGGATCTCCTCGATGCGCAGCAGCTGGTTGTACTTGGCGACGCGGTCCGAGCGGGCCGGGGCGCCGGTCTTGATCTGACCGCAGTTCACCGCGACGGCGAGGTCGGCGATGGTGACGTCCTCGGTCTCGCCGGAGCGGTGGGACATCATGCACTTGAAGCCGTTGCGCTGGGCCAGCTCGACGGCGTCCAGGGTCTCGGTCAGCGAACCGATCTGGTTGACCTTGACGAGCAGGGCGTTGGCGGAGCCCTCCTCGATGCCGCGGGCCAGGCGCTCCGGGTTGGTGACGAACAGGTCGTCGCCGACGATCTGCACCTTGGCGCCGAGCTTCTTGGTGATGACGTTCCAGCCGGCCCAGTCGTCCTCGTACAGCGGGTCCTCGATGGAGACCAGCGGGTACGCGGAGACGAGCTCCTCGTAGTACTCGGTCATCTCGGCGGCCGAGCGGGACTTGCCCTCGAACTCGTACTTGCCGTCCTTGTAGAACTCGGACGCGGCGACGTCGAGCGCGAGCGCGATGTCCTTGCCCGGGACGTAGCCGGCTTCCTTGATGGCCTCGATGATGAGGTCGAGGGCGGCGCGGTTCGACTCCAGGTTCGGCGCGAAGCCGCCCTCGTCGCCGAGACCGGTCGAAAGACCCTTGGCCTTCAGGACCTTCTTCAGCGTGTGGTAGACCTCGGCGCCCCAGCGCAGGGCCTCGGAGAAGGACTCCGCACCGATCGGGGCGATCATGAACTCCTGGATGTCCACGTTGGAGTCGGCGTGCGACCCACCGTTGAGGATGTTCATCATCGGGACGGGCAGCAGGTGCGCGTTCGGGCCACCGAGGTAGCGGAACAGCGGCAGGTCCGAGGCCTCGGAGGCGGCGTGGGCGACGGCGAGCGAGACGCCGAGAATGGCGTTGGCGCCGAGCGAACCCTTGTTCTCGGTGGCGTCCAGGTCGAACATGGCCTGGTCGATCAGCCGCTGCTCGGTCGCGTCGTAGCCGACGAGCTCCGGGCCGATCTGCTCGATCACGGCGAGGACAGCCTTCTCGACGCCCTTGCCCTGGTAACGGTTGGGGTCGCCGTCACGAAGCTCGATGGCCTCGAACGCACCGGTGGAGGCGCCGGACGGCACGGCAGCACGACCTGTGCTGCCGTCGTCGAGGCCAACCTCGACCTCGACCGTGGGGTTCCCCCGGGAGTCGAGGATTTCCCTGGCTACGACGACGTCGATGGACGGCACGAGGCATCTCCTTCTGGGATATGACACTGGTTGTGCAGGGTCACTTTGGCCTTGCGACAAGAGCCTAACCGGCCCGGCCCACCAGTCGGACGACCGCCCGTCCCCTGGGATGAAAAAGGACCCAAGGACGCACATTGCCGGGCAAACGGTCAGAATTTTATTGGCCAGTATCTACAACAGTTGAACGATCACGGATAGTCGGCACTCCCTGTGCGACGTCGCTCACCCCCGCCCCTCCACCACCCCCGACTCCCAGGCCCAAGCCGCGATCTCCACGCGGTTGCGGGCGGACAGCTTCGTCTGAACATTTCCGAGGTGGGTCTTCACCGTGCCCACCGAGATGGTCAGCTCGTCGGCGATCTCGGCATTCGTCAGGCCTCGGGCGACCAGGCGCACCAGGTCCTTCTCCCGCTCGGAGAGCGCGGTGTGCGGCTCGCGCGGAGCGGGCGCGGCGCTGTTGAGCTGCCGCAGCAGTCGGACCGTGATCGCCGGGCTCACCAGGGCCTCGCCGGAGGCGGCTGCCCTGATGGCCTCGACGAGCAGGGCGGGGCCCGAGTCCTTGATGAGGAAGCCGGAGGCGCCTTGGGTCAGGGCGCGTTGTACGTACTCGTCGTCGTCGAACGTCGTGACCACCACGACCTTCGGTGGGTTCACCGTCCCGGGACGCGTCAGTCTGCGCAGCGCCTCCAGGCCGTCCATGCGCGGCATGCGGATGTCCATCAGGACGACGTCCGGGCGGTGGAGCTTGGCGAGTTCCACGGCGTGGACCCCGTCCGTGGCTTCCCCGACGACGTCGATGTCGTCCTCCGCCGCGAGGATCATCGCGAACCCGGCGCGCACCATGGCCTGGTCGTCGGCGATCAGCACCCGGATCGTCACGAAGCCGCCGCCCCTACCTTGGCCGTCCCTGCCGCCGAAACCTCGGCCGCCGGCACCGGAAGCGTCGCCTCCACACCCCAGCCGCCGCCTGTCACCGGCCCCGCCTGCATGCTTCCGCCGATCAGGCCCACCCGCTCGGCCAGCCCATTCAGCCCGAAGCCGCCATGCGAGACGTGACGCGGCCGTCCGTCGTCGCTGACCCGTACGGTCAGCCGGTCCTCCGAGAGGCTCACCCGTACCCGTACCTCCGTGCAGGCTTGGGCGTGTTTGCGTACGTTGGTGAGGGCCTCCATCACCACCCGGTGCGCCGTGGTGGTCACCTCCACCGGCAGATCGTCGACGGCCCCCTCAAGGTCGAGCCCGGCCCGCGCACCACCGACCGCCGAGAACTCCTCGACCAGCGATCGCATCTCGTCGATCCCCGCCAGCGGCGTCACCGCCACCTCCCCGTCGGCGTCGCGCAGCATCCCCACCATGTGCCGCATGGAGGTCAGCGCCTCCGAGCCGGCCTGTTCGATCCGCCGCAGCGCGGGCGGCACCAGTTCGGGGCGGCGGTCCGCGACCGCCTGGGCGCCCTGCGCCTGTACGACGATGCCGGTCACGTGGTGGGCGACGAAGTCGTGCAGGTCCCTGGCGAACTCCGTCCGCTGTTCGAGACGCAGCGCCGCCGCCTGCCGTCGCCGGTCCACCAGGAGCAGCCGCGTCCCGAGGCCGACGCCCAGCGCCGCGACCGCGGCCAGCGCGAAGAGCAGCGCCATGATGACGGTGGACTGCCGCACCGAGACCGCCACCGGCCGCAGCACGATGGCCATGCACAGCATGGGCACGGCCACCACCACCCACGAGGGCGTCCCCCGCCGGGCGACGACCAGCAGGAGCCACACCAGCGCCGCCGGTTCGGCGAACCCAAGGGCCTGTGAACTGGCCACCATCTCCATGTGCAGCCACACCGAGAGGCAGAGCGACACGACCGCGAGCGCGCAGGCCGTCATCGGCAGCGCCCGGTCCCCGTCGAGCCGAGGCGAAGCAATGGCCACTCCGACGGCCAGCAAGGCGCCGATCAGCTTGGCGGGGCCGTGGTGCTCGATCCAGTAGAAGCCGGCCAGCAGATCGAGGAGGGCGAGGCCGACCAGGGCCGCGACCAGCAGCACCCATGACGTGACGGGCAGCAGCCGCGTACGTCCGTTCCCCCGCGTGACCGCGGGTGCGGTCGCCCCGGTCGCCACCTTTGTCATGTCCTTCAGCTCTCTCAGCTTGCTCACCATGCCGCCACGATCTCGCACACCCGAGATCTCTCGCACCGGCCGAAAGTCGGAGCCTGCCGCGCATGATCTGTCTTTCGCCCGATACCCCGCGGGCGACGGCCGAGCAGAGTTGTGTCCACCGAAAGCGGCGTAACCCTTCCTGAACACCTGACACGGAAGTACGTCGCCGCCACGGCCAACGCCACCGTGGTGCGGACCCTCGAAGGTCCACCACGGCCAACGCCTCCTCACCACGTACAGGAGCCACCCACCCATGGACCACGCGACGATGCACCTGGGAAACGGACCGGGATCGCGGTGTCCCGCAAGTACGTCCGCGCAGTCCCCCGAGCCCGCGATCGAGGCCCACGGGCTCGGCAAGAAGTACCGGCGCGGCTGGGCCCTGCGCGACGTCTCCTTCCGGCTGCCGGCCGGGCGGGTCTGCGGTCTCGTAGGACCCAACGGCGCCGGCAAGAGCACGCTGATGGGCCTGGCCACCGACATGATCCGCCCGACGACCGGCGCGCTGCGGATCTTCGGCGCGGCCCCTGGTTCGACGGAGGCGGTCCTGCGCACCGCGTTCCTCACCCAGGAGAAGCCACTGTTCCGGCGCTTCACCGTGGCCGAGACGCTGCGGCTCGGTCACGAGCTGAACCCCCGCTGGAACCAAGGGGTCGCCGAGGGCATCGTCCGCGCGGGCCAGGTGCCGCTGGCGGCGAGGATCGGCACGCTGTCCGGCGGTCAGCGCACCCGCGTCGCCTTCGCCCTGGCCTTCGGAAAGTGCCCTGACCTGCTAATCCTCGACGAGCCGATGGCCGACCTCGACCCGCTGGTCCGCCGCGAGCTGATGGCCACGCTGACGGCGGCGGCGGCCGAACGTGGCACGACGGTACTGATCTCCTCGCACATGCTCGCCGAGCTGGAACACATCTGCGACTTCCTCCTCGTCGTCGCGAACGGCGGCCTGCGTCTCGCGGGCGAGGCGAACGAACTACGGGCGGCACACGCCCTGTTCGCGGTCTCGCCGGACACCTCGTTCCCGGCCGGGAGCCCGCACCGGGTCATCGGTTCCGAGTCGCCCGGCGTCGAGGGCCGACCCGGCGTCCTCGTACGGCTCGGCGCCCCGATCCAGTACGGCGGACAGGCCGAGCCGCCCACTCTGGAGGAACTGCTGCTCGCCTACCTGCGCTCACCCGACGCCCCGCCGTTGATCACCCCCGGCGCCCAGGTCGGCGACGTCCACGACGTCCTCACCCGCGACCGGCAGAAGGCTGTGACCGCATGACCAAGCTCACCCACGCCCCTGCCCGTACGACCCCCGACGCACGCCCCTCACGCAAGGGCCCCCGATTCGGCCTGATCTGGCTGATCTGGCGCCAGCACCGTGCGGCGTTCTGGACCCTGCTCGCCCTGACGCTCCTGACGACGCTGGCCATGATCTACCTGCGCGGCCAGCTGACGGACTACCTCGCCACGTCCCCCCAGAAGAGCCTCCCGCCCGACATCGAGAAGTACACCGGCCGCCTGTTCAGCGTCGGAAGCTACCTGGGCTACGCCCCCATACTGGCGGGCGTCCTGATCGGCGCCCCGCTGATCGCGGGCGACCTGGAGTCCGGCACCGCAAAGCTGGTGACCTCCCAGTCAGTCAGCCGCCTCCGCTGGCTCACCACGAAGCTCGCGATGCCCGCCGCGCTGATCGCCCTGTCCACCACCGTGCTGGGCGCCGTCTTCACCTGGTGGTGGAACCCGGTCAGGAGCCGTGCCGACAACCTGGACTGGACGAGCAGCGCGTTCTTCGACGTCACGGGGATCATGCCAGCGGCCTACGCCCTGCTCACCTTCACCGTGGGTGCGGCGATCGGCATGCTCCTGCGACGCACGCTGGTGTCGATGGTGGTCACACTCGGCACAGTGGTGGCGATCGGCTTCATCTGGGACCGCTTCCGCCTAAACCTGGGCCACGTCCTGTCGGTCACCACCCACAAGGGCGTAGGCCCCGACGCCCGGCAGCCGGAACTGCCCGCCGGTGCGGTGCAACAGGGCCAAGGCACGTACTTCCTCACCGACTCGGGAACCCGCCTGGACTGGACGACGTGCCTGGACAAGATGGAGAACACCCGAGCCCACACGTCCTGCCTGGAGTCAAAGCACGTCATCGGCTACGCGGCCGACTACCTCCCGGCCTCCCAGATGCAGCCGATGCAGTGGCTGGGAGCAGTCATCATGCTCACAGTCACCGCGGCCATCGTCACGTTCATCGTCGTGTGGGGACGGAAGCGGCTCTTTTGAACCATAGGCCCTGCAGGCCCCGTCGCTGCCTCCTCGTCCGACTCCGAGTCCGATCGAGATATATAGGCACCCCCGCGTCACGCAGAAACCCCGGCCCGGCGCGTACGGGGGATTGGGCGCCGGGCCGGGGAGCTCAGGGAGGAGAGAGCCTGGACTACTTCGTCAGGTGCAGCTGCTGACCCGGGTAGATCAGGTCGGCGTCCGTGACGATGTCCTTGTTCAGCTCGAACAGCTGCTGCCAGCCACCCTCGACCTTCTGGTCGGCGGCGATCTCGCTCAGGGAGTCGCCGGGGGCGACCTTGTACTCGCCGTCGCCCTTCTCGACCTTCCCGCCGGTCGGTGTGGTGACGGTCTCCTTCGACTCGGCCTGCGGAGCGGCGGAGCCGTCCGAGGGGGAGGCGGCCGGGGGCTCGGTGGGCTCGGTCTGCTCCGGCTGGGCCTGCTGCTCCGGCGCGGCCGGGGTGCTCTCCTGCTCGGTGGCATTGGAGCTGGAGCTGGAGGTGGAAGTGGAGTTCGAGGAGGAGCCGGTGTCGACGCCCGGGTCGACGCCGTCGTTGGTCAGGCCGCCGGCACTTGCGCAGCCCCAGGCACCCGGACCCTGCATGTCGAGGAGCTTCTCGGCGGTGGCGATCTGCTGGGCCTTGGTGGCCAGGTCGGCACGGGGGGCGTACTGCGTACCGCCGGCGGCGGCCCAGCTGGACTGCGAGAACTGCAGGCCACCGTAATAGCCGTTACCGGTGTTGATGGACCAGTTGCCACCGGACTCGCACTGGGCGACGGCGTCCCAGGTGGCGACGGAGGCGGCGGAGGCACTGGTCGCGCCCATCAGCGGTACGGCGACAGCGGTACCGGCGACACCTGCGAGCGTGGCGGCACGGACAGCCTTTGACGGGCGGCGGTGCCTGCCCTTGCTGGAAAACAGCATGGAACTTCTCCTCACCGACGCCTACGAGGTGAGCTGTCGGGTTCGGGCCAAGTGAGTTGCCCGGTCGCACGTCCTAGCACGCGACTTCACCCCAAGCCGGCCCCGATGCGTCATTCGACGATCGGGCCCAGCGCCTACCTGGGTCCCCCGCTCCTGCCTACGGCGCTTTACGCGTCTGTTCCCTTCGACCGACGGCAGGATTCGGCGTGACGATCGAAGGGGCCCGCGGTGCGAGCGGTTCTGACCGTAAACATACGCAACCCTCACATTCAAAGACGGACACATCGGACAATCGGCCCGTACTCGCATCTGAGGAACCGTCGTTTTCGCAGGTGGCAGCGGTACGGAGGGGTTCCCAGGCGCGACACGCCAGTTGACGCAAAGAGACCCATGTCTCACTTACACATAATCGGACATAGGTCTCTGAACTACCCAGATTTTTGAGGCCCTTTTGGCCGAATTCAGACTGCCCTCACTTGGCCTTCACGTCGAGATCGAGGCTCTGGCCAGGAAGGATGAGGCCCGGATCGGAGCCGACGGCATCCTTGTTGGCCTCATAGAGCGCGGGCCAGCCACCGGGAACCTTCTGCGCGTCAGCAATCGCCCAGAGGTTGTCGCCGGGGTGCACGGTGTACGCGCCTTCGGCGGCCGACACACCCGCGTCGCGCGCGCCGGCGTCACCGCGGGAGGCATGACGGCCCGACTCACGGCCGGCGCCGCCGTTCGCGTCCCGGCTCCCCTCGGAGGCCGGCGCGCCGCGATGCTTACCACCGACACCGTCGGGCGAATCGGAAGAGCCGGATGAATCGGGCACATCGGAGGGCGGGGTGGCCGACGCGGTGGTCGAATGCTTCGTGGAAGGCTTCGCCTTGCCTGAAGACTTGTCGGCGCCATCCGGGCCCTTCGAGCTCTTCGAACCACCCGTACCGCCCGACGCGCGGCCCGACGGCTTGGTGGTGTCATCGGACGAGGCCGCCGACGTACCGTCAGCCGACTCCGTGCTCTCCGTCGGCTCGGCGGAGGACGCAACCCCCGGGTCGACACCGGGCAGCGTCCCGTCCACCGCGAGGCCGGAGATGACCGCACAGCTGGGCCATGCCTGCGGGCCCTGGTCGTCCAGGACCTTCTCGGCCACGGCTATCTGCTGCGAGCGGCTGGCAAGGTCGGCACGCGGGGCGTACGACTCGCCGCCGTACGCCTTCCAGGTCTTCTGCGAGAACTGAAGGCCGCCGTAGAAGCCGTTGCCGAGGTCGGCGCTCCACATGCCGCCGCTCTCGCATTCGGCCACCTGGTCCCAGGTCGTGGCTTCGGCTGCCTGTGCACTGGCCGCGCCGAGCAGCGGAATGGCGATGGCCGATCCGGTCACGCCCGCGGCGACGACGATGGCGGGTGCCTGACGAGGGCGACGGTGTCTGCCGTTCGCGGAGCCCATGGGGTTGCCTTCCGTGTGACTGACGAGTGACTGGTGAGTCGAACGGTGAACCTAACTGGACTCGAACGTGTGTCACAAGTCGATGCAGCGCAGATCACGTGAAAGTCACAGCGTTGACGGAGTGTCATCTTGCGCCAGGGCGGCCCCCGGTGTGAACTCCACGGGCAGCGTGCGCAGTCCGCGCATGAGGAGCCCGCCACGCCACCGCAAATCGGTAGGTTTCACCGCAAGAAGCAGGTCCGGAAGGCGCTTCAGAAGCGTGGCGAGCGCGGCCTGCCCCTCCAGTCGCGCGAGCGGTGCTGCCATCGCCTGTAGGCGGGACTCGTCCTTCATGAGTTTGGCGAGTTCGCGCCATACGGTGTTCTCGATGTCGTTGGCGTTGAAGTACGGCTCGCCGCACGACTCTTCTTCCACCCGGCCAGCCGCCGTAGCTGACCTTCAGTTAGCCGGGGCCGGCCGAGACGCCCGATACCGTCGCCAGGTGAACCACATTCCGACTCCGGAACTCTTCTCCTGGGAGTTCGCAACCGACCCGTACCCCGCCTACGCCTGGCTGCGCGAGCACACGCCCGTGCACTGGACGGAACTGCCGTCCGGGGTGGAGGCCTGGCTCGTGACCCGTTACGTGGACGCTCGACAGGCGCTCGCCGACGCCAGGCTGTCGAAAAACCCCGAACATCACGCGGATGACGCCCAGGGCCGCACCAAGACCGGTATTCCCGGGGAGCGCGGTGCCGGGCTCATGACACATCTGCTGAACATCGACCCGCCCGACCACACCCGGCTGCGCCGCCTCGTCTCCAAGGCGTTCACCCCGCGCCGAGTCGCCGAGTTCGCGCCCAGAGTCCAAGAGCTGGCGGACGGCCTTATCGATGGCTTTGCCGGGCGCGGCGAGGCGGAGCTGATCCACGAGTTCGCCTTCCCGCTGCCGATTTACGCGATCTGCGATCTGCTGGGGGTGCCGACCGAGGACCAGGACGATTTTCGGGACTGGGCGGGCATGATGATCCGGCACGGCCAGGGCCCGCGCGGTGGCGTCGCCCGGTCGGTGAAGAAGATCCGCGCCTACCTCGCCGAGCTGATTCATAAGAAGCGTGCGAACCTCGGCGACGACCTGATTTCTGACCTGATCCGGGCCAGCGACCACGGCGAGCACCTCACCGAGAACGAGGCCGCCGCCATGGCTTTCGTGATCCTATTCGCGGGTTTCGAAACGACCATTAACTTGATCGGCAACAGCGCCCACGCCTTCTTCCGAAACCCCATTCAGCGGTCTGTTTTCCAGAATGCAGTCGAGCAACGCGATGACTCCCTCCTCGATAGCGCCGTGGAGGAGCTGCTGCGCTATGACGGTCCGGTAGAACTGGCGACCTGGCGGTACGCCACCGAGACGCTCGAAATCGGGGGACAGCCAATCCGAAAGGGCGACCCCGTGCTCGTCGTGCTCGCTGCGGCCGACCGCGACCCGGCACGCTTCGATGACCCCGACACACTCGACCTGTCCCGCCGAGACAACCAACACCTGGGGTACGGCCACGGCATCCACTACTGCCTCGGAGCGCCGCTCGCCCGACTGGAGGGACGCACTGCCTTGGAGACGTTGTTCCGCCGCCTGCCGGACCTTCAGCTTGCGGTGGACCCTGCTGATCTACGGTGGAGGGGTGGGCTGATCATGCGGGGCCTGCGCACCCTTCCGGTGGAGTTCACGCCGGAGGCTTCGACTGGTTGATCGCTCAGCCAGGCGTAGGCCGAGTACGGGTCGGTGGCGAATGCCCAGGTGAAGCCCGACGCTATCCGTTGCCCTCCGCCGCCCGGATGGCATCCCGGTAGGCCCGGCCCGCGGCCCTCAGCGCGGCCTCGGGGTCGACACCGTCCTGTTCGGCGCGTGCGGCGAGGGCGAGGAGTTCGTAACCGATGCCGTCGCCCGTGGGAAGCGCCACATCGAGCCCCGCCGTACGGACCCGGCCGGCCAGCTTCGCCGCGAGGGCCAGGCCGGGCTGGCCGAGCGGGACTCCATCGGTGACCGACTCGCGCTGCTTCTCGACGGCCTTGGTCCGCAGCCAGTGCGCGTGCACATCCTCCGGGGTCTCGGCGGTCTCGTCGCCGAAGACATGCGGATGGCGGTGGATGAGCTTCTCTACGAGGGTCGCGGCCACGTCGTCGACGGAGAACGGCTCGTCTCCGTCCTCGGGGCGCGCTTCCTCGGCGATCCTGGCATGGAAGACAACCTGGAGGAGTACGTCCCCGAGCTCCTCGCGCAGCTCGTCGCGGTCGCCGTCCTCGATCGCCTCGACGAGTTCGTACGCCTCCTCGATGGCGTACTTGGCGAGGCTCTCGTGGGTCTTCTGCGAGGTCCAGGGGCATTCGGTCCGGATCCGGTCCATGATCTGGACCAGGTCGAGAAGCCGGGCACCCGGCAGATCGTACGAACCGGGCAGCAGCTCCAGGTCCGGCATCTGCACCCGGCCCGAACCGGCGAGCCGGGCCAGCCCGTCGGTCAGCGGCTGATTGCCCTCGCCGCCCGTGAGGACGACCACGCTCCGGCCACCCGCACACACATCGACAAGCTCCTGCGCGGTGGGGGCAACCTGCTCGACGGCGACGCCGGCCTCGCGCAGATACGGCAGCTGCGGATTGTCCTGCTCAGCGCAGAACACCCGGTCGGCGGCGTGCAGCGTCTGCCAGGCCGGCCAGGACAGGAGTCCGGGCGCGACGCGGTGGCTGGCAGTGAGCAGGACGATACAGCCGGGGTCTTCAGCGTTCACCGTTCGAATCTACTCCGGTCGGTCGGGCAACCGTTCTCCACGGTCTTCTATACGCCGGACTCGGCTCCCGCCTCGGCGGGCTTGGTCACCTGGGTGATCCAGGGGGCCTTGTAGTTGGCGAGCTGAGTCTGCTTGTCGTCCCAGGCGCCGTAGCGCGGATTGACGTCGACCTTCAGCGCCTTCGACGCCTTGCTCAGCGCGTCACCGACGGCCTTCTGCCCCTCGGGCTGCTGAAGGTCGGCGCCGAGCGCCTGGGCCAGCTTCGTCAGCTGTACCTGCTCACGCAGGACGGCGTCGATCTGGCCGGGGGCGACCCAGCTCTGCTGGAGCATCGCCGTCCGCAGCTGCGCCTCTCCGCCGGACTGGGCGGCCGCCGCCTTCCGCATCTGCTGGATCTCGTTGCGGCTGACGGTCACGCCCGCGTCCCGCGCGGCCCGGTCCAGGACCCGGTCGAAGATCATGCCGTGCAGCTTGGCCCGGCCGAGCTGCCCGGACTTGTCGATGAGCTGGGACGCGTCCTTCGAGTCGCGCTGCGCCTCGCGTACGGCCGCCACCTGGCCCTGCAAGGTGGACACCTCGATCCGTTCCCCGCCGACGAGGGCCGCGGCGCCCGGGTGGTCCTGGCTGCCGCAGGCGGTCAGGAGTGGCGCGCCGACGAGCAGGGCGGCGGAGACGGTGAGCGCGGTGCGACGGCGGCGGTGCAAAGGAACCTCCCGGGGAGAGTTTGTGCATCAGTGCACAAGACCTTGCGGTGATCGATGGTAGGCAGTGGACGTGGCTGGGGCTACTGGTTCGACCAACGATTCGCAGGGAGTTGGGGATGTGGGCCCGCTCAGAGCCTGTCGGGTGGCCTCCGATCGGAGAGCGGACACGGTCTGGTGCGTGCGATTCCAAGGCGGAGGAGGGAGCCAACGCGAAGGGGGGTTCCCCCATGCCTTCAGGGCTATGGGGGAGTTGGGCGACCGACGACAACGCGGGAAGCGTGCGCACCAGGGCGTGGTCGCCCGGACGCACGTCGTCAGCTGGCGGATCACCCAGATCGAGTGCTCGTCCGGTGCCAGACCGACGCTGGAACTGGCGCGGGCCCTGGACGCCGCTCTCGTAGCGGACAACCTGCTGATCGACCTGTGGCCGTACGTGTACCAGGAGGCATTCCCGGACTGGTCGCGGGCCTTCATGGCGCACTCGGCACGGGCGGAGACGATCCGCGAGTACGCGTCCCACGTAGTGCCAGGGCTATTGCAGACCAAAGAGTACGCGCGATCTTGAGCGTCGGCCGGACGCTCAAGAGTGAAGAGCACCTGGAAGAACGGCTCTCGGCCCGCCTGGAACGCCAAGAGCGCCTGCGCTCGCCCCACCGCCCCGACCTGTGGGTGGTTCTTGACGAGGCTGTACTACGACGTCCCGTCGGCGGCCCTGCAGTCATGCAGGCCCAGTTGACCCGACTACTGGACACGGCCGACGACCCCCACATCACCCTGCAGGTACTTCCGTTCGACCAGGGGGAGCACGACGCGATGGGTGGTTCCCTGACCGTCCTGGTCCTACCGGACGGCGCAGAAATTGCCTACACGGAGGGCGCCCATTACGGACAGTTGATCGACGATCCGGAGGAGGTAAGCCGGTTCGCGGTGACCTACGATCGGCTGCGGGCAGTAGCCCTGCCCCCGCTCATGTCACTCGAAATGATCCGATCCGTGATGGAGGGCAACCCCCGTGGAGCGAGTGTCCCGTCCCGATCTGACCGGCGCCGACTGGCGCAAGAGCAGCTACAGCAATCAGGAGGGCGGCAACTGCGTAGAAGTAGCGGACGGGCTCCCCGGCGTCGCCCCCGTCCGTGACAGCAAGAACGCGGACGGCCCGGCGCTTGCATTCCCTGCGGCCTCCTGGGCGTCATTCATAAGCGAGTTGAAGGCGAGCCACCGCTTCCGTCCCGGCCGGTAGCGATCAACGGTTCGGGGTCCCGCGCCGAGCCGTGGTGCACCTTGCTTCCTGAATTCCGCTCGGCAGCCAGCCCATCGGAGATGTCGGCGGCCGTCGCGCCGCTGGTCTCTGAGAGCTTCCAGCGGCCGACCGGGGTGGTGGTGCCGTCGTGAAGCGTGGAGCGGGTGACCTGCTCAAGGTCCTTTGCCGACGAGGCAGTTACGGGGCTTCGGACCTCGACCTGCTGGCTCAAGTCACCGGACAGACCGTCGCCAACCTGCGACGGACACTCCCCGATGCCCCGGGACGCGTTGACTCCGACCCGACTCGGACCTGCATCTTCTCCACGGCGCTCGACCGTCGGCTCACAGACTCCTCGACCAGGCTCAACCTCGTCATGCTCCTGTTCGACGCCTACCAGGGACGGCGCCCACCGGCACCAGCTGAGCACCCGCTACGGACTCGACCGGCGCATCGTCCGCATCGCACTTCAGCATCAGCAACCACGCGGACCCATGCGCCACACCTACAACCTCATCACGCTCCTGGCTGCAATTGACCCCGCCGACCTGCACGACATGCTCACCCCAGTGACGCCGGCACCGCCCCCGTGATCACGGCCCGAGCTGTTGGACAAGCGGCGTCAGCCGGAGAACGAAAGTTCCCCGTTCAGATGGTCCGCGATGCGCGCGATGGTCCCCGCGTTCTCCTCGAACAAATGCGCCTGCATGCCGACTGCCCGGGCGGCCTCGACGTTGACCGCGACGTCATCGACGAACAGACAGTCCTCCGGGCGCACTCCCAGCCGGGCACAGGTCACCTCGAAGGCGCGCGAGTCGGGCTTGCAAACGCCGATCTCGTGGGAGTAGACGATCTGCTCGACCAGTTCGTCAAAGTGGTACGCGGCTACCTCCCGCTCCCGGGCACCGACAAAGCTGTTGCTCAGGATGCCCAGCCTGCACCGCGACCGCAGACCCCGCACGTACGTGATCAGCTCATTGTTCGGCGTTCCCAAATACTCGGCCCACAGATCCGCCATGAAGGCTTCCACGTCAACAGCGTCGAGACGGAGACGATCAGCCACCCGATCTTGCACCTCAGGCTCGCTGACCGCCCCGATACTGCCCGCCTGCCAGACCTCTCCCAGCCGCTCGTGCACAGCACCCGTCGGCAGCCCGAGCCTCTGTTCCCAGCGTCCAACCCACCCCGTCTCGGGAGTGAGCTCCAGTACCCCACCGATATCGAGAATGACGCAGCGCGAGTCCAACAGATTCCCCCTCGTTCATCGCGTGGTCGAGCCACCGGCGCGCACGCGGTTTGTTCATGTGATCCATGCACACTCTCGGCTTTCACCCCAGGGCAAGGTCAAGGAACAGGCAGCCCCCGTGACAGTCCTGTTGAAAGCCGCCCCGTTCCCGCTGAACCTGCGGGGCGCTGCCTCACCCCCCTCCCGAGAATCGCAAGGCGCATCTGCACAGACCAGCCTCCCGACAGACCGACGCACTCTGCATCCATCCAGGCCATAGCCCTGCCCGACACACGGTCAAACTTCGGTGGCAAACCATCAAACTTCGCTTTCGCTGTCACAGGTCAGCTTCGCTGCGGCTCCGGGAGAGCAGGACCGGGACAGCGGCTTCAGTTCTCCTTGCCGAAACGGCATGCGACTTTGCCGTACTGCGTGGCCGGGTCGCAGGGTGGGGTCATGAACGAGCTAGAGATGACGCGAGTGGACGGGACGGCCTGGGACGTCGTGGTGGTCGGGGGCGGGGCGGCCGGTCTTTCGGCGGCGCTGACCTTGGGTCGGGTGCGCCGGTCGGTGCTGGTGATCGACGCGGGCGAGCCCCGCAATGCCCCGGCCGTCGGTGTCGGTGCGCACGGCATTTTGGGCCGGGAGGGCATCTCCCCGCTGGAACTGCTGCGCCTGGGGCGGCAGGAGGTCGCGGCGTACGGCGGCCGGGTGGTCTCCGGCCGGGTGGCGCAGGTGCACCGGGACGGTGAGGAGTTCTCGGTGGTGACCGAGGACTGGCAGCGGGTGCGGGCCCGGCGGGTGCTGGTGACGACGGGGCTGGTCGACGAGCTTCCGGATGTGCCGGGGCTGGCCGAGCGGTGGGGGCGCGACGTCCTGCACTGCGTGTACTGCCACGGCTGGGAGGTGCGCGACCGGGCCATCGGCGTGCTCGGCAGTTTCCATCAGGCGCTGCTGTTCAGGCAGCTGTCTAAGGACGTCACCCTGTTCCTGCACAAGGGTACGAAGCTGGCCGAGGGACAGTGGGAGCAGCTGGCCGGTCTGGGCGTCGGCGTGGTCGAGGGCCGGATCGAGGGCCTGGTCGTCGACGAACAAGACCGGCTGGCGGGGGTGCGTCTGGTGTCGGGTGTGGTGGTGCCGGTTCAGGAGCTGGTGGTGGCACCGCGGTTCATGGCACGTGCCGGTTTCCTCGACGGTCTCGGTCTGGAGGTGCGGGAGCATCCGATGGGGATCGGTGAGCAGGTGGCGGTGGACAGCTCCGGTTTCACCGGGATCGCGGGGGTGTGGGCGGCGGGCAACGTCAGCGACGTGCTGGCGGGCGTTCCCCAGGCCATGGCGGCCGGAGTCGGCGCGGCAGCGGCGGTCAACATGAACCTGCTGATGGCCGACGCCGACCGTGCGGCCGCTTCCCGTACTGCGGTCCCCGGCGGCGACGTGTTCGGCGGGGCAATGGAGGCCGAGATGTCGCGGCGGGTGCTGGGCGTGCGCGTGCATGGTCTGGACGGTCTCGTGGACGGTGGCTGAGCGGCGCGGGTGTTCTTGCTGCCTGCGGGTGAAGGTCAGGTGGTGCGGGCCTTGAGGTGGGCCCGCTCTCCCTGGGCGCCGAAGAGGATCAGGAGTTCCACGGTGCGATCGTCGTCGGGACCCAGCCAGTGCGGCACGTGGGTGTCGAACTCGGCGGCCTCACCGGGCTTGAGAATCACCCTCTGGTCGCCCAGCAGCAGGCGTAGGCGGCCGGAGAGGACGTAGACCCATTCGAAGCCCTCATGGGTACTTAGCTGCGGTTCGGTGTCGGGCCGGGGCGGGATGAGGAGCTTGTGGGCCTGGACGCCGCCGGGCCGGCTCAGCGGCACGAACGTCATGCCGTCACGCGTGACCGGCTTGAGATGGATACGCGGATCCCCGGTGCGCGGCGCCCCGACGAGCTCGTCCAGGGGCACCGCGTAGACCTCGGCGAGGGGGAGCAGCATCTCCAGGGTCGGCTTGCGGGTGCCGCCTTCGAGGCGGGAGAGCGTGCTCTCATTGATCCCGGTCTGCTCGGCGAGCTCGGCCAGCGTCAGATCGTGCCGCCGGCGCAGCTGCCGCAGCCGCGGCCCGAGCGCGGCCAGCAGGTCCTTCTTCTCGGTGCTCACACCCCTCAGCATGCTGAAGCGGCATGAAACTTTGCAACTCCGGCAGCGGCCATCGCAGTGTCGTACCAGCGGCCCGGCCCAGCGCCCGGCGACCCGCGGCCTCCTCGTCAAAAGCCGACGCAACGCCACCCCCGCCTCCTGACCGCCTGCACCGAAAGGCCCCGTACATGAACAGCGCCAGCGACTCCGCCACGTTCTGGGAGAAGCACTACGCCGGCATGGACGCGCAGTGGGGCACCAAGCCCAACGCCGTCCTGACCGCCCTGCTCGCCGACCTCGCCCCTGCCCCGGGCACCGCCCTGGACCTGGGCTGCGGCCACGGCGGCGACGCCCTCTGGCTCGCCGCCCAGGGCTGGGACGTCACCGCCGTCGACGTATCCCAGACCGCCCTCGACCGCGTCGCCGCAGGCGCGGCGGCCACCGGCGTCACCGACCGCGTCCACCCCCAGCGGCACGACCTCGCCGAAACGTTCCCCGACGGCACCTACGACCTGGTCACCGCCACCTACTTCCACACCCCCATCACCATCCCCCGCGAGCACGTCCTGCGCCGCGCCGCCCAGGCCGTGGCTCCTGGCGGACTGCTGACCGTGATCGAACACGCCTCCGCCGCACCCTGGTCCTGGCAGGCCGGCCAGGACATCCGCTATCCCACCCCCGACGACGTCATCGCCTCGCTCCACCTCGACGACACCTGGGCGGTCGAACGCGCCGACGCACCCCGGCGGACCGCCACCGGCCCCAACGATCAGATCGCGACCGTCACCGACAACGTCATCGCCGTCCGTCGCGCCGGCTGACACGCAGAAGAACAGAGCCTCAGCCGTCCGCTGGTCCGCGCTGACGCTGCTGGCGCAGGACCAGGTCCGCGCCGGCGGGCTGAAGCTGGTGGGCGAGGGCGGGCTGCTGCCCGCGATCACGCAGCACCTGATGCAGGCCGCGCTGGAGACCGAAAGTGTTCTGCGCGGCCGTGCACCTCGGAAAGCTACATCAACGGCAGGAGCGCCAGTGCTTCTTTCGCGTGGTGCTCGGCGATGCCCTGCATGAACGCCCGGTCGGGAAAGTCAACGTCGAGGAGACGCAGTGGACCGGCCACCAGCGACAGACGCATCGCGAGCATATAGAGGTCGAGCCGCTGCGGATCGAGACCAGGCTGGGCCAGAGCTGTGTACCGCTCGCCGAAGCGGAGTTGGAGAAAGACGTGCTCCCATTCGACGTCGAAGTACATCAGCCCCTCGATGTCGATCAGGACGGGGTGCCCGTCGGCGTCGACCAGGACGTGGTCGGGTCCGAGTTCTCCGTGGATCAGTCCGTATTCCGTGCGAGGACTCACCCGATCGGCCAGTTCCTGCAGACGGTCGCGCAATGCAGCGCCAACTGCCGCGATGCGGCCGTCGCGCCCCGCCGCCTCCTCAAGGTCCCGCAGGGCGCGGTCGAGGACCCGCCGCTCGCAGGAGACCTCGGACACGGATCCGCTTCGCTCCAGCAGGTCCACCCTGCCGTAGCGCTGGCCTCGGTGTCGGTGTATCACCTCAAGCATCTCGGCGAGATCGCCCAGGGTTCCCAAGGCGCGCGTGGGATCGGTTTCGAAGAGTGCTTCGAGCGTGCCGCCGGAGACATCCTCGACCACGGCGACGTCCGCCGGATAGCGGCGCCGGCTGTCATCCACCAGGAGTACCCGCGGAACCCGTGCCCCCAGGCTGTCCAAGCTTCGCTGCGCGGTCAGGAACGGGACCAGCCCGGAGGCTGGCGCGAACGGATCAGCCGGGTCGGCCTCTCGCGCTCCTAGCCAGAAGTTCTCCGCTTCGGCCCAGCTGTAGACGATCACACTGGCGATGCGAGTTCCATCAACGCGGACTCGGTACACCCCTTTCTTGCTTCCCCCGCGCAACCGATCTACCGCGACAACGTGGCATCCCGCTCCCAGCGCGTCACGCACGAGCCCCGACAGGTCTTCGATGTCCGCGAATTGCCGCATCCGCAGAACCTACTGAAGACGGTTCCGCACGTCCCACTGGGTACCTCCCTTGCACGGACGGTGCCGGAGTCCGGGCTCGGTGAACCCGCCTCCCCCGTGCCCGCACCGGTCGCCGCTCTGCTGCTGGAGCACATAGCGAACCGCGACAACATGAACACCGCCACCAACCCCGCCTCCCGATGGCTCTTCCCGGGCCGCCGGGCAGGACAACCAGCCCGCCCCGACCACCTGTCCGCGCTCCTGAACGAGGCCGGGATCCCGGCCGCAGCAGCACGTGGCGCCGCCATCCGCCAGCAACTCCTCGAACTGCCCGCACCCGTCGTCGCGGACGCCCTCGGCTACCACGACAAGACCACCAGCCGCCTCCTCAGGGAGACCGGCGGGACATGAAGCCGATACGCCGCTCGGTACGGGTCGGGGTCCGGCGCGGGCTGTGGTGCGGGCGCGAGGACCGGTCGGTCATGCCCGCCTCGCCCAGCTCGCGGTAGCGGCCGGCCCACCGCTGAGCCGTCGTGGGCGAGACCTGGAAGCGTTCGGCGGCCCTGCGCAGGGTCCAGCCGTCCTCGACGACGCAGCGGGCCAGACGCAGCCGTCCGGTCTCGGTCAGGGGTGCATTACGGTGAGGCACGAGGGCCTTTCTGGTCGCCGGTGCAGATGTCGCAATCCACACCAGGCCAGAAGGCCCTCACCCATTTCAAGATCAATCAGCCGTGAACCCTGTCACCAACCTCCGTGGACAGAACACCTAGGGCGTGTTTCGAAAGTCCCGCCTGCCCCGCGACGCCTGGCACGCACGCTCGCCGCGTTGTCGGGATCGTCCTCGTACGCCCAGTACGAGG
>NZ_JBEOYU010000062.1:0-30337 GCF_040297265.1 Streptomyces sp. NPDC001832
ACGCCCCGCACCCCACCACCATGTGGGCAAACCACCCCAAACGAACACCCGGCGGAACGCGGGAAAGGATCAAGCACCTTAAACGTCAAGCTCAGTCGAACCAGCGGTCCCGGGCCAGTTCCTCCGTACGGGACGGGTCCTCCAGCAGCGCCGCGACCTCGAAGCGGCGCGGCCACTGCCCCGCCGCCCAGGCCAGGCCCGCAGCGACGCCTTCCAGCGTGGCAGCGTGCACGGTCCCGTCGGGGGTGCGGTGCCAGTCCAGTTCGACGCCGCCCGCGCGCAGTTCGCCGTGCTCGATGTACGTCTCCGGGGTTCCGGCACCGAGCAGTACCCGTACCGAATCCGGCACTTGGTGCTCCTCGCCCTGAGTCGTCACCTCCGCCTCGACGCTCTCGCCGAGCCTGCGCACCTGGAACAGCTCGGCCAGATCGGCCGCGCGTGCCGGCGCGACCGGGAGCAGTGGGAGCCCTCCGGCGAGCGGCAGCAGATCCGGGGCGTCCGCGATCACGGCGTCCGCCGCGTCGACGACCCGGACCTCGCCGTCGACCACGGCCCGCAATTCATCGGGCAGCGTGACCTGTTCCGGGTCGAGATCGGCCAGGGCCGTGTACAGGGAGTGCAGTTGTACGGGGCCCACCTCACGGTCCTCGTCCGCGAGCCGGCCGAGGAGTTCGGCGGCGCCGCCCGGCTCGTCGAGGAGGGCGGACACGGACGTCCGTACGCCGAGGGCACGCAGCACCTCGGCGTCGTCGAAGCCGGACGCGTCGGCGGAGTCGTACAGTCCGGCCAGTCGCGGGTCGCCGCTCGCCGCCCGCAGACCGGCCGGGCGGCGGCCGTGGAGCACGGGGTGGTCGCGCAGCCACCAGGCCGTGTACGGGCGGACGGACTGCGTCGTGCCGTCGGGCAGCAGCACCCGCACCGGCTGGGTCAGCGCGTCGCGCAGCGGCGGCTGGGCGAGCAGGGCGAGCGCCTGCGGCCAGGCGTCGTCGTCGACGAGGTCCAGGTCGCGAACGGCGACGAGTTCGGTGGCGACCGGCGGCACGGAGGCCCGCCCGTCGCCCGACCACCACCCCTCATCGTCACCGCTGCGCGGCGGCAGATTCAATTGCAGCTGGTCGAGGATGTCCTCGCACCACACGTCCACGGCGTCGAGCAGTCCGGCGTCGTCGGGCTCGGCGAAGTCGCCCTCGCGAGGCTCCAGTTCGTCCGGGTCCAGGACGACATCAGTGGCCCGTACAAGGGCGAAGGTGGCGAGCACACCGCAGGCGGTGAGCGGCTGCACGCCCCAGCGGTCGGTCAATTCCTGGTCGCAGAGCGCCAGTTCACCTTCTCGCATGACGGCTGCGAACGGGCTGCCGGGCAGCACGAGTTCACCGGCGGGCGCGGGTTCGCCGTCCTCGTCCAGAAGGGCGAGCGCGCCGAGCCAGGGCTCGTCGCCGGGTGCCAGCTCGGCGTCCCGTACGAGGGTGAGGACGGTCTCCGCGAGCTCTTCGGCATCCAGCGCGTCCTCGTCCCAGATCTCACCCGCGTCCAGCGATCCGGCGACGGCCGCCCGCACCTGCGGGGTCGTCAGCACGGCGCGTGGCGTGGCGGGCAGGGCGCCCAGCTTCTCCAGCAGCGGATGGGCGGCGTCCGGGTGCGCGACTTTCAGCCCGAGCCGGGCGAGGCGGCCCAGGACGGGGCCGGTGAGTGCGTCGGGGAACGGGAGGAGGACCTGGCGGGGGCCGATGGCGGTGCGGGGGGCGGTCGGGGTCTCGGCGTCCTGCGCCTCCAGCCTACCGGCGAGCGGGACGGGCAGGCCGGAGAGGCGGTCCGGGTCGATGCCGGACAAGCTGTCGTACAGTCGCCGCCACCAGCCGGGTTCGCGCTCCAGACCGGCAAGACGGTCGATCGCCTCGGTCAGCGGCACGCGGGCGATGCCGAGGGTGCGCAGTTCACTGCGGCGCTCGAGTCCGGCGGGCAGCAGGCACGGCAGGACCTCGGCGAGCACTCGTACCGTCTCGGCGCCCACGCCTTCCAGCACCTCGGCCTCCATGGGACGCAGCGCGGTCGTGGCCGTCGCCCGGATGCCGTCCGCCTGCGCATCCCAGGTGTCCCACCGGTCCGTTTCGGTGGTGGCGTCGCGCGGGGCGGCAGGCTCCAGGAACGCGACGCGCGGCAGCCGCTCCAGGATCGCGCCGCGCAGGGCTCCGTCCAGTTCGCCCTTGCCGAGCGGTCCGGGGACGAGGTCGATCGTGTCGATGGACACCGGCTGCCAGTCGGCGAGCAGTTCGGCGTACGCGTCGGCCGCGCGCTGCACCAGGAAGTCGGTGAGCGGTCCTGGTGCGGGGTGGCGGCGGGTGCTGTCGAGCGGCAGCGACGCGATGAGCAGCGCGGGGATACCGAGGGGTTCGTCGGTGGGGGTCGGCGCGTGGACGACGGGGAGGGTGCGGGGGCGTACCGGGGCGCCCTCGGCGTCCACCGGCACCGCCCAGGTGACGGACCAGTGCGGGCGCAGCCGTTCCTCGCGGGGCCGGTCGGCCAGCAGGGCGGGTTCGACAAGGCCGTGCCGGGTGACGGTGCGCCAGCGGTGCGTACCGTGCGCGGAGTCCTCGACGTGGGTGTACGGGCCGTGCTGCGAACGGCGCAACGTCCGTACGGCGTCCGGGGTTTCGATCACGATCTCGTCGAGGCCGCGCAGGGTGAGCAGGAGCGCGTCGTCGACCGCGTCGAGCAGCCGGGCCACGAGGTCCTCGGCGCCGCCGTCGCGCAGCGGAAGGACGACGACGGTGTCGTACCCGTCGGGCGCGGTGCCCTCGGCGGGCAGCGGGAGCCGCAGCAGGGGTACGTGGCCGTCGCGGCGGCGGAGCTCGTCGCCGAGGCCGGGGCTGGCGACGGCCGTCCTTGCGGCGAGGTCGCGGGCCTCGGCGAGGGACCAGCGGACGCCTCCGTGCCTGCCGACGACCGCGGGCTCGTCGCTCACCGCGAGCACGGCGGCGAAGCCGACGCCGAACCTGCCGACGGCTCCCTCGTGGCCCTCGCGCTTGGCGGAGGCGCGCAGGGTGGAGAGCGACTCCACGCCGGTGGCGTCGAGGGGGGCGCCGCTGTTGGCGGCGGCGAGTATGGCGGGGGCGTCCGCGGTCGCCGGGTGCAGGGTGAGGCGGAGCCGGCCGGGGACCTGTGCGCGGGCGGCGGCGTCGGCAGCGTTCTGGGCCAGTTCGACGACGAGGCGGTCGCGGTAGCCGCCGAGCGCGAGGTCTTCCTCGGCGTTGGCGTCCTCGCGGAATCTGGCGGGGCCGGCGCCCCAGGCGTCGAGCACGCCACGTCGCAGCCGTGCGGTCCCGAACGGGTCGGCCCCCTCGGTCGCATTCATGCTCACGCTCTGACTCCGCTCTTTCCGGTTACGCGTTACCCGTGCCGCCAGTGTGCGCCTGAAGGTACCGGGTCCTCTCGCCGGACAGGGCATCGCGAACAGCGCTCCGCGCGGGCGACGACGCATCCGCCCCAGGCCACAGGGGGCTATCGCGCGGGCCGCTGATCCACTCCCTATTGTTCCCCAGGTCGTAAGAGCCCAGGAATTTCCGCGCCAGTCAGGAGTGGCCGAGGTCCTCCGTCGGGGTGTCCGGTTCCGCCGGGACCGAGCCGGAGTCCCGCGCCGGACGCAACGGATACTCGTCCGCCTGCATCGTGTCCAACGCATGCGGCGCCGGCTTCGGCGGCTTCGGCATCACCGCCGCCTCCGAATGCCCACCACACCCGTACGACAGCGACACCACATGCCCGTCCGCCGGACCGAACTCGTTCGCGCACACCCCGAACGCCTGCTTGAGCGAACCCGCCAGCGGCACCAGGAACGCGCAGGTGACACACGACGCAGGAGCCGCCTGAGCCATCGGCGTCTTCGCGCCGAACGCCTCGTCCCACCGGTCGGCCGCCGTGTGCAGCCCGTACCGCGACAGCACCCGCGCCCGCCGCATACCGAGCTCCTCCGCGAGCGCCGCGACCGAGCCCCGGCTCGTCGTCGCGGGGCGCGTCGTCAGCTCCGCGTCCTCCGCGTCGACGAGGTCGGCCATCTCCTTGGACACCTCGGAGACCACGGAGTTCGGCGACGGCTCGTCCTCGCCGGTGTAGCCGGGCTCCAGGCGGATGTCGTCCGCCTCGGTGGGCAGCAGATCGCCCGGTCCCATGTCCCCGGGACGCAGCCGCTCGCTCCACGGCACCCACTCCGGAGCGAGCAGGGCGTCGCTGCCGGGCAGCAGAACCGTCTCGTCGAGGGTGACGTTCTTCGCGCGGGACGCCCGGGCGACGGTCACCGCCCAACGCCAGCCCCGGTAGCCCGGTTCCTGGCACTCGAAAAAGTGCGTGACGACCCGGTCCCCCTCGGCGACCACCGCCACATGCTCACCGACGACCCCCGGCGCGGCTGCTTCCTCGGCCGCCGCGCGGGCGAGGTCTACCGCCTCCACGCACAGACGGTCGGGGACAGGGGTACGGGCCGTACGGCTTCGCGTCGTCGCAGCACTCACAGGTCTCGCTTCTCTCCTACTCCAGTCTCACGAGCGCGCCAGCGCATCCATCGATTCCGGCCATGACGGATGCGGGCGGAGCGGACCTGGGGGCCGCGTCGACGTCCACACCCGTTGTGCCTGCCTCGGGCGCACCCTCTGCCATCCATTCTGCGGGATCGCCGATAGGCGCGCGGCCGAGCAAAACCGCCGGTGGCGCGCTACGCACGCTACCCTCTCTGCCGCCCCCCGCCCACCTGCCCGTCCTGAACAAGGACGTATCCGGCTCCGTGCCCCGTGCAAAGTCCGCCTCGGAACCCGTCACAAGTGCCGGCCGGCCCGGTCCGGGCGGCCATGCCCGGGCCGGGTGGACCACTGACCCGACAGGGCCAAGTGCACCGCGCCCCGCGCCGAACCCGGTTCGTCACCGCTGTGGCTGGGGCACTATGACGAAGTGGCTTCCGCCAGGTCGCACAAGGATTCCGGCTCGCTCCGCAGGGCGGGCCGGACGATCGGTCATGCCCTCCACACCCCGTTCACCGTCAGCGCAAGACGAATCCGGAAGGCGACGCACGCCCACGGCGCCGGGGAGTCCGGACTCGGCAAACTGATCGAACTGCACGCCGTGAACGGCGCGGGCGATGTGATGATCACGATCGCGCTCGCCTCCACGGTGTTCTTCTCCGTACCGACGGACGAGGCCCGCGGCCGCGTCGCGCTCTACCTCGCCATCACCATGGCGCCCTTCGCCCTCCTCGCCCCCGTGATCGGCCCGCTCCTGGACCATCTTCCGCACGGCCGCCGCGCCGCGATGGCCTGTGCGATGCTGGCCCGTGCGGTGCTCGCGCTCACCATGTCGGGCGCGATCGCCACCGGCAGCCTGGAGCTTTATCCCGCCGCGCTGGGCGTCCTGGTCTGCTCGAAGGCATACGGAGTCGTACGCAGCGCCGTCGTGCCGCGTCTGCTGCCACCCCGCTTCTCCCTGGTGAGGGCGAACTCCCGGATCACCCTGGCCGGGCTCCTGGCGACCGGGGTCGCCGCCCCGATCGGGGCGGGGCTGCACACCATCGGGCCCACCTGGCCGCTGTACGGCGCGTGCGTGATCTTCACCGGCGGGGCCGTCCTCGCCTTCACGCTGCCGCACAAGGTCGACTCCTCGAAGGGTGAGCGGAAGGCCCAGCTGGTAACGCCGCACGGTGTGCTGTCCCCCCGGCCCGAGCCGAAGAGGAACGACAAGGCGAGGGGCCGGGAGAAGAACGGCGAGAAGCGGCCCGGGCTGCGGTCCGTGGGCCCGTCCGTGCTGAACGGGCTCCAGGCCAACACCGCACACCGCGCGCTCTCCGGCTTCCTGATCTTCTTTCTGGCCTTCCTGCTGCGCGAGCACCCGCTCGGTGGGCAGAGCGCCGCCGTCTCGCTCGGCATCGCCGGTGCGGCGGCCGGTGCAGGCAACGCGCTCGGTACGGCGGTCGGCGCCTGGCTCCGAGCCCGCGCCCCCGAGGTGATCGTCGCCTCGATGCTGGCCCTGGCCCTGGGTGTCGCCGTGCTCGCCGCGCTGTTCTTCAGCACCGCCACCATCGCCGCGCTCAGCGCGACGGCAGGTTTCACCCAGGCCCTGTCGAAGCTCTCGCTGGACGCGATGATCCAGCGCGACGTGCCCGAAGAGGTACGGACATCCGCGTTCGCCCGGTCCGAGACGGTGCTCCAGATGGCGTGGGTGGTCGGCGGCGGCATCGGCATCGCCCTCCCCCTCAACGGCGTACTGGGCATGTGGGTCGCCGCGGGCCTCCTCACTCTGGGCGCCGCCACGTCCGTACGGGGGCTGCTGAGCGGCCCGCGGCGCGGCTCGCCGCACCCCCGCGTGGCGTGAGCCGGAGCGACCGATAGCCTTCGGCCCATGACCGTAGCGTTCTTCTCCGGTAAGGGCCGCCGAATCGGCGTCGCTCTTGGTGCCGTGTCCGCGGGACTCCTTGTCCTCTCCGCCTGCAGCAAGCCGACGCCGCTCGCGACCGTAACGGTCGGCGGCAACACGGTGACCGCCGAGGCGTCCTGCTACAACGACGGCAAGGCCATCAAGTCGACCGAGTTCCAGAGCTGCCTCAACAAGAAGGCGCAGAAGACCGTCGAGGTCGCGATGGACGACAAGGTCCGCTTCGGCGTGGACCCGGAGATCGCGAACAACGGCTGGACGCTGTTCATCAACGGCCAGCAGGCCGAGCAGGAGCCGTACAAGAAGACCTACCGGTCCATCCCGGGCAGCGCCTTCTTCTCCAGCCAGACCGGCGAGATCGCGAACAAGACGCAGATCAGCATCGTGGAGACCAAGGGCAAAGATCTCGTCGGCGTCTGGCACTTCGAGCTGAAGAAGACCTCCTGACCTCCTCCTGAACCCGGAGGACCTCTCCCGTGCGTGTGCTCGTCGTGACCGCTGTCCCAGCAGAACGGGACGCGGTCACGCGCGCGTTCGGGGACGTGTCGGCAGTGGCCGTGCGCGAAGTGCCGGGCGCTCAGCTCCACCGCGTGGCCGGCACCGGCGGCTCCGGCGTCGTCGAGGTCCTCGATGTCCTCGCGGGCGGTGCGGGACCGGCCGCCGCAGCCTCCGCGACGGCTTTCGGTCTTGCCTCCGGGCCGTATGACCTCGTCGTCTCGGCCGGGATCGGCGGCGGATTCGTGCCCGTCGCCCCGGTCGGCTCGCTCGTCGTCGCGAGCGGCATCGTCGCCGCCGATCTGGGCGCCGAGACCCCCGAGGGCTTCGTGCCCGTCACCGCTCTGGGCTTCGGCCGCGACCGGTTCACGCCACCGCCCGCACAGGTACGCGCCGTGGCCGCCGCCACCGGCGCGCTCACCGGCGAGATCCTCACCGTCTCCACCGTGACCGGCAGCGCCGAGCGCGCCGCCGCCCTTCTCGCCGCGCACCCACGGGCCGCCGCCGAGGCCATGGAGGGCTTCGGCGTCGCCGAGGCCGCCGAGCGGAGAGGCCTGCCGGTACTGGAACTCAGAGCGGTCTCGAACGCCATCGGCCCGCGCGACCGGGACGCGTGGCGCATCGGCGATGCGCTGGCCGCACTCACCGGGGCTTTCGGGAAGCTCATCCCCGTACTGGAAGGCTGGACCCACCATGACCGACACGACTCATGACCCGTTCCATAACCCGCTGAAGATCGCTTTCTCGCCGTGCCCGAACGACACCTTCGTCTTCGACGCCTGGGCGCACGGAAGGGTCCCCGACGCGCCCGCCCTCGATGTCACCTTCGCCGACATCGACATCACCAACGCAATGGCCGAGCGCGGCGAACTCGATGTGCTCAAGGTCTCGTACGCGGTGCTGCCCTGGGTGCTCGACAAGTACGC
Organism: Streptomyces sp. NPDC001832; assembly: GCF_040297265.1. Taxonomy (NCBI): domain Bacteria; kingdom Bacillati; phylum Actinomycetota; class Actinomycetes; order Kitasatosporales; family Streptomycetaceae; genus Streptomyces; species Streptomyces sp. NPDC001832. The sequence continues at coordinate 7,833 of NZ_JBEOYU010000062.1, forward strand.
GCTGCTGCCGTGCGGCGGGGCGCTGGGGCGGGGCTGCGGACCGCTCGTCCTCACGAAGCGGGCGGGCACGGACCTGACGGGGAAGACCGTCGCCGTGCCGAGTGAGCGCTCCACCGCGTATCTGCTGTTCCGGCTCTGGGCGGCGGAAGTGGTGCCGGGCGGGGTCGGCGAGATCGTCGTCATGCCGTTCGACGAGATCATGCCCGCCGTGCGCGACGGGAAGGTGGACGCCGGTCTCGTCATCCACGAAGCCCGATTCACGTACCAGAACTACGGGCTGCACAACCTCGCCGACATGGGCCGGCACTGGGAGGAGACGACCGGGCTGCCGATCCCGCTCGGCGCGATCATCGCCAAGCGGTCGCTGGGCGCGGACATGCTGAAGCTGCTCGCCGAGTCGGTGCGCACCTCGGTACGGATGGCCTGGGACGACCCTCAGGCATCACGGCCCTACGTGCTGGAGCACGCGCAGGAGATGGACCCGGCCGTGGCGGACCAGCACATCGGGCTGTACGTCAACGAGTTCACCGCCGACCTCGGCGAGGACGGCTACGCGGCGATCCGCGGACTGCTGACCCGCGCGGCGGCCGAGGGGCTGGTACCGCCCCTCGGACCGGATGCGCTGTCGTTCGTCTGAGTCCGCGCGGGTCTGCGCGGATCTACGCGGATCTGCGCGGATCTGCGCGGGTCACACGTCGAGCTGGTCGGCGACCGCGCGCAGCAGGCCGCCGATCTTCTTGCCGGCCGCCTTGTCGGGGTAGCGGCCGCGCTCCAGCATCGGCGTGATGTTCTCCAGCAGGGTGGTCAGGTCCTGCACGATGGACGCGAGCTCGTCCGGCTTGCGGCGCTGTGCGGCCGCGACGGACGGGGTCGGGTCCAGGATCGCCACCGAGAGCGCCTGGTCTCCGCGCTGACCTGCGACGACGCCGAATTCGACGCGCTGCCCGGGCTTGAGGGCGTCGACGCCGTCAGGGAGCACCGAGGAGTGCACGAAGACGTCACCGCCGTCATCGCGGGAGAGGAAGCCGAAGCCCTTCTCGCTGTTGAACCACTTGACCTTGCCAGTCGGCAAAGCACGCACCCCATCTCAACCCGTGTGCCGGAACGAAGCCTCAGCAGGTCAGGCTATCCAGTGGTGGTGCTCCCCTGCTGACAGAAGCCTCCCCAGGTGAAGTACCCCTCGTCAAGCCTGGTCATCCGGACTGTTGTCCAGAAACGGTGCTCGCACCGCTCATCCCTTGCCGCGGGGCGGGCCGTCGGCCCTGGCCGTGGGGCGGATCGTCGGCGTTGGGAACTACCCTGGCGGGATGAGCACTACTCCTTCTGGCCCAGGTGACCGGCTCGTCCGGATCGGCGCGATCGTCTTCTTCATCGGGGCACTGGCCACGCTGGTCACGATGGCCCCGCTATTCCTCGGTACCGATCCGCTTCCGCCCATCGCGTGGTCGCTGAGCATGCTGATGGGGGTCGGGTTCCTGATCGCCGCGGCGGGCTTGGTGCGGTCGGTGCGGGCGGGGGCGCCGAATCGGTAGGGCGTGTTTCGAAAGTAGCGTCGTCCGCCCCGCAGGGCGGGGCGTCACCCGAGCGGTGGCGCAAGGCCGGCTCAGAAGCTGTTGTCCAACCCCCGCTGGGCTCGGAACGCCTGGCACGGCCGCTCGCCGCGTTGCCGAAATGCCCTAATAGCTCCTTCCCCAAGCTCTCAAGGAGCAGGGGAGACCCCATCCGAGGACACTCCGGCGCCTTGCGATCGACCGCTGGAGACGCCCCGAGCTGATCCAGCGGGGGTTGGACAACAGCTTCTCAAGGCTGGATGCGGTCGGGGAACAGCGGCAGGATCTGCGCCAGGACGAGCCGGCAGGGGGTGAGGGACTGGTCGGCGCGCGAGAGCACCATGGCACCCTCCAGGGCGCTGAGAAGAAGCATGGCCAGGCCGTCGGCCTCCCGAGCAGAGGTGACTCCGTAGTACGTCAGGCCCTCCCGCAAGGACGCAAAGATCGACCCGACGGCTCCCCGGTGGTCTTCCGCGAGTTCCTCACCCAACTGCTCGCCACCCAGGGCGTCACCATCCCCGACCGTTCTCTGCCCTACGGGATCGCCCGTCTCGTCGCCGCGAGCGGCGAGACCCTGTGGCGGACCCTCCGCCTGAAGGGATCACCGCGAACGCCCGCTGGTCGATCACGGCGGGCGGGAAGCTGCGCCTGCCGAAGATCGGCGATATGCGGGTGAAGTGGTCTCGGACACTTCCCTCCACGCCGTCCACGGTGACGGTGGTCAAGGACAGCGCGGGCCGGTACTTCGCCTCCTTCGTCGTGGAGACCGGCCCGGAGGAAGTCCTGCCCGAGGTCGCGCCCGAGGTGGGCATCGATCTCGGTCTCGGGCACTTCGCGGTCCTCTCCGACGGCCGGAAGATCGACAGCCCGCGCTTCCTGCGCCGGGCCGTGAAGCGCCTGAAGAAGGCCCAGCGGGACCTGTCCCGCAAGGTCAAGGGCTCCAGCAACCGGAACAAGGCCAGGGTCAAGGTCGCCCGCGCGCACGCGAAGGTGGCCGACGCGCGCCGCGAGTTCCACCACCAGCTCTCCACCAAGCTGATCCGCGAGAACCAAGCGGTCGCCGTGGAGGACCTGGCGGTGAAGGGACTCGCTCGCACGCGCCTGGCCAAGTCCGTGCACGACGCCGGGTGGTCGGCGTTCGTGTCCATGCTGGAGTACAAGGCCGCCCGGTACGGACGCACCTTCGTGAAGATCGGCCGCTTCGAGCCGACCTCTCAAGTGTGCTCGCAGTGCGGCGTCAAGGACGGCCCCAAGCCCCTGCACGTCCGTGTGTGGACGTGTGGGGCGTGCGGGGCCGTTCTGGACCGAGATGTGAACGCGGCGGTCAACGTCGCCAAGGCCGCCGGACTGGCGGTGACAGCCTGTGGAGCGCAGGTAAGACCGGGACTCGTCCCGGCACCGCGCAGCGAAGCAGGAACCCACCCGACACCCCAGCCTTCAACGGCGCGGTAGGCGGGAATCCCCCCTCCAGGGGGGAGAGGATGTCAAAAGCCGATCAGGACACAGCACCACCACGACGGACTCGACGAACTTCGCTCCCAAACAGGTTGACGTTCAGAAGCTGTTGTCCGCCATGAGATCGGCGAGGGCGCCTGTCACACGGTGCGGTGCGGTGCGGCACACCGTGTCCGGACCCTGTTTTCCGTGCCGGGCGGTGGCAGGGCTGGGTGCTGCGGTGGCGGGCGCGGGCGGGCTGTGCCCGGTGGTGGTGCGCGTTGTGCCCGGCTGCGCGTGTAACAGGGGTGTATTAGCGGGCGGTTGGGTGGAACGGTTCGCCGGGCCGGGCGGGTCTGGTGATCAGAAACGCTCGCTCGTACAGGCTCTTACCGAGCAGCCGGTACCCCCACCACCGATGTTGAGGAAGAAATGATGCGCGTTCACAAGCTGACCTTCGCTGCCCTGGCCGTCGTCGCGGGTCTTTCGCTGACGGCCTGCCAGAACGGTGACGAAGACATGGGGCAGAGCGCCCCGTCGTCCGCGTCCAGCGCGGCTTCCGCGAGCGGTGGTTCTGGCTCGGGCGGTTCGGATCAGGGCGGCGGAACGGACTCCGCCGGGAAGGGATCCGGCGGGCAGGGTACGGCTGTCGGGACCGGTTCCAACGGGAACGGCAAGGTCGGCAAGTGCCGCACCGACGAGCTGGAGATCACGGCGATGGACAGCACCATCGATGGCGACCCCGATGGGACCGTCGCGGTGGAGCTGAAGAACGGCGGCGGCCGGGACTGCGTGCTCTCCGGGTACGCGGGCGTCGACCTGAAGACCAGCTCGGGGACGCTGTCCGCGACGCGCACTGGCGAGAAGGCCACCCCGATGACCCTCAAGGACGGGAAGTCGGTGTACTTCGGCATCAACTACCCGATCAACAAGTCGGGCGGCTCCGGCGTCCGCATCACGGGCCTGGTGGTGACCCCACCGGACGAGACGAAGTCGGTCACCCTCGACTGGCCGGGCGCCGCCACGCTGCCCGTCACCGACGGCTCCGACTCCCAGGTGAAGGTCGGCCCGATGGGGAGCGCCGGTCAGGGCGACTGACCCGCGCGTCCCAGGGTGCGCCGTCGGCAGGCATCCGCGATCCTCCCCGCCTGCCGCGACTTGGCGGCCCTGGGGCGGCACGACCTCAGGCGTTGACGGCACTGTCAGACAAGCGGTCTGACCCAGCGGCTCCACTGCTCCTCGGCGTGGTATCCGGCGGCGCGCCAGGCATGCTGACCAAGTTCGTTGTGGTCCAGGACCATGGCATCGGCCCGGCGGCCGCCGAGTGTCGCGAAGCGTTCGTGGGCGGCGGCGAGCAGTGCGGCGGCGATGCCCTGGCGGCGCTGATCCGAGTCGACGGCCAGCCGGTACAGGGTGCAGCGCCAGCCGTCGTAGCCGGCGATGACCGTGCCGACGACTACTCCGTCCCGTTCGGCGACCAGCAGGGCGTCTCGGCGGTCTTCGCTGCTGCGGCCCCTGGCAGCGGCTGCGGCAGATCAACAACCACGTGAACGACGCCCAACAGAAGGAAGAGCGGTAGGCCCGGCGAGGTCAGGCCGGGGCGGCCGGGCCCTCGCCGGCGAGCTCGGTGAAGTGGTCGAACTCGCCGACGATGACGCCCTTGGTGAAGGCATCCCATTTCGCCTGGGTGGTCGTGACGACGTTGGTGGGGTCGCCGGTCTCACGGAGGTACACGAGTTCGTCCGGGCCGAAGGCGATCTCGATCCAGAGGCCGGGGCCCTCCTCGCCCTCAGGGGTGGCACGGATCCAGGTCAGGTCGGCGGGGATGTCAGCCATGGGCGCGGTTCTCCTTGAGGGTGCGTACAAGGGCTGCCCAGGCGGTCGGTGTGGTGCGGAGTATCGCCCCGGTGGGGTCACCGCTCTCAGTGAGCTTGACCCCTTCTCCCGGACCCCCGGCGATGTGGATGCACGAGTCACCCTGGGCGCAGTGGGACGACTTCTGCCAGTGGTCGTAAGTGGGCATGAGCGTTCCTCTCATAGGTGCTGACTGATGTGGTGGATCAGATTCCGGGTGTCCTCAGGCGACAGCGCGGCAGCCTCGATCCTGCTGAACAGGGTTCGGTAGTTCCGGAGTTGGGTTTCGGCATCGAGGAAGGCGAGACCGTGGGACTGGTCGAGGTGGACGGTATCCAGCTCGGGGACTGGACCGTACGCGTAGTAAATGGACTGGCCGGAGCCGGGGATGGCTCCGGCCCTGAACGGGATGACCTGGATGGTGATGTGGTCCCGCTCGCTCATGTCGAGGAGGTGGCGCAGCTGCGACCGTGCCGTCTTGGGACCGCCGACTTCGGTACGCAGCGCGGCCTCGTGGATGAGTGCCTGGTACGGGATCGCCTCGGCCCCGTACAAGACCGCTTGGCGATTTATGCGGAACGAGACACGGTGCTCAATGTCCGGGGGCGGCAGCTCCGGAACGTGCTGCCGGAAGATCTCCCGTGCGTGGTCGGCGCTCTGGAGCAGCCCGGGGATGTGTGCGGTGATGGCGCCGCGCAGCCGTTCGGCGTGGTGCTCCAGTTCCGCAAGGTCCAGGAGAGGCGTCGGCAGGAGCTCCTGGTACTCGGACCACCAGCCGCGCTTCCGGTCCTTGACCATGTCGACCAGGGCTTCGATGAAGGCGTGGTCGGAGCAGGCGTAGTTCTGCGCCATCGCGCGCAGCCGCTCGCCGCTCACCCCGAACCTGGCGCTCTCGATGTTACTCAGCTGCCCCTGGCCTATGCCATGCAGTCGGGCGGCCTCGGTGGCTGTGAGGCCGGCGCGCTCGCGCAATTTGCGCAACTCGGCGGCGATTCGGATGCGCCGGCCGGTGGGGGCCGATCTGCCTGCCATGTAACTCCTCCTGCCGGGGTTGAGTTCGACTCATCACTCACACGAGGGGATCTGCATGCAGTTTCATGAATCCAGTGCAAATAGAACTTGCGGAGAATCTAGTCTCTGACTCGGGCCACCCGCCCGGAAGTACCCCGCTCGACGGAGCGGCCTCGTCACCGGGCAACCCGAAGCGCACCCTCCAACCTCCCTCCGTGAACGGAGACTTCCATGGTCAGTGCCACGGTATCCCCGCCCTGGACGTACACCCTCCAACTCCCGCAAGATCCCCGCGCCCCAGGCGTGGCCCGTGCCACCCTCCGTACGATTCTGCGCGTGCACGGCATGCGCGAACTCACCGAGATCGCAGACCTGTTGGCGAGCGAGTTGGTCACCAACGCCTACCTGCACTCCTCAGGGGCGTACTCCCTGCGCCTGCGCGACGCCGGACGCAGCCGTATCCGGCTGAGCGTCTGGGACACCAACCCGCACATCCCCGCCCCCTTCCGATGGAGCACCGAAGCCCCGGAGGAGCTCGCCGAACGGGGGCGCGGGCTCTATCTCGTCACCCTCTACGCGGAGAGCTGGGGCGCCCACCTCATGGGGACCGGACTGCCGGGGCAGGGCGGCAAGCTCCTCTGGGTGGAATGCGCGGCGAAAACAGAAGAGGCTCCGCCGTGCAGCGCTCAGTGATCGGTGTCGACACGGGGGGCGAGACACAGGCCTGGTTGGCACGCAGAGGCGCCGAAGGTCTGGGCCAAGACCCGGATCGCCTCGTCGTCGTCCGCCACATCACCGATGACCAGTGCCGATAGCTCTGAAAACACTTTTGTCACAGAGGAGTTGGCATCTCGCATACAACCTCGACCACGCTCGTTACTTGCCATCACCACCGACTACGGAACAGAGCCGCTCATTTGACAGACCCGAGTTCGGCGAGAGTCTCCTCGCGTTCCGCGGTCTGGGCGACCAGGTCGAACATCGCATCCGGGCGGCCCGGTTCAAGCAGCCAGAGAACCCCCCGCGAAGAACCCGCCGCCGTACATCTCGACGAGCCGCTTGTAGTCCGCCGGCAGCGCGATGTCCAATGTCTCCTCCACAGCAGACCACTTCACGGTTCGGTCACCCCTGGCGGCGGGCAGAGACGCACCATACGAGCGAGATATCGGCACGCCCTACCCAACGACCCAAGGGAACGGACACATCGTCAGTTCATCCGAAAGCCGGTCATGTGCGGAGAATCGGCCTAGCGGGCGGGGACGCTCGCACGGGCGAGGACGGACAACTCGAACGGGCGGAGTGTGTCGGTACGTTCCCACTCCGCAGGATCGATCGTCTCGCGTTGCCGGACGTACTCGATTGGCTGGAGCCGGCACTCAAGTAGGAGGGCGTTCATCTGCTCGACGCTGAGAAACGTTTGCCAGGGCTCGCCCTGCTCGGCCGCCGCAGCCATGACCAGCTCCGCATACGACTGACCTGCCTCGTCGCGGAGTCCGGCCGGGAGGAGGTGCTCCACGATGAGCTCCGTGCCGGGTGCGAAGCCGCTGATGACGGCCAGGGTCTGCTTGATCGCCTCCGAGGTCAGGTACATCGTGACCCCGAGCCAGCTGACCAGCGCGGGTCGGCGTGCGCGCAGCGCCGGGGCGTCGTACTTACCGTGACGCCTCCTGCTCGACACGGCGCAGCGAGGCGAATGTGTTTTTGGAACCCCTGCGAGTGGCGTACATCACGTTCCGGGAACTGGTCCGGGCCGGTCGGACAGTCGTGGATATGGAGATGAGCGTGCGCGCCCGAATACGGGCGGGAGACCCCGATACATTCGGGACTCTCTTCGATGATTACGCCCGCGCGGTGTACAACCATGCCTTCCGGCTGGCCGGCGACTGGTCAGCAGCCGAGGACGTGCTGTCCTTGACCTTCTTGGAAGCCTGGCGGCTGCGCGAAACGGTGGACCGGGACGGTGGGTCGCTGCGGCCGTGGCTGTTGGGGATCGCGACCAATACCGCGAGGAACATCCGCCGGGCCGCGCGGCGGCACGAGGCGGCTGTCAGCCGTCTGCCGTGTGAGGAAGTGTTCCCGGACTTCGCTGAGGATCTGGTCGACCGCATCGACGACGCGGGCCAAGTAGCGGTGCTGCAGGAAGCGTTGTCCCGGCTGCGCCGCGCGGAGCGCGAGGTGGTCGCGTTGTGTATCTGGTCCGGCCTGGACTACGCGGCCGCCGCCCAGGCGCTGGACATCCCGGTGGGCACTGTCCGCTCTCGCCTCTCGCGCGCCCGCAAGAAGCTCCGCAAGTTCGCCGGTGTCGAAGTTCCGTTGAAGAGCGGGAACTCGGAGGCGGGCTGCGGACAGGTAGATGGTGACCGCGTCCCTGCGGTCCGGCCCACCCAGGAGGAAACCCGATGAGCCCCAAGCCGCCCAGGCCCACCCAGGCCGAGCGCGAGGAGTTGGCCCGGCTGCTGCCGGTCCCGGCCGAACGGGACCTGCATGGACGCCGCCACCGGCTCCTGAAGGACCATTTGATGCGCGAAATCCAGCACAACACCGATGCCGCCGCCACGTCTCACACTTGGCGTCGCCGCCTGACATTTGCGGCCATCCCGCTGGCCGCAGGCGCCATGGCTGTCACACTGGCCACCGGCGGTCTGCTCGACCAGCACCCCACCGCCGCCCCCGATTCGGCCGTGGCCTCAGGTCCGTCCGCACGTGGAACCAACGCCACACCGGCTGCGGTGCTGCTGAACCGTATCGCCACCGTTGCCGCGTCCAAGCCCGCGCCCGCCGTCCGCGACGACCAGTACGTGTACATCGCCAGCAAGGTCGCCTCGTCCGGCATGAGCGTCGAGGGCCGCGTCACGCACCGGGACAAGCTGCACCTGCGGCAGATCTGGCTTTCGGTCGACGGAACTCGCCCCGGCTTGCTGCGCGAGAACGGCGAGGACATCAAGCTGGAGGACGACCCGGGAGGCCTCATTGTCGGTGATTTCAGTCCGGCGCCCACGCTGAACAACCCGACCTACCGCACCCTGCAGTCGCTGCCCACCGACCCCGATGCGCTGCTGAAGAAGATCTACGACGAGACAAAGGGCTCTGGGCCCAATCCGGACCAGCAGGCGTTCGAGACGATCGGCGATCTGCTGCGCGAGCAGCTGGCGCCGCCGAAGGTCAGTGCCGCCCTGTACGAGGCCGCGGCCAAGATCCCCGGCGTCACCGTCGTGGGCGACGCCGTGGACGCCACAGGCCGCCCCGGCGTCGCCGTCGCCCGCGTCCACGCCGGGGTGCGCACCGAGTGGATCTTCGACAAGCACACCCTGGAGTTCCTGGGCTCGCGCAGTGTCGTGGTAAAGAACCCCTCCTTGGGCAAGGCCGGTCAGGTCCTCGGCACCACTGCGGTCCTGAGCCGCAGCATCACCGACAAACCCGGACAGACGCCCGCCGACGCCAGCTGACGACGCGCTACAGCGGTGCCCGAACTGCTCAGTTCGGGCACCGCGCCCGTACTCCCTGCGTCTGCGCGACGCCGGACGCAGCCGTATTCGGCTGCGTCCGGGATACCAATCCGCGCATCCCCGCACCTGCCGGGGCAGGACGGGAGAACCCTCTGGGCGGAGTGCGCGGCCAAGACGGACGCTGCTCCGACGCACGGCGCTCAGTGAACCCGCATCCGGCGGAGGGTCTACGCGGCGTACCCGGCCAGCCAGGACGGGAACTCCGTCAGCGTCGACAGGACGACGTCCGCGCCCGCCGCCCGGAGCTCCGCCGCGTCGCACGGACCCGTGGTGACCGCCACCGAGAGCGCCCGGGCCGTGCGGGCGCCCCGTACGTCGCCGGTGTGGTCGCCCACGTACACATCCGCGCCGTGCTCGCGCAGTGCCTTCCCCTTCGCCTCCGCCCAGAGGCCGCCGATCACCGCATCCGGCTCGATCCCGAGGTGCGCCAGATGCAGCTCCGCGCTCGGCAGGTGCTTGGCGGTGACGACTATCGCCCGGCCGCCCCGCTCACGGATCGCCGCGATCGACTCCCGGGCACCCGGCAGCGCGGGGCTCGGGGCGATGGCATGTGTGGGATAGATCTCCCGGTAGCGGTCGGCGTGCGCGGCCACCGCCTCGGCCGGAAACCAGTTCCGCAGCTCGTCGTCGACCGGCGGGCCGAGCCTGCTCACCACCAGATCCGTGTCGATCGGCGTGCCCGTCTCGGAAGAAAGCGCCAGGTAGGCGGCTTTGATGCCGGGTCGGGTGTCGATGAGCGTCATGTCGAGGTCGAAGCCGACCGTCAGGGAGTACGAAGGCATGGACTCCATTGTCGCGGGACGGTCGTGGCACCGGAACGTCGCACCCGTCCCGGTACGGGCCTCGGGCCCGAAATCGACGGTGCTTAGACTTAGCCAAGCCTAACTTTGCTTCCCTTTCGATTGGGTCCGATGTCAGCCGCCGCTCCACGCCTCACCAGACGCGCACTCGCGACGGCGGCGGCCGTCGCGGCGCTGCTGGTGGCGGTTCTCCTCAGTCTCGCCGTGGGGGCCCGTTCCATACCCCCGTCCGAGGTGATCGACGCCCTGCTGCACGGCGGGGACTCCGAAGCCGCCGAAGTCGTCCAGAGCCTGCGGGTACCACGCACACTGATCGGGCTGATGGTCGGCGCGGCACTGGCCCTCGCGGGCACGGTTCTCCAGGGAATCACCCGTAACCCCATCGCCGACCCCGGCATCCTCGGTATCAGCCAGGGCGCTTCGGTGGGCGTGGTGCTGGCCATCGCGTACGGCGGAATCCACACACTCACGGGGTACGTGTGGTTCGGATTCGCGGGGGCCGCGATCGCCTCCGTCGCCGTGTACGCCATCGCCTCCAGCGGGCGCGGGGGCGCCACCCCCGTGAAACTCGCCCTGGGCGGCGCCGCGATCAACGCGCTGCTGGTGTCGGTGACGACGGCGGTGCTGACGACCAAGGCGTCCACGCTGGACGAGTTCCGCTTCTGGCAGGCCGGCTCGATCGCCGGGCGCGAGGCCGAAGTGGCCCAGCAGATCTGGCCGTTCATGCTGGTCGGGACCGTACTCGTACTGTCCGTCGCCCGCGGGCTCGATGCGCTGGCGCTCGGCGAGGACGTGGCGAAGGGCCTCGGGCAGAAAGTCGCGACGGTACGGATCGTCGGCGGCATCGGGGCCACGCTGCTGACCGGTGCCGGCGTCGCGGCGGCCGGGCCGATCGCGTTCATCGGGCTCGCCGTCCCGCACATCGCGCGCGCGATCGTCGGCAGCGACCACCGCTGGGTGCTGCCGATGGCGGCACTGCTCGGGCCCGTCATGCTGCTCGTCTCCGATGTCATCGGGCGCGTCCTCTTCCCGCCGAGCGAGGTCCCGGCGGGCGTGATGACGGCACTGATCGGCGTTCCCTTCCTGGTCGCGTTGGTACGCCGGAAGGCGGTGCCCGCATGAGCGACACCACTGTCCGGATACGGCCCGCCGGTTACCACGTCGTACGGATCGGGGCGCGGGGCCGGTTCCTGCTGCACCGGCGGGCGGCCGTCGTCGCCGCCGTCCTCGTCGTCCTGCTGGCCGCCGTCTGTGTCGCGTACCTCTGCATCGGCGAGACCTTCGTCGCGCCCGGCGAGGTCGTGAAGGTGATCCTGGGACAGCCGTCCCCCGACGAGCTGGTCGTCGGCACGCTGCGGCTGCCGCGGATGGTCGTGGGGCTGCTGGTCGGCGCGGCGTTCGGGATCGCCGGTGCGCTGATCCAGACCGTCGCCCGCAATCCGCTGGCGAGCCCCGACATCATCGGCATCACTCAGGGGGCGAGCGCGCTCACGGTCGGCGCGATGACCTTCGGCGTCACCTCGTACACCGTGCTGCCGTATCTGTCCGTCATCGGCGGGCTGGCCGCGGCTGTCCTCGTGTACGTCTTCGCCTGGCGCGGTGGGCTGCACGCCACCCGCTTCGTCCTCATCGGCATCGGTTTCGCCATCGCGCTGCGGTCGGTCACCACGCTGTTCATGACGAAGGGCGACTATCTGGTCGCCCAGCAGGCGCAGATCTGGATGTCCGGCTCGCTCAACGGCCGCGGCTGGTCCGAGGCCGCGCCGATCGGCTGGGCACTGCTGATCCTGCTGCCGGCCGTGCTGTGGGCCGCCCGCGCCCAGCGCACCGTCTCGATGGACGACGACACCGCGACGGCCCTCGGGGTGCGTCTCGGACGCGTGCGGCTGGGGCTCGTCACACTCGGCGTGATCCTGGCGTCCGTGGCGACCGGGACCGCCGGGCCGGTCGACTTCGTGGCGTTGCTCGCCCCGCAGATCGCCCGACGGATGACCCGTACCGCGCAGATTCCGCTGTTCTGCTCGGCGCTGCTCGGTGCGGTGATCGTGGTGTTCGCGGATCTGCTGGCGCGCACGCTCTTCTCACCTACCGAGCTGCCGGTGGGCGTTCTGACGGCGGCGGTCGGCGCCCCGTATCTGATCTGGCTGATCATCCGCGGTCACGGCGGCGGCCGTGGCCGTAGTGGAGGCACCGCATGAGCTCGACCCGTACGTCCGACACCACGGCGAGGGCGGCGACCAGCCGTCTTACCGCGCGGCAGCTGACTCTCGCGTACGAGGACCGCACCGTCGTGCAGGAGCTGGACCTCGCCGTTCCCGACGGCAAGGTCACCGTCATCGTCGGCCCGAACGCCTGCGGCAAGTCGACCACTTTGCGCGCGCTCGGCCGGCTCCTCAAGCCGCGCGGCGGGGCGGTGCTCCTCGACGGCACCGAGCTGTCGAAGATCCCCACCCGGCAGATCGCGCAGTCGATCGGGCTGCTGCCGCAGACCCCGGTGGCCCCCGAGGCGATCGCCGTCTCCGACCTCGTCGCCCGTGGCCGGCAGCCGCATCAGCACTGGTGGCAGCAGTGGTCCCAGGAGGACGAGCGGGCGGTGACGGACGCGATGGAGCGCACCGACATCACCAAGCTCGGCGACCGGTCCGTGGACGAACTGTCCGGCGGGCAGCGCCAGCGTGTCTGGATCGCGATGGCGCTCGCGCAGGAGACCGATCTGCTGCTGCTCGACGAGCCGACCACGTACCTCGACATCGCGCACCAGGTGGAGGTCCTGGACCTGGTGCGCCGGCTCACCGCCCCGGCGGCGGACGGCACCCGCGGCCGGACCGTCGTCACCGTGCTCCACGACCTCAACCAGGCCGCCCGGTACGCGGACCACCTGGTCGCCATGAAGGCGGGCCGGATCGTCGCCGAGGGCCACCCGAAGGACATCGTCACCGCCGACCTCGTACGCGAGGTCTTCGGCCTGGACGCGGTGATCGTCCCGGACCCGGTGACGGGTTCGCCGCTTGTGGTGCCGGGGGCTCCCTGGCAGGCCGCGCCGACGCCGTGAACCCGCGTATCGGTTCCCGGCCCGTCCCGGGTGGCGCCCGCCAGGACGATGCCCCGCGGCGTGACCTCGAACCGTGCTGCGGCGGCCCGGCGCCGGTGCTCCCCTGAGAACGGGACGTCGCGCCGCTCACACCGTGAGGTGGATCAGCTTGCGGCGGGCCACTGGCCCTCCTCGGCGAACACCTCGTCGAAGACCTGGCGCGCCCGCTGCCGCGCCTGCTCGGAGACCGGGCCCTTACGGCTCTCGTAGTCCGCCAGGTACTCGTCCAGCACCCGCCCCCGGAGCTCCCGCTCGACGGCCGCGGCGATGAACGCGGAGAACTCCCGCTTGCCGACCCGGGCACGGATCGCTTCGGCGGTCCCTTCGGGCAGAGAGAGGCTGACTCTCGTAGCCGGCCCCTCACCGATGCTGTACGTCGTCTCGGACATGAGCCCATCGTGTCAAACGAGTAGGAAACGAAGAGTTTTACGCATGGCGCACGGGGAGAGTCGGCCTCACGCCCCGGTGCCCCGCCTCGCCTACCGCTCCCGCTTCCGCGCCCGCCACACCAGAAACGCCGCCGAAGCCACCGCGGCCGTGCGTACCACCACCGGCCACAACCCGCTCAGCGCCTCCCCCATACCGTCCTGCGGGATCGGCTCGCCCCAGCGGCCCTCCGTCCGGCCCCAGAGCCAGACGAGTGCGCCCGCCACGACCACGCCCGGCACCCCCAGCGCCGCCCACTTTGCCTCCGCGCGGGACAGCTTGCGTGAGCCGTACGCCAGCAGCCAGCCGCCCGCCAGGGCCGGCCAGGAGCCCATCACCGCGCCGGTGACCAGCAGCGCGGCGGCGAGCAGCAGCAACGGGTGGGAGAACCCGAGGCCCGTCGCCCCGCCCTCGCGCGGGGCGCGGCGGCCCGGTCGCGGGAGCCACCGGCGTCGCGGTGCCTCGTCGGTGCCGTCGCCCTCGGGACTGCCGTCGCCCTCGTCCAGCAAGTCGCCCGTGCGCGGGCGCGGGCTCGGAACGGCGTCCCGGGCCGGCGGCGGCCTCATCATGTCCGGGATCTCGACGCCGCCGGTGAACCCCGGCACAGCGACCCCGTCACCGAACGGCCCCGGCTCGATCCGCCACCAGTCGGGCTCGCTTCCGGACGGCCCCAGTTCGTCCGTACCGGCCATGTGCGGCGGCGAAGGCACCCGACCGGCCGCCGCTTCCGGAGCCGCGGAGTCCGTCGTGCCCTCCGATTCCCCGTCCGGCGCCTGTTCCCGCGCCTGCGACGCGCCCTTGCCGGAACTGTCTTTTCGGAGCATCCCCTTGCGCGGACGGGGAAAGCCGCGCCCCTCCCCCGCGGCAGGTTCCGACCCCTGGGGCAGCCCCACCGTCCCGTCCGCCGACGCGGCCGCGGCGGCGACCAGTTCGTCCGGTGTGCCGAGTCTGCCGATGATGCGGCGGACCGCCGCCGGGGTGTCCGCGGGCTGCGTTCCGCGCTGCCGGTCGATCTCGCCGCGGAGGGTCGAGACGAGCCTCATCCGGGTGCCCGAGGACAGCTGTTGCTGCTGTGCCAGGTCCCCGATCCGGCTCAGATAGTCGTAGACGAGCTGGTCGCTCTCGATCCCCACGCGCTGATTCCCCTCTACCGGCCTGCACCGACGGTAGCGTCCTCAGAGGCTGTCGGATGGCCCCTCAGGCCTGTCCGAAGCGACTAACGTGGCATGGATGGGGATGACCACACCACCGCGGACGCTCGCCGAAGCTCTCCGCGCCCGGGACGACGAGTCATTGGCGGCGCTGCTGCATGCCCGCCCCGATCTCCTCACCCCCGTACCGAGCGACATCACTCAGCTCGCGACGAGAGCCGGCACGCGTGCCTCCGTCGTACGCGCACTGGAACACCTCGACCGGTTCGCTCTGCAAACCGCCGAGGCGCTGGCCGTGGCGCCCGACCCCGCCCCGTACGAGACGCTGCTCGGCCTCCTCACCGGCGACGGCCGGGACGACGGCGAGCACCGCGACGACGCGGGCGCGACGATCGCGGACGCGCTGCCCGCCGCCCTGGGCACCCTGCGCGAACAGGCCCTCGTCTGGGGCGAGGACGACCGGCTGCGGCTGGTGCGCATCGCACGCGAACTCCTCGCGCCGTCCCCGCAGCACCCCTCCCCCACCGGTCTGGGCCCGACCGTCGCGGAGGCGACCGCCGGAATGTCGCCGGGCCGCCTCCAGGACATCCTGGCGGCCGCCGGACTGCCCGCCACCCATGACCCGGTCTCCGCCGTGACCTCCCTGTCCGCGCTCTTCACCGACCGGGCCAGGATGGGCGAGCTGCTGGACACCGCCCCCGCCGAAGCCCTGTCCGTACTGGACCGGCTGGTGTGGGGGCCGCCGTACGGGGAAGTGACGCCGAACCCCACCCCGCCCGTGAAATGGCTGCGCGACCGTGGGCTGCTGCTGCCCGTGTCGACCCGCACCGTGGTGCTGCCCCGCGAGGCCGCCCTGCATCTGCGGGCCGGGCGCGCCCACCGCGTACCGGAGCCGTGGCCGCCCGCCGTGGAGGCGGTCGCGAACCGTGATCCCCAGGCTGTGGACAGTGCCGCGGCCGGTCAGGCGTTCCTGGCCGTGACCACCGTCGAGGAACTGCTGAAGAGCTGGAACGACGGCGGTCCCGCGATACTGCGCGCCGGTGGGCTCAGTGTCCGCGAGCTGAAGAAGACAGCCGCCACCCTCGACGTCTCCGAGCCCGTCGCCGCCTTCTGGGTCGAACTCGCCTACGCGGCCGGGCTGCTGGCTTCCGACGGAGAGGCCGACGAACGGTACGCGCCGACACCCGCGTACGACGACTGGGCCGAACTCCCCGCCCAGGACCGCTGGGTGCGCCTCGCCACCGCCTGGCTCGCCGCCACCCGTACCGCAGGCCTGGCCGGCGGCCAGGACGCCAAGGGCCGGGCCCTGTCCGCCCTCGGCCCCGACCTCGACCGCTCCGCCGCCCCCGAGGTACGCCACCGGGTCCTGGCCCTCCTTGCCGCCCTGGAACCGGGCACCGCCCCCGACCCGGAGACACTCCTCGCCCGGCTCCGCTGGGAACGCCCGCTGCGCGGCGCCTCCGCCTCCACCGGGGGCACCGCCGACCTGCGCTCCCGGATCGCCCTGTGGACGCTGAGCGAGTCCGAGCTCCTCGGCATCACCGGCCGTGGCGCGCTCGCCGCGCACACCCGCGCCCTGCTCGACTCCGGACCCGCCGAGGCCGCCACGCTGCTCGCGCCCCTCATCCCCGAGCCGCTCGACCACATCCTGCTCCAGGCCGACCTGACGGCCGTCGCCCCCGGCCCGCTGGAGCGCCCCCTGGCGGACATGCTCTCCGCCCTCGCGGACATCGAGTCGAAGGGCGGCGCGACGGTCTACCGGTTCACCCCCGGGTCCGTACGCCGCGCCCTGGACACCGGACAGTCCGCAGCCGATCTGCACGCCTTCCTCACCGCCCACAGCCGTACGCCGGTGCCGCAGCCGCTCAGCTACCTCATCGACGACGTGGCCCGCCGCCACGGCCATCTGCGGATCGGCGCCGCCTCCTCGTACGTACGCTGCGACGACGAGGCCGTGCTCAACGAGATCCTCGTCGACAAGCGCTCGGCCGCCCTGCGCCTGCGCCGCCTCGCACCTACGGCCCTGGCCGCCCAGGTCGACCCGGCCTCCCTGCTCGAAGGGCTGCGCGAGATGGGGTACGCGCCGGCAGCCGAGTCCGCCGAGGGCGATGTTCTGATCACCCGCTCGGGTGCCCGCCGCACCCCGCCCCGCACACCCCCCGCCCCCGTGCCCGAGGGCCCACCGGTCCCGGACGCCACCCTGCTCGGCGCGGCGGTACGGGCGATCCGCGCCGGGGACACGGCCGCCACGGTGGTCCGCAAGGACCCGGCCGACGCACCCGCGGCCCCGGCCGGCTCCCTGACTCGTACGACCTCCGCCGAGACCCTCGCCACCGTCCAGGCTGCCGTGATGACCGGCTCGGCGCTCTGGATCGGCTACGTCAACGCGGACGGAGCTGCCAGCCAGCGCGTCATCGCCCCGGTCCGGGTCGAGGGCGGGTTCGTCACGGCGTACGACCACACGGCGGACGAGGTTCGCACGTATCCGCTGCACCGGATCACCAGCGTCGCCGAACTGGCCGACGACGCCGCACGCTGAGGCCTGACGGTCACCCGAAGCCTGTAGGGTCCGGCCCCGCGTTCGAGCCCGCACGCCTCATCCAACCAGTCAGCCCGACCGGTCTCGCCGGTATGCGGCACACTGGACGTTTGGCCGTTCCCGGCCGTTCCCGCAGCAGAAAGGGCCGTCGCGCGTGACCGGACCACTCATCGTCCAAAGCGACAAAACGCTGCTCCTGGAGGTCGACCACGATCAGGCCGACGCCTGCCGTCGGGCGATTGCGCCCTTCGCCGAGCTGGAGCGCGCCCCCGAGCACATCCACACCTACCGGCTGACCCCGCTCGGGCTGTGGAACGCGCGCGCCGCCGGGCACGACGCCGAGCAGGTCGTCGACGCGCTCGTGCAGTACTCGCGCTACCCCGTTCCGCACGCGCTGCTCGTCGACATCGCCGAGACGATGGCCAGGTACGGCCGCCTCACCCTCTCCAAGCATCCGGTCCACGGTCTGGTGCTGACCTCCACGGACCGGCCCGTGCTGGAGGAGGTCCTCCGGTCGAAGAAGATCCAGCCGCTGGTCGGGGCACGGATCGATCCGGCCACCGTGGCCGTGCACCCCTCGGAGCGCGGGCAGATCAAGCAGACGCTGCTGAAGCTGGGCTGGCCGGCGGAGGACCTCGCCGGGTACGTGGACGGCGAGGCGCACCCCATCGATCTCGCCGAGGACGGCTGGGCGCTGCGGCCGTACCAGAAGCAGGCCGTCGCGGGCTTCTGGCACGGCGGTTCGGGTGTCGTCGTGCTGCCCTGCGGTGCGGGGAAGACGCTGGTCGGGGCTGGTGCGATGGCACAGGCCAAGGCGACCACGCTGATCCTGGTGACGAACACCGTCTCGGCCCGGCAGTGGAAGCACGAGCTGGTCAAGCGGACCTCGCTGACCGAGGACGAGATCGGCGAGTACAGCGGTACACGCAAGGAGATCCGGCCGGTCACCATCGCCACCTACCAGGTACTGACGACCCGCCGCAAGGGTGTCTACCCGCACCTGGAGCTGTTCGACTCCCGCGACTGGGGTCTGGTTATCTACGACGAGGTGCATCTGCTGCCCGCGCCCGTCTTCAAGTTCACCGCCGACCTGCAGGCCCGGCGACGCCTCGGCCTCACGGCGACGCTGGTGCGTGAGGACGGCCGCGAGTCGGACGTGTTCTCGCTGATCGGGCCCAAGCGGTTCGACGCCCCGTGGAAGGAGATCGAGGCGCAGGGCTACATCGCGCCCGCCGACTGTGTCGAGGTGCGCGTCAATCTGACGGACTCGGAGCGGCTTGCGTACGCGACCGCGGAGACCGAGGAGAAGTACCGGTTCTGTGCGACGACCGCGACGAAGCAGAAGGTGGCGGAGGCACTGGTGCGCAGGCACCAAGGCGAGCAGACCCTTGTCATCGGGCAGTACATCGACCAGCTCGACGAGCTGGGTGAGCATCTGAACGCCCCGGTGATCAAGGGCGAGACGAGCAACGCCCAGCGCGAGAAGCTCTTCGACGCGTTCCGGGAGGGCGAGCTCAACGTCCTGGTGGTGTCGAAGGTCGCGAACTTCTCGATCGATCTGCCGGAGGCGACCGTCGCCATTCAGGTGTCGGGGACGTTCGGCTCGCGGCAGGAGGAGGCACAGCGGCTCGGCCGGGTACTGCGGCCGAAGGCCGACGGGCACGAGGCGCGGTTCTACTCGGTGGTCGCCCGCGACACGATCGACCAGGACTTCGCGGCGCATCGCCAGCGGTTCCTGGCCGAGCAGGGGTACGCGTACCGGATCGTGGACGCGGACGAGTTGCTGACCGACAGCTAACGGCCTCACCCGCGTAGTGGAAGAAGAAGCGGTGCGTGCAGGTCTCCGGTCGCACGGCGTCCCCTGCGGGAGGGGACCCGGCATCAAAACCGTTCGACCGTGACGAGGACGGTCGATACAATCGCCGGTCTGCCCGCCTCCCGCACCGTGGTACCGGCCATCGCCGGCAGCCGGGGGAGCGCCGCCGACCGGACGGAAACCGGCCGACAGCTGTGCGTACGCCTGTGTGCGTACCCCGTGATGGATCCCCGAGCGGACCGCATCGCTTCCCGAGCCGTGGCGGGGGCGCAGTGCGGTCCGCCGTCCTGCGTCGAAAAGCCGGAGGCAACACGTGCCCGCGCACGAACACGAAAGCGACACCACCACCGATCCCCTGGCTCGTGAACGCGCCCATCTCGCCGCGTCCCGTTCCGCGTTGCGCGCCATGCGCGAGGACGCCCAGGCCCTCGACATCCGCGATGTCACCGCGAACTGGGTCAACGCGGCCGTCCTGCAGGCCAAGATCGACGAGCGCATCAAGTCCCTTGCCGATCTCGCCCACACCCCGCTCTTCTTCGGCCGCCTGGACTACCTGCACGCGGTGGGTGCCGATCAGGCCGAAGGGGCAGAGGGGGAACAGTTCTACATCGGGCGCCGCCACGTCCATGACGCCGACGGCGACCCGATGGTCATCGACTGGCGCGCGCCCGTCTCGCAGCCGTTCTACCGGGCCTCGAGGAAGGACCCTCAGGACGTCGGCCTGCGCCGCCGCTTCGGCTACACCGGCGGTGAACTGACCGCGTACGAGGACGAGCACCTCACCGACCCCACCGAGGCCGCGCAGACCAGCAAGCTCCTCCAGGCAGAGATCGAGCGGCCGCGTGTCGGCCCGATGCGTGACATCGTCGCGACGATCCAGCCGGAGCAGGACGAGATCGTCCGTAGCGGTCTCGGCGGGACGGTCTGCGTGCAGGGAGGGCCCGGCACCGGCAAGACGGCCGTCGGCCTGCACCGTGTCGCGTACCTCCTCTACGCCCACCGGGAGCGCCTGGCCCGTACCGGCACGCTGGTCATCGGGCCGAACCGCTCCTTCCTGCACTACATCGAGCAGGTGCTCCCGGCCCTCGGTGAGCTGGAGGTGAAGCAGGCGACCGTCGACGATCTGGTGACGGCGGACGTCGAGGTGCGCGGCACGGACTCGGCGGCCGCCGCCGTCGTCAAGGGCGACGCCAGGATGGCGGAGGTGCTGCGGCGGGCGATCCGTTCACATGTGACGCTGCCGACCGAGCCGGTGATGGTGGTGCGCGGTTCGCGCCGCTGGCGGGTGCCGGCGTACGAGCTGGAGGAGATCGTCACCGAACTGCTGGCCCGCGACATGCGATACGGGGCCGCCCATGAGGCGCTTCCGCAGCGCATCGCGCACTGTGTCCTGGTCCGTATGGAGGAGGCCGGCGAGGCGCCCGACGACCGGGTGCAGAACACGGTGGCCCGTAACCCCGCTGTGAAGGCGGCCGTGAAGGCGATCTGGCCGGCCGTCGAACCGGCCAAGCTCGTTCTGCGGCTGCTCATCGACGCGGAGTTCCTGGCCGCGCACGCAAAGGGGCTGCTCACCGAGGACGAGCAGAAGGCGATCCTGTGGACCAGGCCGGTCCGCAGCGTGAAGTCCGCGAAGTGGTCGGCGGCGGACGCGGTTCTGATCGACGAGGCGAACGACCTGGTGGCGCGTACGCACTCGCTCGGTCATGTCGTGCTCGACGAGGCGCAGGACCTGTCCCCCATGCAGTACCGGGCGGTGGGCCGCCGCTGCACGACGGGTTCGGCGACGATCCTCGGTGACCTCGCGCAGGGCACGACGCCGTGGTCGACGGAGAGCTGGGCGCAGGCGCTGCACCACCTGGGCAAGTCGGACGCGGTGGTGGAGGAGCTGACGGCGGGCTTCCGTGTGCCGCGCGAGGTGATCGCGTACGCGTCACGCCTGCTGCCGGTGATCTCACCAGGGCTCGCGGCGGTGGAGTCGGTGCGTGAGTCGCCGGGTTCGCTGGAAGTACGGGGGGTGGGTGATCCGGCGGAGCTGGACGCGGCGGTGCTGGCGGCGTGCGAGGAGTCGTTGACTCAGGAGGGGTCGATCGGGCTGATCGCGGCCGATGCGCGGATTCCGGCGCTGGCGGACGCGCTTGCCGCGGCGGGCCACGCGTACCTGTCCCCCGGTGAGGAGACGACCGCCGAGTCCCGGCTGACCCTGGTCCCGGCGTCGCTGGCCAAGGGCCTGGAGTACGACTACGTGGTACTGGACGAGCCGGCCGCGGTGGTGGACGGCGAGCCGGACGAGCGCACAGGGCTGCGCCGGCTGTACGTGGCGCTGACGCGTGCGGTGTCGGGGTTGACGGTGGTGCATGCGGCGGAACTGCCGACTCGACTGCGGTAGCGCGGCGCGTTCCAGCCCCTCCGGCGTTTGAGGAGCGGGGTCCGGGGCGGAGCCCCGGTTACGGGAAGGGGCGGGTCGGGGAACAAGCCCGCCGCGGCACGACCCACCCCGCCCCCGCTACGCGTCAAGCACCGCCCGCCACTCCCGTACCACCGCCGCGTCCACCGGCCCCGCCCATCCGGCCGGGCGTGCCGCACCGCCGATGTGTACGGCGTCGATGCCCGCGGACAGCAGCTCCGGCAGGTGGTCCAGGCGGAGCCCGCCGCCCACCAGGATCCGCGGCTCGTACCCGGGCTCACCCTTGCGCGCCGCCTCGGCCAGGAGCGTCGGGATGCCGTCGTCGACGCCCTTCGGCGAACCCGCCGTGAGGTACGTGTCCAGGCCGGGCATGTCCGCCAGCTGCTTGCGCAGGGTGTCCCGGTCGGCGGCCCGGTCGATCGCGCGGTGAAAGGTCCAGCGGCAGCCGTCCAGCTCGGCGACGAGGCGTTCGACTGCGACCAGGTCCGGGCGGCCCTGGGCGTCGAGGAAGCCCAGGACGAATTCCTCGGCACCCTCCGCCCGCAGCTCGCGCGCCGCGGCCACGAGCACGTCGATGTCGCCGGCCGCGAAGCCGCCCGTCAGCCTGAGCATCACCCGCAGCGGAATGTCCACCGCGGCCCGGATCTCCGCGAAGGTCGCACAGGACGGGGTCAGGCCGTCCGCCGCCATGTCGGTGACCAGCTCAAGCCGGTCTGCACCACCCGCCTGGGCGGCGACCGCGTCCTCCGCGTCGAGAGCGATCACCTCCAGGACTGCACGGTTGCTCATGGGATCCCAATCCTCCAGGAAGCAGCAATGGACCAATAGGTCTAGGGCGTGTTTCGAAAGTCCCGCCTGCCCCGCGACGCCTGGCACGCACGCTCGCCGCGTTGTCGGGATCGTCCTCGTACGCCCAGTACGAG
>NZ_JBEOYU010000063.1:0-28223 GCF_040297265.1 Streptomyces sp. NPDC001832
GACCGGCGCTCGGATACAGGCGGAAGCTGTACCGAAGCTGCACGCCCAGCATGATACGCAGTTGGTTTATGGGTATCGATGAGAACATTCGTACAAGCCGTCACTGTGTTTTTCGCATGCATGTCCACTTGGTTTTCGTGACGAAGTACCGGCACTCCGTCTTCGCCGACCAGCACCTGACACGGTGCGAGGAGATCACGCGAAGCGTGTGCGAGGACTTCGAGGCCGAACTGGTGGAGTTCAACGGCGAGACCAACCACATCCACCTCCTCGTGAACTACCCGCCGAAGGCCGCCGTCTCGAAACTGGTGAACTCCCTCAAGGGCGTGTCCTCGCGCAGACTCCGCCAGGAGTTCCCCGACCTCCACCGCCACTACTGGCGCGCACAGCGCCTGTGGTCCGGCTCGTACTTCGCCGGGTCCGTCGGCGGCGCACCGCTCAGCATCGTCAAGCAGTACATCGAGCAGCAGAACCGGCCACTCTGACTCTGGTCAGCGTGAACAGTGCAGATCCGTGCACACAGCCGAGGTCAGAGCAGGCCAAAGATTCGCTTCACCACCGGGCCGAAGCCCGGTGGTGAAGCGAATAGCCCCGGTAGCCCATCGCGGCGATCCGTACCGTGTCCGCGAGAACACGCTGCCGTCGATCCGCTCCGCCCTCGAACGGGGGGCGGACGCGGTCGAGATCGATGTGCGGGTCACCCGCGACGGCGTACCGGTCCTGCTGCACGACTCCACACTGGAGCGGCTGTGGGGCCATGACGTGCGTCTTGACCGGCTGCCCCACAAGGAGCTCACCGAGCTGACCGCGGGTGGTGTGCCCACACTGCGCGACGCCCTGCTCGCCGCCGGAACACACCGCGTCATGGTCGATCTGCCCGGCTCCACCGATGATTCCGTACGCAGGATCGTCGGTGTGGTGCGCGAGTGCGGGATGGGTGAGCGGGCGTACTACTGCGCGGGCCCGGATGCCATGCTGCGCGTACGGGCCGCCGATCCGAACGCCGAGATCGCCCTGACCTGGACAACCCTCGCACCCCCGCGCGCCGCGCTGCTGGACGCGGTGAGGCAGCGGTGGCTGAACTACCGGTTCGGGCCTGGTGGATCGGGAGCTGACGGACCGTCTCCACCGGGACGGACTGCTTGTCTCCGCCTGGACGGCCGACACGCGACGCACCATGCGCCGCCTCGTCCGGCAGGGGGTCGACTCGATCACCACCAACCGGGTCGACACGCTGCAGAAAGTACTCACCAACTCCTGCACTCTTTAAACCGACCGGCAAATGGGGGGGTGGGAGAAGGAGCGGGGCTGGGTGCGTGCAGCTGCAAGGCGGAGGATTGAGCCAACGCGGCGCGTTGGTGATTGACGACAACGCGGCAGATGTGCGTGCCCAGCCCCGCGACGCCGCCCCCCATTTGCCGGTCGGTCTTAACCTGTGCGGCGGGGCCGTGGCGTCGTGGTGCGGGGGGCGCGCCGAGTTCTGCCCCCACGCCCTTCCCCGCAGGTTCACCGGCCCCGCATGCTGAAGGGCGCACGGCGGAAGGGAGCCGGGCGCGGCGTATCGGCCCGGACCGGTCCGCGCAGGGAGGACGCGATGGAGCAGGCAGCGGATCAGGGGCCTTCCGTGCAGGAGGTCGGAGCGTGGTACGACCGCTTGGGGGGTCTGTACAGCCTGACGATGGGCGACAGCATGCACCTGGGCATGTGGGACGACGGGTTGCGCCCGAAGCCCGGGCGGACGCTGTCGGCGGACGAGGCGTGGCAGGAGCTGACAGCTGCGCAGGACCGGTGGACCGATGAACTGATCGACGAGCTCGCCCTCGGGCCCGGTCAACGGGCGCTGGACGTGGGCTGCGGCACCGGGCGGCCCACGGTCCGTCTGGCTCAGGTCTCCGGCGGGCATGTCCTCGGTATCACCGCCAGCAGCGCCCAGGTCGAGCAGGCCCGCGACCGCGCCGCCCGCGCCCAAGTCGCCGACCGCACCGGGTTCCTGCAGGCCGACGCGATGAACCTGCCATTCGAGGACGCGTCGTTCGATGCCGTGTGGGCTATCGAGTCGTTCGCGCACTTCGCCAACCGCCCCCGTGCTCTGCACGAGGTCAGGCGCGTTCTGCGCCCCGGTGGCCGGCTCGTCCTGGCGGACTGCTTCGAACACGTCCCGTTCACCGACCAGGATGTGACGCTGTTCCGCGCAGGCTTCGCGCTCGCTCGCCTACCTGGCTCCCTCGACCACTACCCAGCCCTCGCCCGGCAGGTCGGCTTCACCATCGACCGCGTACGTGACAGGACCGGTGACTTCACACCTACCTACCACCTGATCGCCCAGATCTTCGCGGCACGTCGCCGGCAGATCGAGGAACTCCTGGGCACCGACGTCGCCACGCAACTGGACTCGGCCTATCCGCTGATCCTCGGCCTGTGCCGGGACAAAATGGGCTACGTCATGGTCCGTGCCGGCAAACCTGCCCCGTGACCGCCACGCTCGCCGATCTCCGAGCTGGACTCAGTGAACGGAGAACCCGCCGTCGACGAAGATCGCCTGCCCGGTGACGTAGCCGGAGGCGTGGCTGGCCAGGAACACCGCCACTCCGGCGAAGTCCTCGGCCAGGCCGTTGCGCCCGACCATCGTGCGCGTGGCCAGCGCCGCCACCTTCTCCGGGTCGGACGACAGCCGCGCATTGAGCGGGGTCATGACAAAGCCGGGCACCAGCGTGTTGCAGGTGACGCCGTGTGGCGACCACGCCTCAGCTTGTGAGCGGGCCAGTGCCTCCAGCGCCCCCTTGGAGACACCGTAGGCACCGCTCTGGACGAACGCCCTGTGCGCCTGCTGGGAAGTGATGTGGATGATCCGCCCGAAGCCCCGCTCGGCCATGCCGGGCCCGAACCGCTGGCCCAACAAGTAGGGTGCCTCCAGGTTCACCGCCATCGTGGCGTCCCACACGTCCTCGCCCAGCTCGCCCATCGGCGGCCGCAGGTTGATCCCGGCGCTGTTGACGAGAATGTCGGGCTCGCCGAACACCTCGGCTGCCTGCTCCGCCGCCGCGCGCACCCCGTCGCGGGTGCTCAGGTCGGCGCTCACCCAGGCCGCCCGGCAGCCGTCCGCCGCCAGCTCGTCAACCGTGGCGGCCAGTTCCGACTCCTTACGCGCCACGATCACCACGCTCGCCCCCGCTCGCGCGAGGGCCCCGGCGACGGCTCGGCCGATGCCGGAACTGCCGCCCGTCACCACGGCGACCCGGCCGTCCAGCGAAAACAGTTCGGAGAGGTAGCCAGGCGAGATCATGCCCACACTCTAGGGCGTGTGTCGAAAGTAGCGTCGTCCGCCCACAGGGCGGGGCCGGGGGCGTTCGGTGCGTGCGATCGCAAGGCGGAGGGAGGAAAGCGCAGCGGGCTGCGCCGACGACCGGCAACGCAGCGAGCTCGATGGATCGAGACTTGGCTACCAGCCCTTCTTGATCGGTCCGGCATCATGGACCGCGCCGTCCATCCGCCGTGATGCGAGCCCCCGGAGCCAGAGGAGCAAAGACGTGACCGAAGCCCGCAGCACCCCTCTCAACGAGCGCATCCGTTCCGACATCGCCCACAACGCGCGGGTCTGGAACCACTGGCTCGGCGGCAAGGACAACTACCCCGTGGACCGGGCGGTCGGCGACCAGGTCACCGGCATGTATCCGAGCATCCGCGAAGTGGCGCGCGCCGACCGGGCGTTCCTATGGCGGGCCGTCCAATATCTCGCCGGTGACGCGGGGATCGGCCAGTTCCTCGACATAGGCTCCGGCCTGCCGACCGCCGACAACACGCACGAGGTCGCCCAGTACACCGCCCCCGGCTCCCGCATCGTGTACGTCGACAACGACCCGATCGTGCTGGCACACGCCCGCGCGCTGCTCACCAGTTCGCCGGAGGGCGCGACCGAGTACATCGACGCCGACGCCCGTCACCCGGAACAGATCCTGCGGGCCGTCGAACCGACGCTGGACCTGAAGAAGCCGGTCGCGGTCATGCTGCTCGGCATCCTCAACTTCGTCCTCGACACGGACGAGGCACGCAGGATCGTACGGACGCTGATGGACGCGATGCCGTCCGGCAGCTATCTGGTGCTCACCCACCCCACGCTGGAACTGGGCGGTGAGGGCAACGAGGCGGCGATGCGGTTCTGGAACGAGAACGCCACCCCGCCGATCACCGCGCGCAGCCGCGCCGAGTTCGCCACGTTCCTGACGGGGCTCGAACTCGTGGAGCCGGGCATCGTGTCCTGTGCCCGCTGGCGCGCCGAGCCCGGTGCGGCGGAAGTCGCCCAGTTCGGCGCGGTGGCGCGGAAGCCTTAAGCGGAAGCCTTAATGGGCTTACGGGGGGCGGGGCTCAGACGGCCGCCGCAGCGGACACCGGTGCCGGCGGCTTCTCCTGCGACAGGGCCTCCAGCCGCTTGATCATGCGGCGTACGACGAGCAGCGGGATCACCCCGAAGACTCCGAACGACATGTCGATGACCGACCACCAGAAGGGAATGCCGCGGATCGGTCCGCAGATCAGGGCGAGCGGGATGATCCCGGCGCAGGCGATCATCCCGAACTCGATGACCCAGATGTTGCGGACCGGGTCGCGGTAGGGGCCGTAGAAGGCAACCGCGATGACGAGGTGCGCGAAGGCCAGCCAGTCGGTGCCGTACAGCACGAAGGGGTACTTCGCGTCGGCCTCGTCGAGACCGGTGCGAACCCTGGTGATCCACTCCATCAGGGCCGGGAAGTGCTCGGGAACGGGAGAGGCCGAGGACTTCAACAGGTCCTCGGCCCAGTGGAGTTCATGGACGAGCGGAAAGGCGGTCAGCCCGCTCAGCACCAGACAGACGATAAAGACGACCAACCACACGCGTATGCGCCTCAGCAAGGCTCTTCGCTCGCTCATGTCCGCAGCGTACGCCCCTGTTTACACGCCCTTTACGCCACCCCTGGGCCGCTTTCACAACCCGACGATGGAGTTCCACTTCTTCGCGAAATCGGTGCGCTCCTCGGATGTGATGTCGCGGGCGATCGCCAGCCGCTCGCGCATCGCCTCGTCGGGGAAGATCAGCGGTTCCTCGGCGAGCGCGGCGGTCTCCTCATTCTTGGAGGAGGCCAGCACCTCGCGGGCGGCGGGGACGGGGCAGACGTAGTTGACCCAGGTCGCCAACTCCGCGGCGACCTCGGGCTCGTAGTAGTAGTCGATGAGCTTCTCGGCGTTGCGCTTGTGGCGGGCGAGGTTGGGGATCAGGAGGGACTCCGCCCAGAGTTCGCCACCCTCCTCGGGCACCACGAACTCGATCTCCGGGTTGTCGGCCTGGAGTTGGATGACGTCGCCGGAGTAGGCCTGGCAGGCCAGCACATCGCCGGTCGACAGGTCCTTGATGTAGTCGTTGCCGGTGAAGCGGCGGATGTGCTTCTTCTTCACCAGCTTCTCCATCTGGTCGCACACCTCGTAGAAGTCGTCGCGCTTCCAGCGGGTGACGTCGACGCCGTTGCCCAGCATCAGAAGGGCCAAGGACTCGTCGAGCCCGGACAGCAGTGTCACCTTGCCGCGCAGGTCGTCCGCCCACAGATCGCTCAGGCTCCTGATCTCGCGGCCGAGCTTCTTGCGGTTGTATGCGATGCCGGTGATCCCGGACTGCCAGGGGACGCTGTGCGTCCGGCCCTTGTCGAAGGCGGGTGAACGCAACTGCGGATCCAGGTACTTGGCCACGTTGGGCTGCTTGGCCCGGTCCATCTCCTGCACCCAGCCGAGCCGTACGAACCGGGCGGCCATCCAGTCGCTGACGACGATCAGGTCCCGGCCGGTCTCCTGATGGTTCATCAGCGCCGGGCTGATCTTCCCGAAGAACTCGTCGTTGTCGTTGATCTCCTCGGTGTACGTGACGGAGATCCCGGTCCGCTTGCTGAACGCGTCGAGGGTGGGCCGCTTCGACGTGTCCTCGTCGTCGGTGTCGATGTAGAGGGGCCAGTTCGCGAAGTGCAGGGAGTGGTCGCTCGCCGAGGTGTCGCGTCCGGCACGGTCACCGGGCTCCACATAGGCGGCGGGCACTCCGCAGCCGGCCAGCGATGCACCGGCCGCTGTGGCCCCGAAGGCGCGCAGCAGGGACCGGCGGGACATGGGGTTCTTCGGGATTGCTCGCACCTGCGCAGGATGCCGGTCGGGCGACGTCGCGGCAATGGACCAACCGTCCAGCGGTACACGCTCCGTCCGCACACCCTGTCGATGCCATCGTCGGCGCTGTTGCCGATGCCGGGAACGGAAACGGCCCCGGGCTCATGCCCGGGGCCGTACACCGTAACTGACGAGGACTCAGTCGTCGAGCGAGGTCATGACGTGCTTGATGCGGGTGTAGTCCTCGAAGCCGTACGCGGAGAGGTCCTTGCCGTAGCCGGACTTCTTGAATCCGCCGTGCGGCATCTCGGCGACGAGCGGGATGTGGGTGTTGATCCACACGCAGCCGAAGTCGAGGCTCCTGGACATCCGCATGGCGCGGGAGTGGTCCTTGGTCCACACCGAGGAGGCCAGAGCGTACTCGACGCCGTTGGCGTACTCGACGGCCTGGGTCTCGTCCGTGAACTTCTGGACGGTGATGACCGGGCCGAAGACCTCGTTCTGGACGATCTCGTCGTCCTGCTGGAGGCCGGAGACGACGGTCGGGGCGTAGAAGTAGCCCTTCTCGCCGACCCGGTGGCCGCCCGCCTCGACCTTGGCGTGGGCGGGGAGCCGCTCGATGAAACCGCTGACCTGCTTCAGCTGGTTGGCGTTGTTGAGCGGGCCGTACAGCACCTCCTCGTCGTCCGGCTGCCCCGTCTTGGTGTCGGCGGCGGCCTTGGCGAGGGCGGTGACGAACTCGTCATGGATGGACTCGTGGACCAGGACGCGGGTCGCGGCCGTGCAGTCCTGGCCCGCGTTGAAGAAGCCCGCGACGGAGATGCCCTCGACGGCCTTGGCGATGTCGGTGTCCTCGAACACGACGACCGGGGCCTTGCCGCCGAGCTCCAGGTGGACCCGCTTGACGTCCTTGGCGGCGGACTCGGCGACCTGCATGCCGGCCCGCACCGAACCGGTGATGGAGGCCATCGCCGGGGTCGGGTGCTCGACCATCGCGCGGCCGGTGTCGCGGTCGCCGCAGATGACGTTGAAGACGCCCTTGGGGAGGATCTGGCCGACGATCTCGGCCATCAGCACGGTCGACGCCGGGGTGGTGTCGGACGGCTTGAGGACGACGGTGTTGCCCGCGGCAAGCGCCGGGGCGAACTTCCAGACGGCCATCATCATCGGGTAGTTCCACGGCGCGACCTGCGCGCAGACGCCGACCGGCTCGCGGCGGATGATGGAGGTGAGGCCCTCCATGTACTCGCCGGCCGAGCGGCCTTCGAGCATCCGCGCGGCGCCCGCGAAGAAGCGGATCTGGTCCACCATCGGCGGGATCTCTTCGGTGCGGGTGAGCTCGATCGGCTTGCCCGTGTTCTCCGACTCGGCGGCGATGAGGTCCTCGGCACGCTCCTCGAAGGCGTCCGCGATCTTCAGCAGGGCCTTCTGACGCTCGGCGGGCGTGGCGTCACGCCAGGCGGGGAAGGCGGCCGCGGCGGCGTCCATCGCGGCATCGACGTCGGCCTGGCCGGAGAGCGGCGAGGTCGCGTAGACCTCTTCCGTCGCCGGGTTGACCACATCGATGGTCCGCCCGTCAGCGGCGTCCCGGAACTCTCCGTTGATGTAGTTGCGCAGACGGCGCACCTCGGTGGTCACAACCACCCCTCCTGTCAACACGTCCAGTGGATGAGATGTCCAGCCTAGTCGCTCAGGTATCGCTTTCGACATGCCCAACCGCCGGGAACTTCGGATTCAGTGAGATAAAGACCCTCAGACAACGAATTTCATCGATCTGGGGTTGCCAGACCGACGAGTCCCGGTGCACAGTGGATGCGTGGCCAGTCGCAACGCAGACTCCAGGACAGGGAGCGGATCGTCCCCAGCGGTCGATGCCGTGTCCCTCGCAATCATCGAGCAGCTCCAGGAGGACGGCCGTCGTCCGTACGCCGCGATCGGCAAGGCCGTCGGCCTTTCCGAGGCGGCCGTGCGACAGCGCGTCCAGAAGCTGCTCGATCAGGGTGTGATGCAGATCGTCGCCGTCACGGACCCGCTCACCGTGGGATTCCGGCGGCAGGCGATGGTCGGCATCAATGTCGAGGGCGACCTCGATCCCGTCGCCGAGACTCTGTCGGCCATGGCCGAGTGCGAGTACGTGGTGATGACCGCGGGCTCCTTCGACCTGATGGTGGAGATCGTCTGCGAGGACGACGACCACCTGCTGGAAACAATCAACAAACGCATCCGGGCCATCCCCGGTGTGCGCTCCACCGAGAGCTTCGTGTACCTGAAGCTCAAGAAGCAGACATACATGTGGGGAACCCGATAGCCGTGAGCAAGGACCTCAGCCGAACCGCGTACGACCACCTGTGGATGCATTTCACCCGCATGTCGGACTACGAGAACGCGCCCGTTCCCACCATCGTGCGTGGCGAGGGCACTTACATCTACGACGACCAGGGCAAGCGCTACCTCGACGGGCTGTCCGGCCTGTTCGTGGTCAACGCCGGTCACGGCCGCCACGAGCTCGCCGAGGCGGCGTACAAGCAGGGCCAGGAGCTGGGCTTCTTCCCGGTCTGGTCCTACGCCCACCCGAAGGCCGTCGAACTGGCCGAGCGCCTCGCCGACTACGCGCCGGGCGACCTCAACAAGGTCTTCTTCACCACCGGTGGCGGCGAGGCCGTCGAGACCGCCTGGAAGCTGGCGAAGCAGTACTTCAAGCTCCAGGGCAAGCCGACCAAGTACAAGGTCATCTCGCGTGCGGTCGCCTACCACGGCACCCCGCAGGGCGCCCTGTCGATCACCGGCCTGCCGGCCCTGAAGGCCCCCTTCGAGCCGCTGGTCCCCGGCGCGCACAAGGTGCCGAACACCAACATCTACCGCGCCCCGATCCACGGCGACGACCCGGAGGCCTTCGGCCGCTGGGCCGCCGACCAGATCGAGCAGCAGATCCTCTTCGAGGGCCCGGACACCGTCGCCGCGGTCTTCCTGGAGCCGGTGCAGAACGCCGGTGGCTGCTTCCCGCCGCCGCCCGGATACTTCCAGCGCGTGCGCGAGATCTGCGACAAGTACGACGTGCTGCTCGTCTCCGACGAGGTCATCTGCGCCTTCGGCCGTCTCGGCACGATGTTCGCCTGCGACAAGTTCGGCTACGTGCCGGACATGATCACCTGCGCCAAGGGCATGACCTCGGGCTACTCCCCGATCGGTGCCTGCATCGTCTCGGACCGCATCGCCGCGCCGTTCTACGAGGGTGACAACACCTTCCTGCACGGCTACACCTTCGGTGGCCACCCGGTCTCCGCAGCAGTCGGCCTCGCCAACTTCGACATCTTCGAGCGCGAGGGCCTCAACCAGCACGTCCTGGACAACGAGAACGCGTTCTACACGACGCTGCAGAAGCTGCTCGACCTGCCGATCGTCGGCGACGTCCGCGGCAACGGCTTCTTCTACGGCATCGAGCTGGTGAAGGACAAGGCGACCAAGGAGACCTTCACCGACGAGGAGACCGAGCGCGTACTGTACGGCTTCCTCTCCAAGGCGCTGTACGACAACGGCCTGTACTGCCGGGCCGACGACCGCGGCGACCCGGTCGTCCAGCTCGCGCCGCCGCTGGTCTCCGACCAGTCGACGTTCGACGAGATCGAGGGCATTCTGCGGACCGTCCTCACGGAGGCATGGACCAAGCTCTGACTGTCGGTCCGACCGGTTGACCGACCACTGATCGGTCAGCCGGTCGCCCCTGTCCGCCAGTCCTCCCGGCGGGCCAGGATCTGTTCGGCGTGATCCGCCGGACGGCCCTGCGACCTGACCACCCCTTGACCGGCTTCCAGCGGTCATTTCATACGGTCCACACGGCCCGGATGCGCCCGTTCGAGTGGGATGGAGCGCACCCGGGCCGTGTGCTGTGCCCACACCGCGGTTCGAATCCTTACGGTGCCGAGTGACCGATCGGCCCCTCTTCGTTCCCCCGTAAGGGGGACGGGACATACGATCTGAACCGAGGTGTACACCATGGTGGCCCCGCCGGACAACGACGTGATCTCGGCGCGTTCTCTGCACCACTCCCACAACGGCTCACCCGCGCTCGGCGGAGTCTCCATGGGTGTCCGTCACGGCGAGATCCTCGCCGTGACCGGCCCCAGGGGCAGCGGCAAGACGACACTACTGCACTGCCTGTCCGGTCAACTGGTGCCCCAGCAGGGCGAGGTGTGGTTCAACAGCGTTCCCGTCCACACCATGGGCCCCCGGCTGCGCGAACAGCTGCGCCTCGACAAGTTCGGCTGGATCGCCCCCCAGCCCCAGCTCGTACCGGAGCTGAACACCTGGGAGAACGTGGCTCTTCCGCTGCTGCTGCGCGACGCCTCGCACCAGGAGGCGAAGAAGGCCGCCCTGGAGTGGCTGGAGCGGCTGGACATCGGCGTGTGCGCCAAGAAGCGACCGCACGCTCTGCTCCAGGGGCAGCGCCAGCGGATCTCCGTGGCCCGTGCGCTGGCCGCCTCACCCTCGGTGATCTTCGCCGACGAGCCGACCGCGACCCTGCACCTCACCGACCGGTCGCATGTGCTGCGCACCCTCACGAGCGCGGCACGCTCGCACGGCATCACGGTCGTACTCGCCACCCACGACCCGGAGGTCGCCGCCCTCGCCGACCGTACGGTCGCGCTGCTGGACGGCCGCCCCGTCGCCACCGTCGCCCTTCCCGACGTATCCGACGCAGAGGGCAGGGCGGCGTGCTCGCTCTCCGTCTAGCCCGGGGTTCCCATCCGCTGGTCCTGATGCGGCGGCTGCTGGTCGCGGCCGCCTCCGCCGGGGTCGGCTTTCTGCTGCTGTGCGCACTGGGCTACGCATCGGGGCACCCGGCTAACTCCACCGCGGCAGTGCTGCGGCTGCTGTGGTGCTTCGTACCGCTCACCGCCGCCGTGCAGTTCGCGGTCGCGGTGGCCCGTACGGACCCGAGCACCCGGCCGCGCTCCGGGCTGTCCGCCATGGGCCTCGGACCGGTCAGGCTCACCGTGCTGGCCGCGGCCTCCACAGCCGTCTCCTGCACCCTCGGGTCGATGGTGGCGCTGCTGTTCTTCCTGCATCTGCGCGGCGATCGGTCCGGACTGCCGTTCGACGGTGCGGCGGCCGGGCTGCTCGACGCGGGCGCCCCGCTGCCGCTGGCGGCTGTGCTCGTGCTACTGGCCCTGGTCCCGGTGGCCGCGGCGACGGCCACCGGGCTGGCGCTGCGCACCCGGCCGGTCTCGACAACGATCCGGGACGACGTCTCCTCGGACGACGCGCCGGAGGACTGGCCACCCGCTCCGGCGGTGCCTCCGACCGGGCTGCCGTGGGGGGTGGCGCTGACCGCGGTCGGCCTCGCCGTCGAGGCGTACCTGAGCCGCGGCGACGGGCGCAGCCTGCTCCCGCTCCCCGGCAGACTCAACGCCGCCCCGGCCGCAGTGGTGGCGGGGTGGACGCTGACGGCGATCGGCCTGGCCGTGGCCGGACCCGGCCTGGCGTATCTCTGCGGGCGACTGCTGCAGGCGGTGCGCCCCGGCGCCGTACGGCTGCTGGCCGGCCGGGTTCTGATGGACGAGGCGCGCAGGATCGGCAGGCCGCTCGGTGTGGTCTGTGCGGTGCTCTCCGCGGCGATCGCCGCCTCCGCGCTGTACGACGGGACAGGGCCGCGCCCCCTCGGCCCGCTCACAGCACTGGGCGCGGTGCTCGTACTCGGCTGCACTTCGGCGACGGTGCTGACCTCGGCGCTCGAGGCCAAGCAGGACCGCACCCAAACGGCGCAGGCACTGCTGCGGCTTGGTGCGCCGGCCTCGGCTCTGTGGGCCGCGACGGCCCTGCGTGGCGCCGCACTGCTGGTCGTCTTCGCCCCGCTGACCTGGCTGGTCGCCGAGTTGGCGGCGCTGCCGCTGACGGCCTGAGGACGCCGGGTCCCAGCCACGCCCGTGTAACCGGGCCGCACACCCGGTGTTCGTCAGAGGGACGCGAGGTGGGCCACGAGCGCGTCGAAGAAGGCCTCCCACCCGTCCTCGGCCGCCGCGTACTGCTCAGCCGTGAGATTGCCGCCGCGCTGCTCGAAGAGCATTTCGGTGCTCTTGTCGCCGCGGTCGGTGAAGGTGACGGTGACGATCTCGCCCTCGATGTCGGCGGGTGCGGTGGCGTCCTTCAGGGTGAACACCAGCCGCTCGGGGGCGACGACCTCGCGGTAGACCCCGTGGAAGGGCATCTCGGTGCCCGGCACCACGATGACCAGGCTCCAGGTGCCGCCCGGCCTGACATCCATCGACACCCGGTCGAGCGGCACCTCGGCGTCCCCGCCGTACCAGGTGGCGAAGTGCTCGGGCGTCGTCCAGGCCTCGAAGACCAGTTCCCGCGGGGCGTCGAGGATACGGGTGATGTCGATGCCCTCACGTGCTGACTCAGTCATTTTTCCTGTCCTTCTCGGAGTCGTTCCGGATCTGCCGCAAGTCCTCCTCCAGCTTTGCACGGACACCACTGCGCAGACCCGCCGCGTGTGATCGGCCCGCGCTGCTCCAGTCGGATACGGCTGGGCCGGTCAAGTGAACGTGGCCGCGCCCTCCGCTAGGGCCGGTCAGAAGACGGCGGGCAGGACGGCGGTCTCCGCCGCGTCGAAGCCGACACCGACCGTCGTACCCTCCGGTGGGGCGTCCCGCAACGCGCACTCCGCCTCCAGGACCGGACCGCCCACCGGTGTCAGCTGTAGCGCGACATGATTGCCCCGGAACGTACGCGTCCCGACCGTGCAGCGCAGCCCCCAGTCCGGGGAGCCGACCCGGACCCCGGCCGGGCGCACCAGCAGATCGCAGGCCCCCTGCGGCGAGCCCTCGGGCACCGGCACCTTGCCCCACACCGTGTCGGCCACCGCGCCGGTCACCGTCGCCTCCACCACGTTGTCGAAGCCGAGGAACCGGGCGACGAAGGCGGAGGCGGGTTGCTGCCAGACCTCCAGTGGGGTGCCCACCTGGGCGATCCGCCCGTCGCGCATCACCACCACCCGGTCGGCGAGGGCGAACGCCTCACCCTGGTCGTGGGTGACGGCGAGCACCGTCGTACCCAACCGCCCGAAAAGCGTGCGCAGTTCGACGACGAGCCGTTCACGCAGGCCGCGGTCGAGCTGGCCGAGCGGCTCGTCCAGCATCAGCAGCTTCGGGCTCGGGGCGAGCGCCCGCGCGAGGGCGACACGCTGCTGCTCGCCGCCGGACAGCGCGGCGACAGCCCGCCGTTCTGCTCCTGGCAGGCCCACCAGGTCGAGGAGTTCACCGACCCTGCGCTCCTGATCGCGCCGCGACACCCCGTGCATCCGCAGACCGAAGGCGACATTGCCGCCGACATCCCGGTGCGGGAACAGCTGGTGGTCCTGGAACATCAGGCCGAGTCCGCGCCGGTGCACCGGCACCCCGGCCTGGTCCGCGCCGTCCAGCAGCACCCGGCCGCCGTCCGGCGGGTGCAGTCCGGCGACCACCCGCAGCAGGGTCGACTTGCCGCTGCCGCTCGGCCCCAGCACGCACACGATCTCGTGCTCGGCGACCTCCAGATCCACTCTGTCGAGCGCCGCCCGCTCACCGAAGCGAACCGTGGCCGATTCCAGTGTCAGCATCTCTAGAACTCCCCGGATCGGTCCGTGCGGATACGTTCGAGCAGCAGCAGCGAGAGGGCGCAGACCACCATCAGAATGGTGCTGAGGGCCATCGCCTGGCCGTAGTTGAGTTCCCCGGCCCGCCCCAGCAGCCGGGCCACGGCCACCGGCAGCGTCGGGTGGTCGGGCCGTGCGATGAACACCGTCGCACCGAACTCACCGAGCGACACGGCAAACGCGAAGCCCGCCGCGACCAGCAACGCCCGCCGCACCAGCGGCAGATCGACCTCCCGCCAGGCCCGCAGGGGTGACGCCCCGAGCACCGCGGCCGCCTCCCTCAACCGGCCGTCCACCGCCCGCAGGACCGGCAGCATGGTCCGTACGACGAAGGGGACACCGACCAGCGCCTGGGCGAGCGGCACCAGAATCCATGAAGTCCGCAGATCCAGCGGCGGCTTGTCCAGGGTGATCAGAAAGCCGAAGCCGACGGTGACCGCGGACACCCCGAGCGGCAGCATCAGCAAGGCGTCGAAGCCGCGGACGAGCCGCCCCGCACGCCGGGTCAGCGCCGCAGCGGCGAGCCCGCCGATGACCAGCGCGATGACGGTCGCGACCAGTGCGTACTGCAGTGAGTTCCAGATCGCTTCGATCGGTGCGACCAGGAACGTGCCCCCGCCGGCGTCGGCGGACCGCAGGGATCGGTAGAAGTCGAAGCCATGGCCGCCAGGAGTGGCCAGCGAGCGCTCGACCAGCACCCCGAGCGGCAGCACTATCAGCACGAGCACGGTCAGCAGCACCCAGCAGAGCAGCGCCCACTGCCCGGCGCCGCGCGGCCTGCGGGCGGTCTGTGCCGGGTCGACCAGCCTCAGCGCGGTCTCCCTGCGCCGTACGGTCCACGCGTGCACGGCGAGGATCGCGCCGACCGCGGCGAACTGCACCAGCGTCAGCACGGCGGCTGTCGGCAGGTCGAGCAGCTGGGCGGTCTGCCGGTAGATCTCCACCTCCAGGGTGGAGTACCCCGGGCCGCCGAGGATCTGTACGACCCCGAAGGAGGTGAAGGTGAAAAGGAAGACCATCAGCGCGGCGGCGGCCACGGCGGGCGCGAGGGCCGGCAGAGTGACCCGCCGCCAGGCGGCGAACCGTCCGGCGCCCAGTACCCGGGCCGCCTCCTCCTGCCGTGGGTCGAGCTGTGACCACAGCCCGCCCACGGTCCGTACGACCACCGCGTAGTTGAAGAAGACATGGGCGAGCAGAATTGCCCAGACCGTGGTGTCGAGCCGTACGCCCCAGAGTTCGTCGAGCAGACCGCCGCGTCCCAGCAGCGCCAGGAAAGCCGTCCCGACGACGACGGTCGGCAGAACGAACGGCACGGTGACGACCGCCCGCAGCAGTTGTTTGCCGGGGAAGTCGAAGCGGGCGAAGACATAGGCGCCGGGCAGCGCGATCAGCAGGGTCAGCGCGGTCGAGGCGAGCGCCTGCCAGATGGTGAACCAGAGGACGTCGCGAATGTCCGGCTGAGCCAGCACCTCGCCGATCCGGCCGAACTGCCAGACGCCGTCCGCCTTCAGCCCGCGACCGACGATCGCGGCGACGGGGTAGGCGAAGAACAGCGCGAAGAACGCGACGGGCACGGCCATCAGGCCGAGCCGCACCGCGCTCCCGCGCCACGCCGCTGCGCGCGCGGAGCCGGCGTGCCCAAAACGAGCGCGCGGCCTCTTTCCACGTGGCCCCTTGCCGCGCTCGCCCTTCCCGCCCGCGTCCGTTCCGCGTACGGGAGTCTTCGCTACTTCACTACGAGCGAGGACCACGACTGGACCCACTGCTCACGGTTCTTGGCGATCTTGTCCGGGGCGACGGTCGTCGGATTGTCCACCGTCACGCCGAACTTGCTGAAGAGTTCCGGCAGCTTCGCGTTCTCGGTGACCGGATTCACGAACATGTTGAGCGGCATGTCCTCCTGGAACTCCTTGCTGATCAGGAAGTCCAGCAGGGCCTTGCCGCCCGCCTCGTTCTTCGCGCCCTTCAGCAGACCGGCGAACTCGGTCTGA
The DNA here is from genome assembly GCF_040297265.1 of Streptomyces sp. NPDC001832. Classification (NCBI taxonomy): domain Bacteria; kingdom Bacillati; phylum Actinomycetota; class Actinomycetes; order Kitasatosporales; family Streptomycetaceae; genus Streptomyces; species Streptomyces sp. NPDC001832. The sequence continues at coordinate 15,742 of NZ_JBEOYU010000063.1, forward strand.
CGGAAGCAAGTCCCGGTGGCGACCCCGGTCGGGGCCTCGGCCGGCTGCGGCTTCGCGTACAGCACCTCGACGGGCGGGCTCGAGGCGTAAGAGACGACGAGCGGCCGGTCGCCCTTGGCCTTCTTGCCGCCCGCGGAGCCGGAGAACTCCTCGTTGTACGCCTGCTCCCAGCTGTCGACGACCTTGACACCGTTGCTCTTCAGCTTCTTCCAGTAGTCCTGGTAGCCGTTCTCGCCGTAGGTGGCGACGGTGCCGAGGAGAAAGCCGAGTCCGGGCGAGGAGGTCGCGGCGTTCTCGATGACAAGGAGATTCTTGTACTCGGGCTTCGCGAGGTCGTCGAAGGTCTGCGGCGGCGCGAGCTTCTTGTCGGCGAAGTACTTCTTGTCGTAGTTGATGCAGATGTCGCCGGTGTCGACCGGGGTTACCCGGTGCTCGGCGTCCAGTTGGGTGCCGGGCGCCACCTGATCGATGCCCTTCGCCTTGTACGGCGTGAAGAGATCGCTGTCGAGGGCGCGGGAGAGCAGGGTGTTGTCGACACCGAAGAACACATCGCCACGCGGGGAGCCCTTGGTCAGGATCTCCTGGTTGAGCGCGACACCCGCGTCGCCGCTCTTCAGCACCTTGACGGTGTAGCCGGTCTGCTCGGTGAACTCCTTGAGCACGTCCTTGGAGGCGTTGAAGGAGTCATGGGTGACGAGAGTCACGGTCTTCGAACCGGAGCTCTTCGTGCCACCGGAACCGGAGTCCGACTTGTCAGAACTCCCGCAGCCGGCAAGTGTCGTGACGCCAAGCGCGGCGGTGACAGCCGTCGCCGCAAGCTGCTTGGTTCTGCGCGTGGTGCTCATTGTGGATTCCTCCTGGATTTTGGCCAGGAAGAGACGCGGCCCTGCCCTTGGAGAAGCGGGCAGGGCGCAACAGCATGAGTTGATGACCGAACTTCCTACCCGGAATGACCCGGGCGAGGTTCAGAGGGTCTGCGGCCGACCTGTTCTCGGTGCCGCACTCTCAGCGCTGTGGCGCTCCCCTGTCGGAATATGAAGTTGATTTCAGGCCCAGGTTACATGGGCCGTTTTGGCCTCAGCGCTCGGCTGCCGCCAACTGCCCGCAGGCCCCGTCGATCTCCTGGCCGCGGGTGTCCCGCACCGTCACCGGCACTCCGTGTGCCGCGATCGCCTCGACGAACGCCTTCTCGTCCTCGGGCCGCGAGGCAGTCCACTTGGAGCCGGGTGTCGGGTTCAGCGGGATCAGGTTGACGTGCACCCGTTTGCCCTTGAGGAGCCTGCCGAGCCGGTCACCGCGCCACGCCTGGTCGTTGATGTCGCGGATCAGCGCGTACTCGATGGAGATCCGGCGACCGGACTTCTCCGCGTACTCCCACGCCGCGTCCAGTACCTCGCGCACCTTCCAGCGCGTGTTCACCGGCACGAGCGTGTCCCGCAGTTCGTCGTCCGGCGCGTGGAGCGAGACAGCGAGACGGCACTTGAAGCCCTCGTCGGCGAAGCGCCGCATGGCCGGCACCAGGCCCACGGTGGAAACGGTGATCCCGCGCTGCGAGAGCCCCAGCCCGTCCGGCTCCGGGTCGGTCAGCCGACGGATCGCGCCGACCACCCGGTTGTAGTTGGCGAGCGGCTCACCCATGCCCATGAAAACGATGTTGGAGAGCCGCGCGGGCCCGCCCGGCACCTCTCCGTCGCGCAGCGCCCGCATGCCGTCCACGATCTGGTGGACGATCTCGGCGGTCGACAGGTTGCGGTCGAGACCGGCCTGTCCCGTCGCACAGAACGGACAGTTCATCCCGCAGCCGGCCTGCGACGAAATACACATCGTCACCCGTTCCGGGTACCGCATCAGGACCGACTCGACGAGCGTCCCGTCGTGCAGCTTCCACAGCGTCTTACGGGTGGTGTCGTCGTCGCAGCTGATGTGCCGGACCACGGACATCAGATCGGGGAACATCGCCTCGGCGAGCTTGTCCCGCGAACCGGCCGGGATGTTGGTCCACTCGGCCGGGTCGTGCGCGTACCGCGCGAAGTAGTGCTGTGAGAGCTGCTGGGCGCGGAAGGGCTTCTCGCCGATCGCGGCGACGGCTTCCTTGCGCTCGGCGGGCGTGAGGTCGGCGAGGTGCCGCGGCGGCTTCTTGGCTCCGCGGGGCGCGACGAAAGTGAGTTCTCCGGGTGCAGGCATGGTTCAACCAGTGTCGCAGATCGACCAGGGTGCTCTTCGAGAGCAGCGTCGTCCGCCCGCGGGGCGGGGCCGGGCGGGACTTTCGGAACACGCCCTGGCACTGACCGCGACGGCGGCCTCGGAAGCGCTGTGCCAGACGGCGTGAGGGCCCGCCGCCCTGTGGGCAACGGACCCTCACGCATAAAAGCCCAGTTCAGGACGGCAGGCTTTCCCGAGGCTCAGAGGCTGTCGGGTGGCCTCTCAGCCGGAACCCACGAAAAGTACCAGCAGCAGCCAGACCACCGGGGCGGTCGGCAGCAGCGAGTCCAGCCGGTCCATGATGCCGCCGTGGCCCGGCAGCAACGTGCCCATGTCCTTGATGCCGAGGTCCCGCTTGATCATCGACTCGCCCAGATCACCGAGGGTGGCGCTGACCGCGACCGCGAGCCCCAGCAGCAGTCCCTGCCACCAGGAACCGCCTTCGATCAGGAACTGCATGCACAGCGCACCGGCGACCATCGCGAAGGCGACAGCACCGAACAGGCCCTCGCGGGTCTTTCCGGGGCTGATGCGCGGCGCGAGCTTGCGCTTGCCGAAGCGCCAGCCGACGGCGTACGCACCCGTGTCACTGACCACGGTCAGCAGCAGAAAGGTGAGCACCCGCTGAGGCCCGTCGTCCGCGGTCAGGAGCATGGCGACAAAGGTGGCCAGGAACGGTACGTAGAACGCGGCGAACACGCCGGCCGTGACGTCCTTGAGATAGCCCTCGGGCGGCTCGGTCATCCGCCAGACCAGCACCGCGAGTGCGGTCAGCGCCATCGCCGCCCAGGCTCCCTCGGCGCCCCGTACGTAACCGGCCACCACCATCGCCGCGCCACCGACCGCCAGCGGGATGAGCGGCGCCTTGATGCCCTTGCGCTCCTCCAGCCGGGAGGTGAGCTCCCACAGGCCCACGACGACGGCGACGACGATCACACCGACGAAGACGGACTTCACGATGAACAGCGAGGCGACGATGACGGCGCCGAGCCCCACACCGACCCCTATTGCGGATCGCAGATCACGGCCCGCACGTTTCCTCTGCGGGGGCGGTGGCGCGGTGGACATGGGCTCCTGCGGCTTCTCGTCACGAAACAGGGGGCCGCCGCTCAGGCGTACGGTCCCCTGGTCCCGGTCTTCACGCTCGTCAGCATCTCTACCTGCGTCGGGAACGTCCGGCACGATGGGCATGGGCCGAGTTTGCTGGGCGTCATGCACCTCGTATGCAGGACCCGCCGGAGCAGCCCGCATCTCGGGCATACCCAAGTGGCCGGCTCCCTGCGGGGCGCCCCAGGAAGAGTCGTTCATCAGACTTCGAGCAGCTCGGCTTCCTTGTGCTTGAGCAGCTCGTCAACCTGTGCGACGTACTTCGCGGTGATGTCGTCGAGCTCCTTCTCGGCACGGCGCACCTCGTCCTCGCCGGACTCCTTGTCCTTGACCAGCTTGTCCAGGGTCTCCTTGGCCTTGCGGCGCACGGCCCGGATGGAGATCTTGGAGTCCTCGGCCTTCGCCTTCGCGACCTTGATGTAGTCGCGGCGACGCTCCTCGGTGAGGTCCGGGAAGGTCACCCGGATGATATTGCCGTCATTGCTCGGGTTGACACCGAGGTCCGAGTCGCGGATGGCCTGCTCGATGTTACGCAGCGCGCTCTTGTCGAACGGCGTCACGACGGCCATGCGCGGCTCGGGCACCGAGAACGAGGCGAGCTGGTTGATCGGGGTCAGCGCGCCGTAGTAGTCGGCGACGATCTTGTTGAACATCGCCGGGTGCGCACGGCCGGTACGGATCGCGGCGAAGTCCTCTTTCGCGACGACAACGGCCTTCTCCATCTTCTCCTCGGCCTCGAGGAGGGTTTCTTCGATCACCACGTGCTCCTGCGTGTCTTGAGTGGGCCCTGCGTGCTCGGGCCCGGCGGGTCCTGCGTCGCTCACCTGCACGGTGTCCGACCGGCAGGCCGTTGTCCATCCTTCGGGACCTGTCCCGGGTGTTCCCCGCAGGCCCCGGACCTTCCCATGGCTGCCCGGGAAGGTCCCCCGGTCTCAGGCCCGGGTGCCCTGGTCACTCACGAGCGTGCCGATCTTCTCACCCTTGACCGCGCGGGCGATATTGCCCGTGGCGGTCAGCTCGAAGACGAGGATCGGCAGCTGGTTGTCACGGCAGAGCGTGATGGCGGTGGCGTCGGCGATCTTGAGATCGCGGGCGAGCACCTCGCTGTACTCAAGTGCGTCGAACTTCACCGCGTCAGGGTTGGTCTTCGGGTCGGAGTCGTAGACCCCGTCCACCCCGTTCTTGCCCATCAGCAGACACTGGGCGTCGATCTCCAGGGCGCGCTGGGCGGCAGTGGTGTCGGTGGAGAAGTACGGCATCCCCATGCCGGCGCCGAAGATGACGACGCGGCCCTTCTCCAGGTGGCGCACGGCGCGCAGCGGGATGTACGGCTCCGCGACCTGCCCCATGGTGATGGCGGTCTGGACGCGGGAGTCGATGCCCTCCTTCTCCAGGAAGTCCTGGAGCGCCAGGCAGTTCATGACCGTGCCGAGCATGCCCATGTAGTCGGAGCGGGCCCGGTCCATGCCGCGCTGCTGGAGCTCGGCACCGCGGAAGAAGTTGCCGCCGCCGATGACGACCGCGATTTGCGCGCCGTCGCGGACGACTGCCGCGATTTCCCGGGCGATGGCGTGTACGACGTCGGGGTCGACACCAAGGCCCCCGCCGCCGGCGAACGCCTCTCCGGACAGCTTCAGCATGAAGCGTCCGGGTACCTTGCCGTCGTCGCGCTTGTGGTCACCTGTTGCGGCGTCCGCGCCCTTGTTCATGGAGATTCTCCTCGTGCACATACGAAGAAGGCCATTGCCGGTGGGTCTGGTGTCCCTCAGCGGCAATGGCCTCCTCGTCAGATCTGCGGTCGTACGGCATGTGTGCGGCCGACGACTGCACCAGACCCTATCGGGGTCCACCGTTTTCGCGGACGGACTCAGATGCCGACCTTGATGCGCGAGAAGCGCTTCAGGGTGACACCGGCCTCGTCCAGAACCTTCTGGACGGACTTCTTGTTGTCCTTGGCGAACGCCTGCTCCAGGACGACGACCTCCTTGAAGAAGCCGTTGACGCGCCCCTCGACGATCTTCGGAAGGGCGGCCTCGGGCTTGCCCTCCTCGCGAGAGGTGGCCTCGGCGACACGACGCTCGTTCTCGACCGTCTCGGCCGGAACCTCATCGCGGTTGAGGTACTTCGGAGCGAAGGCTGCGATGTGCTGCGCGACGTCCTTGGCGACCTCGGCGTTCTCCTTGTCGAGCTCGACCAGGACACCGACCTGCGGCGGGAGGTCGGGCATCGTGCGGTGCATGTACGCAGCCACATAACCGCCGGTGAACTGCGCGAAGCGGTCCAGGACGATCTTCTCGCCGAGGTTGGCGTTGGCCTCGTCGACGTACGCCTGAACGGTCTTGCCGGCCTCGATCTCGGAGGCGAGCAGCGCGGCCAGGTCGGCCGGGGAGGTCGCGGCGACGTGGGCGGCGAGCGTGTTGGCGACGGTCTGGAACTTCTCGCCCTTGGCGACGAAGTCCGTCTCGCACTTCAGCTCGAGCAGAACGCCGGAGGTCTTGTCCTCGGAGATGAGGGAGACGACTGCGCCGTTCTCGGCAGAACGGCCCTCGCGCTTGGCGACGCCCTTCTGACCCTTGATACGGAGCGCCTCGACAGCCTTGTCGACGTTGCCCTCGGCCTCGTCGAGCGCCTTCTTGCAGTCCATCATGCCGGCGCCGGTCAGCTCGCGGAGCTTCTTGACGTCAGCGGCGGTGTAGTTCGCCATGAGTCTGTGTTTCTCTCTCGAAGTCTGAAAGATCTACGGGTGGACGGCGGGGGCGGCGCTCGTGGCACCGTCCCCCGCCGTCATTCAGCCGTGACGGAGGTGTCAGGCCTGCTCGGCGTCCGCGGCCGGAGCCTCGGCAGCGGCCTCGGCCGGCGTCTCGGCGGCGTCCGCGACCTTCTCGGTCTCGGCGGAGGTCTGCACCTCGGCGTCGGCCTTCTTGTCGCCCTCGAGCAGGTCGCGCTCCCACTCGGCGAGCGGCTCGCCGACGGCCTTCTCGCCCGGCTTCGAGTCACCGGTGGCGGCACCGGAACGGGCGATGAGGCCCTCGGCGACGGCGTCGGCGATCACGCGGGTGAGCAGGGTGACAGAGCGGATCGCGTCGTCGTTGCCCGGAATCTTGTAGTCGACCTCGTCGGGGTCGCAGTTGGTGTCGAGGATCGCGACGACCGGGATGTGGAGCTTGCGCGCCTCACCGACGGCGATGTGCTCCTTCTTGGTGTCGACGATCCAGACGGCGCTCGGCACCTTCTGCATCTCGCGGATACCACCGAGGGTCTTCTCCAGCTTGGCCTTCTCGCGGGAGAGAACCAGGAGCTCCTTCTTGGTGAGGCCGGAGGCAGCCACGTCCTCGAAGTCGATGAGCTCGAGCTCCTTCAGACGCTGAAGGCGCTTGTAGACGGTGGAGAAGTTGGTGAGCATGCCACCGAGCCAACGCTGGTTGACGTACGGCATGCCGACGCGCGTCGCCTGCTCGGCGATGGCCTCCTGGGCCTGCTTCTTCGTACCCACGAACATGATGGAGCCGCCGTGCGCGACGGTCTCCTTGACGAACTCGTAGGCGCGGTCGATGTACGACAGCGACTGGAGCAGGTCGATGATGTAGATGCCGTTGCGCTCGGTGAAGATGAAGCGCTTCATCTTCGGGTTCCAGCGACGGGTCTGGTGACCGAAGTGGACGCCGCTTTCCAGCAGCTCCCGCATCGTGACGACGGCCATGGCCGTACTCCTTGAGGTGCTCGGTTGTCGCGACCGCAGGATTGCTGTCGCGCCTGACGCCCCGACGCGCCGTGCCACAAGGGACCGAGGAGCGCGGCCACTGTCCGCAGAGAGGGAAGTGGCGGGGCGTGCGAAGTCGACCCGGTGACCCGGATCGCCATAGGAAGTGTACGGGACAGGTCGGGTGCCGGGTGACGGCGCTGTCCACAACCGGTCGGTAGTCCACAGATCCGGTTCATGATCCCCGCGGTTGCGAGCGGCAGGGGACGGTTCTGCCATGCGATGCACACCGGATCCGACCGTTTCCCTCTTCAGGCACGGAATCCCCTTCTGCAAGGCCATGCTCGTGGGGGTGGCGGCCCTTGTCGCGGCGCTGTGCGGCGCCCCGGTGGCGGCAGCCGAAGAGCCCGCACCTGTTCCGTCACCGGCGCCCCGGCCGGAGGGCGCCCGGCTATGGCCGCTCGCCGGGCGGCCTGCGGTCGTACGGGGATGGGAGCCGCCGGCCAGCGCCTACGGGCGGGGCCACCGCGGGGTGGATCTTGCCGCGCAGCCGGGCACGGCGGTGCTCGCCGCGGCCTCGGGCCGGGTCTCGTTCGCAGGGCGTGTGGCGGGGCGCGGGGTGCTGGCGATCGAGGTGGCCGGGACCGGCGATCCGCCGCTGCGAACCACGTACGAGCCGGTGCGTGCGCTGGTCACGAAGGACGAGAAGGTGACGGCAGGACAGGTCGTGGGGTTCGTGGAGGCGGGGCCCTTCCACTGCGCATCAGGCTGTCTGCATTGGGGACTGCGGCGTGCTGACGCATATCTGGATCCGCTGTCGCTGCTGCCGCCGGAACTGCTGCGACGGGGTCCGTCCCGGCTGCTGCCGGTGTTCGGCGTGCCGGAACCCCGGCCCTCGGGCGAGGGGGCCGGGGACGGACTCGCCGCCCCCGGCGTTCTGCTCGCCGTTGCCGCTGTGCGGCCCCGACGTCAGTCCTGTACGCCCTGCACACCTCGCAGGATCATGGTGACTGCGGTGTCCGCGATCACGACCGGCTCCTCCGCCACGCCGAGTTCGATACGCCGCACCGCGGCGTCCACCGAGCCCTGCAGCAGCATCGCCGCCAGCCTCGGCTGCTCGTGGCCGAGGTCGTTGAGCGCGTCGACGATCATGGCGATCAGCCCGCCGTGCGCGGCCCGGATCTTCTCGCGTGCGCCCGCGTCCAGCTCGCTCGCCGAGATCGCGACGACGGCCCGGTGGCGGCGGTCCTTGACGAGGTCGAGCTGCCGTCGCACATAGGCTTCGATCTTTCCCTCGGGCGTGGTGGCCTGTTCCATCGCGTGCTCGACCTCAGCCGCCCAGACGGGGAAGTCGACGGCGCAGAGCTCTTCGACGACGGCCGCACGAGAGCGGAAGTACTCGTAGACGGAGGACCGGGCGAGGCCCGTGCGTTCAGCGAGGGCAGGGAAGGTCAACGCCTCCGTACCGCCCTCGGACAGCAGGGAGCGGGCGGCGTCCAGGAGGGCGCCGCGCTGCATGGTCCGGTGCTCGGCCACCGAGGCCGCTCGAATCCTGGGCACGCTTCCACTCTACGGCGACCGGTGTCCGAGAGGGTGCGTGCGGCCCCGATCAGTGGCCGCAGCAGCCATGCCCGGCACCAGCCACCGGCGATATCAACGTCCGGCGTCGGCCAGTTTCGCCCGCAGTTGCAGCACTGATTTGGTGTGGATCTGACTCACACGGCTCTCGGTCACCCCGAGCACATTCCCGATCTCGGCGAGGGTGAGCCCCTCGTAGTAGTAGAGGGTGACGACCGTCTTCTCGCGCTCCGGAAGCGTATTGATCGCCCGGGCGAGCAGCCGTCTGAGCTCACGGTCCTCGGCGACCTCCACCGGATCGTCGGCGGCGGTGTCCTCCAGCGTGTCCATCAGGCTCAGCCGGTCACCACCGTCGCCGCCGACGTGCAACAGCTCCTCCAGCGCGACCACGTTCGCCAGCGACAACTGACTGAAAACCGCGTGCAGTTCCTCCAGCGCGATGCCCATCTCCGCGGCGACCTCCGGCTCGGAAGGCGTGCGTCGCAGCTGCGCCTCCAGCGTGGCATAAGCGCGTTCCACGGCCCGCGCCTTCTGGCGCACCGAGCGCGGGATCCAGTCCAGTGCACGGAGTTCGTCGATCATCGCGCCACGGATGCGGGTGATCGCGTACGTCTCGAACTTGATGGCGCGCTCGATGTCGAACTTCTCGATTGCGTCGATCAGTCCGAACACCCCTGAGGAGACGAAGTCCGCCTGTTCGACATTGGAAGGCAGCCCCACGCTCACCCGGCCCGCGACGTACTTCACCAACGGCGAGTAGTGCAGGATCAGCTGCTCCCGCAGCCGCTCGTCGCCCGTGGACTTGTATGAACGCCATAACTCGTCGAGCGAGGAGGGGGCAGGGGGGCGCACAGTGCCACGCGCAGCCGGTGGTACTGCCGCACGGTCAGACCCGGAGGTGTGCTGGGGCATGTGGTGCCTTGAGCCGTTCTGCTGTGGAGTGCTGGGGGACTTGTGTCTGAGTCGGAATCCTTGTGAGCGTAGCGTGACTGAGGCGTCGCGTTCCGCGTAGGACGGTGGATCGGCGCCGTGCGGTTCCGGCCGGTCGAAGCTGTGCGATTCCGGCCGATCGAACATGACTGAGGTCCGGGGCCGTCGCCACGTGCGCCGGCCCCGGAGGCGTCGCTGAAGGATCCGCCGAGGTCATCGGCATTACCTTTTCACCCGAATGCTCCAGGTCAAGTACCGCCTCGCCGCACGTCGTCATTGCATGCAGGTCTCGGCGTCAACCGCCATCCATCGCCATCGCGTTCGACGAACCCCAGTGAGTGCAGTTCGTACAGTCTGCCGAGCGCTTCGTCGATGCTGGTTCCCGCGGCACGGGCCACATCGCGCCCGTCGGCGGCGCCGCGGGACGGCAGCGCGTCGAGAACCCTGGCGGAGCCCGCGTCGAGCAGGTCCCTGGGGTGGACGGGGCCACGCCTGGCGGGAGCGAGTTCGCCGATGTCCCCCACCAGTTCGGCGACTTCCGAGGCATCCGTCACCAGGGTGCCCTCCCCGCGGAGGAGTTCATGGACTCCTGCTGACAACCCGCTGGTGGCTGGGCCCGGCACACCCATGACGAAGCGGCCGAGCCGCTGCGCGCTACGTGCAGTGACCAGCGAACCGCTGCGGTATTCGGCCTCGACCACGACCGTCCCGCGAGTCAACGCGGCAATGACCCGGTTCCGGAGAAGGAATCTGCTGCGGGTCGGATGAGCGGATGGTGGTAATTCGCCGATGACGAGCCCCTGTTCCGTCATGCGTCCGATCAGCTCGGCATGTCCGCGCGGATAGGCGACGTCCACCCCGCAGGCCAGGACCGCCATCGTCGCGCCGCCGACGGCGAGCGCGCCACGATGCGCCGCCCCGTCCACCCCGTACGCCGCTCCCGACACGACCACCCACCCCAGCTCGGCGAGCCCCGCACCGAGGCTCGCGGCCATATGGGATCCGTACGCTGTGCAGGCACGGGCGCCGACCACGGCGACCGAGCGCAGCGCCCAGAGCCTCAGGTCGCGCGGACCCCGCACCCAGAGGCCGGTCGGCCTGGCGTCGGCCAGGTCGTCGAGCTGGCTGGGCCATTCCCGGTCGCCGGGGCAGACGAACCGTCCGCCGAGCGCGGCGACCGTCGCCAGGTCCCGCTCGGGCTCGGCGCTCTCGGCCCGTAATCGGTATCCCTCCAGCCGTTTCGGAGTCATTCCGCTCAGCCGCTCCGCGGTCCCGTCCCTGGTGGTGATCCGCCGTATCAGTTCGACGGCACCGCACTCACGCAGCCAGCGGCCGCCAGGCTCGTCCCCCGGTTCCAGGATGCGGGTCAGTGCGGCCCGCGCCAGCCGTTCCCGATTGCTCACCGCAACCCCGGACCCCGCGCTCCGCTCCGGGTCTCGCCCCGAAAGGCACCCCGGTTCCTGCCCCTGCCCCTGCCCAAGGTCCGCCCGCGGAGTCATGATGCTCCGGCCTTCGTAAAGGCGCCCCGTGGGATCCCGGTCCGCAGTTCCAGCGCCACCGCGATGTCGGAGGCGTCCGGGCGGTCGGCACCGCGCAGATCGGCGACCGTCCACGCCACCCTGAGCACCCGGTCCAGGCCCCGTGCGGTCAGCAGGCCCCGTTCCATGTCCCGTTCGGCCTCCATGAGCGCGCCCGGTGCCGCGACCAGCCGGGTCCGCAGCTCATGGCCGGGCACCTCACTGTTGGTGGTCCACGCGGTGCCGGCCAAACGCTCTGCCGCCCGCGCCCTGGCCTCCCGTACCCTGGCCGCGACGGTGGCCGTCGACTCCCCCCTGCCGCCCTGTCCCATCAGGTCCTCGCGCCTGACCGGGTCGACAACCACCCTCAGATCCACCCGGTCGAGCAGTGGCCCGGAGAGTCTCGCCTGATAGCGCCGGACCGTCGAGGGCGGGCATTCGCAACCGGCACCGCTGAGGGTGTGGCGGCCGCAGGGACAGGGATTGGCTGCCAGCACCATCAGGAATCTGGCGGGCAGCCGCACCACCCCGGCACTGCGTGCCACCACCACATGCCCCGACTCCAGCGGCTGGCGCAGCGCGTCCAGCGCCCGCATGGAGAATTCCGGCGCCTCGTCCAGAAAGAGAATCCCCCGGTGGGCCAGAGAAACCGCACCGGGCCGCGGCAGCCCGTTGCCCCCGCCGACCAGCGACTGCATCGTCGCCGAGTGGTGCGGTGCGCAGTAGGGCGCACGGGTGACCAGTGGTTCCCCCGGCGGCAGAATGCCTGCCACCGAGTGCACCGCGGTGACTTCCAGGGATTCCTTCCTGGTCAGCGTCGGCAGGATCGCCGGCAGCCGCTCGGCCAGCATGGTCTTGCCGGCGCCCGGCGGTCCGGAGAGCAGCAGATGGTGACCGCCCGCCGCGGCGACCTCCAGCGCCTTGCGTGGCCGCCCCTGCCCCGCCACGTCTGCCAGATCCGGCAGGTTGCCATCACGCTGCCCGGGCACCCGGGCGTGCCCGGTGCCGATACCCGCGCCGGGCACCATCAGCCCGGCCGCCATGGTGTCGGGGCGCCCCTCGTCGTGAGCCTCCTGCTCGTCCGGCACCGGCTCGTCACAGAGCACCGCGATCAGCTGCCGCAGGCTCCGCACCCCGAGGACCGAGACCCCGGGCACCAATGCCGCCTCCCCAGCGGTCTGCTCAGGCACGACGACCTGGCGGTACCCGGCCTCCGACGCGGCGAGCACGGCGGGCAGCACGCCGCGCACCGGCCGCACCCGGCCGTCCAGCCCGAGCTCACCGATCATCACCAGATCGGCAATGGAAGCCGGGTCGATCCGCTCGGCCGCGCCCAGTACCGCACAGGCAACCGCCAGATCGAAGGCTCACGAAAGGCAGTTCTAGGGCCACGCCTCTTCTATATGGGTGGGTGGCCGCCGGGCCGCTCGTCCGTCTCCGCGCGTAGC
>NZ_JBEOYU010000064.1:0-27750 GCF_040297265.1 Streptomyces sp. NPDC001832
GATCGGAAAGCGGACGCGGTCTGGTGCGTGCGATTCCAAGGCGCCGGGATGTCCTCGTAGCAGCGCTACGAGGACATCCCGGCAACGCGGGAAGCATGCGTGCCAGGGCGTGGCCGCCCGATCAGAGGCCACCCGACAGCCTCTAAGGCGCACAGCATGTCAGGGTGGCCGGTCGTGGCGCGAATCACCTGATCCGGCCGTTGCACCGACGCTACCTGCCGGTAGATTCGTAGCTCATTGAACGATCCAGTCTGAAACTTGTTCTAGATTAGCGTGAGCGGTTACGCTCCGGCGAACACGCAGTGAGAAGGGGGCCGAGTGTGACCGCTGAGGCCATAGAGACAGGCCCCCGCACGGGCAGTGACGCGTCGGGCAGCCCCGACGACCGTCCGCTGCGCATCGCACTCCTCACCTACAAGGGCAATCCTTTCTGCGGCGGTCAGGGCGTCTACGTACGCCACCTCGGCCGCGAGCTCGCCCGCCTCGGCCACAGCGTCGAAGTGATCGGTGCCCAGCCCTATCCGGTGCTCGACGAGGGCGTCCCGCTCACCGAGCTGCCGAGCCTGGACCTCTACCGCCAGCCCGACCCGTTCCGCACCCCGAAGCGCGGCGAGTACCGGGACTGGATCGACGCCGCCGAGGTCGCCACCATGTGGACCGGAGGCTTCCCGGAACCGCTCACCTTCAGCCTGCGCGCCCGGCGCCATCTCGTCGCCCGCCGCGGCGAGTTCGATGTCATCCACGACAACCAGACCCTCGGGTACGGGCTGTTGGCGGACCTCGGCGCCCCGCTCGTCACCACGATCCACCACCCCATCACAGTCGACCGGCAGTTGGACCTGGATGCCGCCGAGACCCGTCGTCGGCGTGTCTCCGTACGCCGCTGGTACGCCTTCACCCGCATGCAGAAGCGGGTCGCGCGCCGGCTGCCCTCGGTACTCACCGTCTCCGGCTCCTCCAAGCAGGAGATCGTCGACCATCTCGGGGTGGGCAGGGACCGGATCCACGTCGTGCACATCGGCGCGGACACCGACCTGTGGTCGCCCGACCCGTCGGTCGCCGAGGTCCCCGGCCGGATCGTCACCACCTCCAGCGCCGACGTCCCGCTGAAGGGCCTCGTCCACCTCGTCGAGGCGCTCGCCGTGCTCCGCGCCGAGAACCCGCTGGCGCACCTCGTGGTCGTCGGCAAGCGGGCCGAGGACGGACCGGTCGCGCAGGCCATCGAGCGGCACGGACTCCGCGGTGCCGTCGAATTCGTCAAGGGCATAAGCGACGCCGAACTCGTCGACCTGGTGCGCGGCGCCCAGATCGCCTGCGTCCCCTCGCTGTACGAAGGCTTCTCGCTGCCCGCCGCCGAAGCCATGGCCACCGGCACGCCCCTCGTCGCCACCACCGGCGGTGCGATCCCCGAGGTCGCGGGCCCGGACGGTGAGACCTGCCTGGCCGTCCAGCCCGCCGACGCCGGGGCGCTGGCCGACGCGCTCGCCCGGCTGCTCGGCGACCCGGAACTGCGGGCCCGGCTCGGCGCCGCGGGACGCGCCCGGGTGCTCTCCCGCTTCACCTGGAAACAGGCCGCCATCGGCACCGCCGCCCTCTATCGCGAGGCGATCGCCGCCCGCGCCGGCACCACGCGCCCCGGCGGCCGTCGTTGACACCGCCGCCCGTCCTCGTCGTCTCCGCCCACTGATACCCCTCGACCGCGAAAGCAGGCATTCGTGCTGACCGTGGACTTCACCCGCTTCCCGCTCGCCGCAGGTGACCGAGTGCTCGACCTGGGCTGCGGCGCCGGACGCCACGCCTTCGAGTGCTACCGGCGCGGCGCACAGGTCGTGGCCCTCGACCAGAACGGCGAGGAGATCCGCGAGGTCGCGAAGTGGTTCGCCGCGATGAAGGAGGCCAAAGAGGCCCCCGAGGGCGCCACAGCCACCGCGATGGAGGGCGACGCGCTCAACCTGCCGTTCCCCGACGAGTCCTTCGACGTCGTGATCATCTCCGAGGTGATGGAGCACATCCCCGACGACAAGGGCGTGCTCGCCGAGATGGTCCGGGTCCTCAAGCCCGGTGGCCGGATCGCGATCACCGTGCCGCGCTACGGCCCGGAAAAGGTCTGCTGGACGCTCTCCGACGAGTACCACGAGGTCGAGGGCGGCCACATCCGCATCTACAAGGCCGATGAACTGCTCGGCAAGATCCGCGGCGCAGGCCTCAAGCCGTACGGCACCCATCACGCCCACGCCCTGCACTCACCGTACTGGTGGCTGAAGTGCGCGTTCGGTGTGAACAACGACAAGTCGTTGCCGGTCCGGGCGTACCACAAACTGCTGGTCTGGGACATCATGAAGAAGCCGGCCGTCACCCGGGTCGCCGAGCAGCTGCTCAACCCGGTCGTGGGCAAGAGCTTCGTGGCGTACGCGACCAAGCCGCACCTGCCCGTGGCCGCCGCCGAGGACCTCTCCAAGGCCGAGGCGTGACCACTCCCAAGCAGACCGAACACCTCGTACTGCCCGGAGTCCTCACCGCCGAGCAGGCTGCCGAGACCATCGCCGCCCTCCTTGCCGCGCAGTGCGAGGACGGCGCGCTGCCCTGGTTCCGCGGCCACCACCTCGACCCCTGGGACCACACCGAGGCCGCCATGGCCCTCGATGCGGCGGGCGAGCACGCCGCCGCGGAACGCGCGTACGACTGGCTGGCCCGGCATCAGAACGAGGACGGCTCCTGGTACGCCGCCTACCACGACGGGGACCCGGACCAGCCGACCGACCGCGGTCTGGAGACCAACTTCTGCGCGTACGTGGCCGTCGGCGTCTGGCACCACTACCTCGCCACCGGCGACGACGCGTTCGTCGACCGGATGTGGCCGACCGTCTACGCCGCCGTCGAATTCGTACTCCGACTCCAGCAGCCCGGCGGCCAGATCGGCTGGAAGCGCGAAGCCGACGGAACCCCCGTCGACGACGCGCTGCTGACCGGCTGCTCCTCCATTCACCAGGCGCTGCGCTGCGCACTCGCCATCGCCGAACGGCGCGAAGAGCCGCAGCCCGACTGGGAGTTGGCGACCGGCGCACTGGCCCACGCGATCCGCAACCACCCGGAACGCTTCCTCGACAAGAGCCGCTACTCGATGGACTGGTACTACCCGGTCCTCGGCGGCGCGCTCACCGGAACGGCCGCCAAGGAGCGGATCGAGGAGGGCTGGGACCGCTTCGTGGTCCCCGGCCTCGGGGTGCGCTGTGTGCTGCCCAATCCGTGGGTGACCGGCGGCGAGAGCTGTGAACTCGCCCTGGCGCTCTGGGTGATGGGCGAGTCGGACCGGGCACTGGAGATCCTCCAGTCCATCCGGCATCTGCGCGCCGACGGCGGCATGTACTGGACGGGATACGTCTTCGAGGGCAACCGGGCGTTCTGGCCGGAGGAGCTCACCAATTGGACCGCCGGTTCGCTGCTGCTGGCGGTGGCCGCGCTCGGCGGCGACGAGGCGACCACCGCGGTCTTCAGCGGTGAACGGCTGCCGCGCGGGCTGGAACCGGACTGCTGCGGCCCGGATCAGGCCGAATCAGGGTGCGTGCCGGACCCGGCGAGCCCGGCGTGATCCGAAAGAGAGCCCCTCACCCAGGGCGCCGGTCAGCGCTTCCGGGTCCACACCGAGACCGGCCCCGGACTCGTTGAGCTCGGCGGATAATCACATGCAAGAGCGGTTGCGGCGCACTACGGTGCGCGGCATGAGCTCACTCCCGCACGACCTCTACTGTGACGAAATCATCGGCCGCACCGACGCGTTGAGGGCGGCGATCAAGGACGCCGACCTCAACGCGACCGTTCCGACCTGCCCCGACTGGACCCTGCGCGACCTCGCCGGCCATCTCGGCGGCGCCCATCGTTGGGTGGGCGAGATCGTACGGACCCGGGCCACCGAAGCCGTCCCGCACGAACGGGTACCGGAGTTCAGGCCCGAGGGCGACGACCCCGCCGTGCTCGACGCCTGGCTGGCGGACGGTGCGGCGAAGACCGTCGAGGCGCTGAGGGCGGCCGGCCCCGACCAGGAGGTGTGGTCCTGGGGGTGGGAGCGGAGCACGGGCTTCTGGGCGCGTCGCATGGCGCACGAGACGATCGTCCACCAGGCCGACGCGGCGATCACCGCGAACATCGGCTACGAGGTGGCTCCGGAGCTGGCCGCCGACACCATCGAGGAGTGGCTGGAGATCGTCGCCTTCATGCAGGCCGGGGGCCACAAGGAGGCCGCCGGACTGCGCGGCGGCGGGGGCTCGATCCATCTGCACGCCACGGACGCGCCGGGTGCCGAGTGGCTGATCGAGTTCGGAGAGGACGGCTTCACCTGGCGGCGCGCCCACCAGAAGGCGACCGTGGAGCTGCGGGGCTCGCTCACCGACGTCATGCTGGTCTTCAACCGGCGCCTCGCTCCGGACAGCGACCGGGTCGAGGTGCTGGGGGACGGGGAACTGCTGGACTTCTGGCTGGAGCGCGCGGCGTTCGGCTGAGCCTCCACCGGCCGCCACCCGGGGGTCGCCCGCTGTGCGGTCCCCGTCCGCCGCGCGGGCGCGGCGGTGCTGAGCCAAGCTGGAGAAGAGAGCCCGTTGTGTCCGGCGGCCCCGCAGGAGGTGCCGATGGAGCCCGTCCGCGCCCTGAGGCGGATCGCCTTCCTGCTGCACGCGGCAGGGCCGGCACCTGCCGCGTGCAGGCACGGCTCCGGGGCGGACGGGGCGGTCTGCGCAGCCCCGGGACAGGAGCGGTGAACCCATGACGGCCACAAGCGTGCGAGGCATCGACCACATCGGGGTCACGGTCCCGGACCTGGAGACCGCCACCCTCTTCCTCGTCCGGGCGTTGGGAGCCGAGGTACTGTATGACGCCCTGCGCCGCCGGGACGGCCCGCACGGCGGTCCGGACGTCGAGCGACGGCTCGGAGTTCCGGCGGGCACGCAGCAGCTGGCGGTCAGGATGCTGGCCCTTCCCGGCGACGGTCCAGGTATCAAGCTGTTCGAGTTCGAGGGGCCCCGCCGGGAACCCCCGGTGCTGCCCTGCGACTTCGGCTGGCAACATGTGGCGCTTTACGTCGACGACCTGGACGCGGCCGTACGGGACTGTGTGGCCGCCGGCGCCTCGCTGCTCGCCGAGGCGCAGCCGCTGCCGGGACCCGAGGCGGGCGAGCGCAACCGGTTCGCGTATCTGCGCACCCCGTGGGGCAGCACCCTGGAACTACTGACGTACCCCGACCCCCAGCCCTGGGAGCGCACCGCGCCACGACGGCGCATACGGCCCGCGCCGGTGGGCACCGGCGCCTGGCCCAGGGACCCGGCCCGGCCTAGTTGAGCTCCGCGAGCACCCGCAGGGTGTGCGGGTCCGGCGCTGTCACCAGCAGATCGGTCACCGGCCCCGTGCGCCACAACTCCAGCCGCTCCGCGATCCGTTGACGTGGCCCGACGAGCGAGATCTCATCGGCGAACGCGTCCGGCACTGCCAGCACCGCCTCCTCCTTGCGCCCTTCGAGGAACAGTTGCTGGATCCGCCGCGCATCCTCCTCGAAACCCATCCGCGCCATCAGATCAGCATGGAAGTTACGGGCCGCGTGCCCCATCCCCCCGATGTAGAAGCCGAGCATCGCCTTCACCGGCAGCAGCCCCTCGGCGACGTCGTCACAGACCTGCGCGCGGGCCATCGGCGCGATCATGAACCCGTCGGGCAGGTCCGTGAGTGACGCCTCGTACACATCGGTGCGCAGCGGTGACCAGTACAGCGGCAGCCAGCCGTCGGCGATCCGCGTGGTCTGCGCGATGTTCTTCGGCCCTTCCGCCCCGAGCAGCACGGGCAGCCGGGACCGCAGCGGATGGGTGATCGGCTTCAGCGGCTTGCCCAGACCGCTGGCGTCCGGACCGTTGTACGGGTGTGAGTGGAAGCGCCCGTCCAGCTCGACCGGGGCCTCGCGAGCGAGCACTTGGCGGATGACGTCGACGTACTCGCGGGTCGCGGTCAGTGGGCTTTTCGGGAACGGCCGCCCGT
Organism: Streptomyces sp. NPDC001832; assembly: GCF_040297265.1. NCBI lineage: Bacteria > Bacillati > Actinomycetota > Actinomycetes > Kitasatosporales > Streptomycetaceae > Streptomyces > Streptomyces sp. NPDC001832. The sequence goes on from NZ_JBEOYU010000064.1 coordinate 6,016, forward strand.
ACCAGCCCTCCACCACCTGCGGTCCGGACAGGCCCAGGCCGAGCATCATCCGGCCCCCGGAGAGATGGTCGAGGGTCAGGGCGTGCATGGCGGTCGCGGTCGGCGTGCGCGCCGCCATCTGTGCGATACCGGTGCCCAGCCGGATACGGGAGGTGTGCGCGGCGATCCAGGTCAGCGGGGTGAACGCGTCGGAGCCCCAGGCCTCCGCCGTCCACACCGATCCGTACCCCAGCTCCTCTGCCGCCCGGGCCAGCTCCAGGTGGGCGGGGTTCGGGCCGCGGCCCCAGTATCCGAGTGCGAGTCCGAGCCGCATTCCGCTGCCTCCCAGCATTTCTGACACTACGTCAGATCATTGGCGCACGGACGGAGAGTACGACAGCGGCCCCCCGCCCGGAAGGGGCGAGGGGCCGCTGTTCGTGCTGCGGAAGCGTGGTGGGCTCAGAGGCCACCCGGCAGCCTCTCAGCCGCGCTGTATGCCCGTGGTGTCCCGGAGCACACCACGACGGCCGTCCTGCGTCTGGGCGACGAGGCCCGGACCGCGCTGCTCCACCGCGAGGTACCAGGTGCCGGGTGCCAGTTCGGCGATCGGCGAAGGCGAACCGTCCTCCCCGTACAGCGGACGGGCCACCGGCACCGCGAACCAGAACGGCGCGAAGTCACCGGCCGGCGCACCGGCCGCCGGAGCCGGCTGGGCGTTCTGCTGCTCGGGCCGGCCGGCCTGCGGCTGGCCGCCGTACGGCTGCGAATGACCCGGCTGAGCGCCGTGCGGCTGCTGGGCGCCGGGGTAGCCGTAACCCTGGCCGGGCTGCGGCTGGCCACCGTACGGCGACTGCACGGCCTGCGGACGCGGGGCCCTCGCCAGGGGGGCCTTGAGCGCGGGGACCAGCGGGGTGGCGATCGCGCCGCCCGCGAGCGCGAGGGTCGCGAGCAGCCCGAGGATCAGACCGGCGCCCGCGTCGCTGGCGTCGACGGTCGTCCAGAAGGCCGTCCAGAGCGCGAAGACGCAGAAGGCGGCCCCGAACTGGCCGAGGTCGAGGCCCAGGACCTTGCGGCTCGGCATGGCGCGGCCGACGATGACCAGTGCCGCACCGACGACCCCGGCCAGGAAGAGGCTCATCAGGACCGAGAGCGCGTCCCAGGCATTCGGGCTGTTGTATCTGGAGCAGTTGATGCCCGTAGGGCAATCGAATCCGGAAAGGTCGAGGAAGGAGGCGATGAACAGCACCACCGCTGCTCCGATCACCACGCCGTCGCCTCGAGTGAGGGAGCGGATATTCACGTGAAGGTCCTTAGTCGATCGTCTCGTCGGGGCGGTCGTCGTTGCCACCGGCAGGGCGGGCACGGCGCGAAGCTCGGGGACAAGGCTCCCATCGTACGGATGAATCTATCGTCTGCTCGGACGGGTTGTGTCCCTGCCCGGAACCGGGGCGCACTTCCCCGATTTGATCTCGGAACAACCCCTTGCTACCCCTGCAGATAGCTGCTGATGCCGTCGGCGATGCCCTGCGCCGCCTTCTGGCGCCAGCTCGCACTCGTGAGCAGGGCAGCGTCCTTCGGATCGCGCATATTGCCGCATTCGATGAACACTTTGGGCACGGTCGACAAATTCAGTCCGCCCAGGTCCTTGCGGACGTCCAGCCCGGTATTGTCGCCCACATAATTGGAAGGTGCACTTCCGGTATCGCGGGCGAAGAGACCGGCGATCCGGGTACCGAGATCGCGCGACGGCTCGACGATCTTCGAAGTGTCCGCCGCTCCTCCCGTCACCGGTGCGGGGAGGATCACATGGAAACCGCGGTTGCCGACCGCGGAACCGTCCGCATGCACCGAGACCACCGCATCGGCCTTGGCGTCGTTGCCGATCCGGGCCCGCTCGTCGATACACGGCCCGTACGGGCGGTCGTTGTCGTACGTCAGCACAACCTTCGCGCCCTGCGCCTGCAGAAGCGTGCGCAGTCGGTGCGACACGTCAAGGGTGAACTGGGCTTCCGCGTATCCGGAGGCGGTCGAGGTGCCGGTGGTGTCGCACTCCTTGTGCGTGGTGCCGATGTCCACCTGGCGGTTGATCTCGCGGGTGTGCAGATGGTTGTCGGGGTTGTGCCCGGGGTCGATGACGACGGTCTTCCCGGACAGCGGCCCCGACGCCCGGCCGGGCGCGGACTTCGAGGGCTTCGCGGACGGGGCGGGGGAGGCGGACGTCTGCTCCGGCACCCGAGCGCCCTTCGACGGCGGGGCGGAGGTACCGCTGCTGCCCTGCGCCCCGCCGCTGCCACCGCCCGCGGCGCAGCCCGCGACACTCAGGCACACGGCTGCGAGCGCGGCTGCGGCGAACAGCGGCCGGCGGTGCGGGGTGGGGGGAACGCTCTCGTCGTACGGCACCCCGCGATGCTATCGGGGCGGCGATGCTGCGGGGCGGCTCAGATCCCCCGTCCCGTGCGGCGCAGCACACGCAGCGAATCCGTCACCGAGACCTCGGTGAACGCACCGGAGGCCAGCGCCCGCAGGTAGACGCGGTACGGGGCCTGACCACCGTGCGCGGGGTCCGGGAACACATCGTGGATCGCGATCAGCCCGCCCTCGCAGAGATGCGGCGCCCAGCCCTCGTAGTCACCGTTCGCGTGCTCGTCGGTGTGCCCGCCGTCGATGAAGACGAAGCCGAGTTTCCCGCCCCAGACGGCCGCGACCTGCAAAGACCGTCCGACCAATGCCACGACATGGTCTTCGAGCCCGGCCGCGTGCAGGGTCCGGCGGAACGTCGGCAGCGTGTCCATCCGACCGACCTCCGGGTCCACGACGGTCGGGTCGTGATACTCCCAGCCGGGCTGCTGCTCCTCGCTGCCGCGGTGGTGGTCGACGGTGAGAGCCGTCACGCCGGCCGCCCGGGCGGCATCGGCGAGCAGAATGGTGGAGCGCCCGCAGTACGTCCCGACCTCAAGGATCGGCAGCCCGAGCGCGGCGGCCTCGACGGCGGCCTCGTACAGCGCGAGCCCTTCGGCCACCGGCATGAAGCCCTTGGCGGCCTGGAAGGCGGCGAGAATCTCGGGCTTGGGCGCGGCGACGGACTCGGCGGGCACGGGTTCCTCCTGGTGGCGGGTTCTGCGGGGTACGCGTACGACGGCGCCCCATCGTGCCGTACGCCCCCGCCGAAGGCTTCGGCGGGGGCGTACGGGGGTGAACGGCGAGCCGGGGCGGGGCACCGGCCGACGGCTCATCGGTCGTGGAGCACCCGCGGCCGTGTGACGGGGACGACGGTGAGCAGGTCGTCCAGCCCCTTGAAGTCGTCGGCGTTTGTGGTGAAGAGCGGAAGCTCCTCGGCGATGGCGATGGACGCGATCATCAAGTCGGCCACTCGGCGCCGCGGTTTGCGGCCGGCACCGATCACGGCAGCGCAGACCCTGCCGTAGACGCGGGCTGCCTCCGCGTCGAAGGGGATCGGGTCGAACTCGTTCTCGGCACGCTGGAGGACATCCAGCCGACGGGCCCGCTCGGCGTACTCGTCGTAGTCGTCCTGCTCCTCGTTCCGTCGTACCTCGTGCGGGCCGGCGGAGAGCTCAGCCAGTGTGATGGCACTGATCGCCACCTCGGCAGGAAGCTCCTCGGGATCCACCCATCTGCGAAGGATCATGATGTTGGTGTCGAGCAGACCCTGGTCGTATTCAGCGGGCATAGGGGTCGTCCTGCCTCTGCTCGGCGGTGGCATCCTGATCTGTCCGGAAGGCGTCCAGCGAGATGTCTGGAGCGGTGCGGGACATGGCGGTGAACTCGCCGCGCGGGACGAACCGCCTGCGTCGGCGCAGCGGGATCAGCTCGCCGATGCGATGTCCGTCCCGCGTGACGGTGAACGCCTGCCCGTCCTGGACGGCGTCCATGATCTCTTTGGACCTGTTGCGCAGGTCGCGTTGAGTGATCTCCTGCTGTGCTGCCATGGCATCCACAGTAACGAGCGGTGCTACCGGGTGACACTGGATGTCACACCACGGTGTGCATCTCCTTGGATTCCTGAACGAAGGTCCCTGCCACGGGTTGGCAGGGACCTTCGCGGGGTGAGCCCGGGTCGGGGCACCCCCCGGCAGGGCTGCGATATGGAGGTCAGCAGCTCTGCCAGAGCCGGGTCATGACGCGGACGCCGAAGCGCAGGCCCTCCAGCGGGACGCGTTCGTCCACACCGTGGAAGAGCCGGCCGTAGTCCAGGTCGTGCGGGAGCTTGAGGCCCTTGAAGCCGAAGCAGCGGATGCCGAGGTGCGTGAAGGCCTTGGCGTCAGTGCCGCCGGGGTTGCAGTACGGGACGGGGTGGCCGTCCGGATCCTCGGCGCGTACGGCTTCGCACATGGCGTCGACCAGCGGGCCGTCGAACGTCGTCTCCAGCGCGATGTCGTGGTTGACCCACTCGCGGGTGACCGAGGGGAGGAGGAGCTTGTCGATGGTGTCGATCAGCTCCTGCTCGTGGCCGGGGAGGAAGCGGCCGTCCACCCGGGCGGTCGCCTTCCCGGGGATGACGTTGGTCTGGTAGCCCGCGGTGAACATGGTGGGGTTCGCGGAGTTGCGGAGCACCACCTGCATGAAGTCGGAGACCGGGCCCAGCTTGGCGAGGCTGCCCTCGATGTCGTTCTCGTCGAACTCGACACCGTAGAGGCGGGCGGCCTCCTCGAGCAGGGCGCGCACCGGTTCGATCAGGCAGATCGGGAAGGTCTCGCGGCCGATGCGGGTCAGCGACTCGGCGAGATCGGTGACGGCGTTCTCGTCGTTGGGGCACGAGCCGTGGCCGGCCCGGCCGGTGGCGGTGAGCTCCATCCAGGCCATGCCGCGCTGGGCGTTCTCGATCGGGTAGAGGCGACGGGTGTCGTCGATGGCGAAGGAGAACCCGCCGCCCTCGCCGATCGCCTCGGTGACCCCGGCGAAGAGCTCCGGCCGGTGCTCGACCAGCCAGTGGGCGCCGAACTTCCCGCCCGCCTCCTCGTCGGCGAGGAAGGCGAGGACCAGGTCGCGCGACGGCTTGGTGCCGGTACGGGCGAAGTGGCGGGCGGTGGCCAGCATGACGGCCACCGTGTCCTTCATGTCGATCGCGCCGCGCCCCCACAGATAGCCGTCGCGGATCTCGCCGGAGAACGGCGGGACCTGCCACTCGGAGGCGTCGGCGGGTACGACGTCCAGATGGCCGTGGACCAGGAGGGCGCCGCGCCCGGGGTCGCTGCCCGCGATACGCGCGATGACATTGGCGCGGCCCGGGGCGGACTCGACCAGTTCGGAGCCGATGCCCACCTCGGCGAGGCGGCCCACCACCCAGTCGGCGCTCGCACGCTCGTTGCTGGTGGGGTTGGAGGTGTCGAACCTGATCAGTTCGGCGCAGAGTTCGATGACCTCGTCCTGGGCCAGGTCGGAGGCCGGGACGAGCGGTGCGGTGGGGTCGGGGGTGGTCATGCTGCTCCCACAGAGGTCGTCGCGCGGGCGGCGGGGGCGGCGTCGTCCTCGTCGTCCAGGCTGGAGGTACCGTACGGCTTCACCCAGCCCAGCAGGCCGAGGACGCAGTACAGGATGAAGGCGGTGGCCAGCGAGTTCAGGGCCGGGATGCCGCCGTCGTAGAACTTGCCGACGCAGAACGCCACGACCCAGATGACCAGGGACATCGGCACCCAGGTCGGCGAGGACTTCGGCAGGGTCTCGGACTCCCGGGTGTCGTCCAGCGGCTTGCGCATCCGCTTCACGACCCAGTACTCGGCCACGATGATGCCGCCGATCGGCGGGATCGCGACGCCGAGGACGGTGAGGAAATCGGTGAAGTGGGTCATGATCCCGACCGCGGACAGGACCGTGCCCGCGATGCCGAGGACGATCGTGACCGCGCCGCGGTGCATCCGCTTGCCGAAGACGACCTGGAAGAAGTTGACGACGCCGAGCGACGAGCCGTACAGGTTCCAGTCGTTGATCTTCGCGGTGGACATCAGGACCACCATGACGCCGAAGACACCAGAGGTGGAGAGCACGATGTGCGACACGTCGCTGCTCTTGACCAGGTGGCCCAGGAGCACGCCGGTCATGCCGACGATGTACTCGGAGAGGATCATCGACGAAGCGCTCTGCAGGAAGACGTGCGAGCCCTTCTTGTTGTACCGGGTCATCTCCGGGGCCACGATCGCACCGGTCATGAAGCCGCCCGCGATGGCGGTGGCTGCGACGGCGAGCGGGATCGCCTCGCCGGGGGGCGGCGAGTGGATCAGATCGCTGATGGAGTGGTCCTTCAGCGTCGAGATGATCGACCACGCGACCATCCCGAAGAAGAGCGGCGTCACGATCTTGGCGAAGACGGCCATGTAGCGGAAGCCGAAGATCACCAGTGCGGTGATGGCGATGCCCGCCAGCGCACACCACAGCCAGGAGGGGCCACCGACCAGCGCCGAGACGCTGTCGCCGAAGATCGTGTTCTGGACGCCGAACCAGCCGACCAGGCTGACCGCGATGACAAAGCTGACCAGCGCCGAGCCATTTCGGCCGAAGCCGGCCCAACGGGTCAGCATCGGGGTCGCCAGGCCCTCGCGCATACCGGCCAGGCCGATCGCGAAGATCACCACCTCCAGGATCACCGCGCCGAGCGTGAAGGCGAGGAAGGCGTCCCCGAAGGTCATGCCGACGCCGATGGTGGCACCGAGGGTGAACTGCGAGATCGAGCCGGACTGGGCCAGCCACTGCAGCAGCATGGACCAGAAACCGAACCGCTTGTCACGCGGGACACGGGAGAGCGCGTAGTCGTCGCTGCCGATGTTCTTGGCCTCGGGGGCCACGGCCTCGGCCTGCGGGGCGGATGCCATCAGGACTCCTGGGGTATACGGCCGAGGGTCTGCAGGTGAGCAAGCGACCCGTAGCGGTTGACGAGGTTGTCGAACTCCACCGCGTCGTGGAAGTCCAGGTGGCCACTGCCGTAGGCCTTGGCGACCTCCACGGCGTAGCGGGCGGCGGACGCGATGTCCGTCTCGTGGCTTGCGCCCGTACCACAGCCCGGTACAGCGGCGGCCGAGGTGATGGCCAGGCCGACGACCGGCGCGGCCGTCGCTGTGGAGGGCTGCAGGATCGAATTGATGTGGTGTGCGCCGTTACCGTACGGGGTGATGTCCTGCGTGGTCACTGGGTACGTGACCAACGGCTCACCGGTCACCACGGCGAGCAGTTCGCCGAGCTGCTCGCCGACCCGGAGCACCCAGCCCTCCTTGACGGTGGGCGACAGGGCGAGGCCCTTGTGGTTGATGATCCGGTTGCCCTTGGTGGTGTCGATGGAGAGCACGGCCTCCATCTCACCGGTCACCTCGTGGCGGTTCATGGTGGCGATGTCCACGGGCGAGCCCATGAACGGCACCGGGTCGTGCGGCTCGGTCGGCGCGTTCGGACAGATGTGGGTGGCGACGATCACATCGCCGGGCAGTACATCGCCGCGACGGCGCATGTCGAGCAGTTTGGCGGCGGTGGCGATCGCGGAGACCGCGCCATCGGCGTCGGAGACCATGCCGGTCACCTCGGGCCGGGCGCCGATGCCGCCGAGCCGGCCCACCACGCCCAGTGTGCGGGCGCTGCCCCCGGACGTACGCCCTTGTGCGCCCGGAATGCGGACCATCACGAAGTCCGTCGAGCCCTGCTCGCCCGCGACCGTGGTGACCTGCGCCGACGAACCCTCGGCCCCGCTCACGGAGTCGAGGTACTCGGCGACCGTCTTGCCATTGATCTGGGGATCGTCCAGCAGATCGACGATGTCCAGCACGTACTTCAACATGGGGGCCTTTCTTGCTCATCCGGGCACCCCGGCCCGCGCTCGACGGGGGAAGCGCGGGGCGGGATGCTGAGGCAACATTCGGGATCGGATAGCGTTGAACGCAACTGTTTCCCGTTATTTGCAATCCAGGTCTGAATGGTGAGATGACGATGGCGGACTTCGATCTGGACCGGCGCACGCCCGCCGGCGCTCTGCAAACCGTCGACCGGGCGCTCCTCGTGCTGCTCGCCTTCGAACGGACCCGGCCCGACTGGGGCGTCACCGAAGTCGCCGAGGAGTTCGGCTGGGACACCTCGGTGGCCCAGCGGCTGCTCGCCACCCTCGCCGGGCGCGGCTTCCTCGTCTCCGACCCGGTCACCCGCCGCTATCGCATCGGCCCCGCCGTGCTCCGCCTGGGCAGGCTCTGGGAGCGTTCCGGATCACTGGAGCTGCTGGCCGGGCCGGTACTGGAGGAGCTGCGCCGGGTCACCGGCGACACGGTCCTGTTCTGCCTGCCGGACAGCTTCCACATGCGGTGCGTCGCCGCGGAGGAAGGAGAGGCCGGGCCGCTGCGCTACTACCCGCTGGTCGGCGAGCTCTACCCGGCGCACGCCGGGGCGACCAGCAAGTCGTACTACGCATATCTGCCCGACGAGCAGCGCCACCGGCTCTTCCGGGGCCGCCCGATGGCACGCTTCACCGACCGGACGGTCACCGACCCGGACCGGCTGGAGGAGGAGTTCCTCAAGGTCCGTGCACAGGGGTACGCCTGGACGGTCGGTGAGTACGACACCGGTATCGCGACCGTCGCCGTGCCGGTCTTCCTCGGGCGCGAACCGTACGGGAGCCTCAGCCTCGGCGGCGCCGAGCAACTCTTCCGCGGGGCGCCGGACGACCGGCTCGACGCGCTGCGCCACGCGGCCCAGCTGCTGGAGAGGCGGCTCACCCAGCCCCCGCAGCGCCCCAAGCCCCGCGCCCGTCGCACGCGCACCACCTGACCCGAAGAGAAACCTTCGCCCGAAGAGAATCCAAGAGGAACCTCGTGAATCTGCTGCTGCTCTCCAACTCCACTCAGTACGGCCGCGGCTATCTGGAACACGCCTTGGACACCGTCACCGCATTCCTGCCCTCCGGCGCCCGACTGGCCTTCGTCCCCTACGCGCTCGCCGACCACACCGCGTACACCGCACGCGTCCGCGACGCACTCGCGCCGTCCGGCATAAGCGTCCGCGGGGTCCATGAGAACGCCGACCCGGTCGCCGAACTCGCCGCGTCCGACGCCGTGTTCATCGGCGGCGGCAACTCCTTCCGGCTGCTGAGCGCCCTGTACCGGACCGGCCTGCGGGACGCCGTGATCGAAGCGGTGCGCGGCGGGCTGCCGTACATGGGTGCCAGTGCGGGTACGAACATGGCGGCGCCCACCCTCCGTACCACCAACGACATGCCCATCGTGCAGCCGCCGTCCTTCGAGACGCTCGGCCTCGTCCCGTTCCAGATCAACCCGCACTATCTGGACCCGGACCCGGAGAGCACCCACAAGGGCGAGACCCGCGAGGAGCGGCTCACCGAGTTCCTCGAGGAGAACGACGTGCCGGTGCTCGGCCTGCGCGAGGGGTCATGGCTGCGGGTCAACGGGCGCCAGGCCCGAGTGCAGGGTGCCCGACCCGCACGGCTGTTCACCCGCGGCGCAGAGCCGCAGGAGCTTCCGGTCGGGTCGGACGTCTCTCATCTGCTCACGACGACACCGCGGTTCGACGTCCCGGTGCGCTGACGGCCCCCGGCCAGTCGGGACTTTCGAAACACGCCCCAGTACCAGATCGGCGTCGACCGGCAGCCCGTTGCCCGGGTAGGAGGCCGAGCGGGCGTGCGGCACGCACCCGGTGGCCGAGCCGGCCAGGACGTAGGTGCCGCCGGACGGAGCGGACAGCGTGTAGCGGCCGTCCTCGTCCGTCACGGTGAGACCGGCCTGCCGCCCCCGGTGGTCGATCAGCGTGACGTTGGCGCGGGCCACCGGGGCGCCGTCCTCGTCCATCACCCGGCCGCGGAAGCCGCCCGAGCCCGCGACGGTGCGCGACGGCGAAGGCGACGGCGCCGGGGTCCGTGCCGGGGCCGACGCCTCGTCGTCCGCGCCGCTCGCCGGCAGCACCGGCCGCACCGCGTCGCGCGGCGATGGCAGGAACGCGGCCAGCACGAGCCCGACCACCACCGCTCCCGTCGCGATCAGGAACGAGATCCGGAATCCCTCCATCGACGGCACCGCCACCCCGCCGGCCCGTACCGAGGTGTTCGCGAGCACCATGCCGATCACGGCGCTCGACACCGACGTACCGATCGACCGCATCAGGCTGTTCAGACCGTTGGCCGCACCCGTCTCGGACGGGTCGACGGCCCCGTTGATCAGCGCGGGCAGCGAGGAGTACGCGAGTCCGATACCGGCCCCGATCACCACCGCGACCACCACCGTCTGCCAGGCCGCGCTCATCAGCCCGAGCCCCGCCCCGTAACCGACCCCGATGACCAGCATCCCGAGCATCAGCGTCACCTTGGGGCCGCGGCGGGCGGACAGCCGGGCGTACACCGGGGCCACGAACATCATCGTCAGACCGAGCGGTGCCACGCACAGCCCGGCGGCCACCATCGACTGCCCGAGGCCGTACCCCGTGGCCGTCGGCAGTTGGAGCAACTGCGGCAAGACCAGCGACACTGCGTAGAAGGCGATGCCTACCATGATCGAGGCGAGGTTGGTCAGCAGCACCTCGCGCCGGACCGTGGTCCGCAGGTCGACGAGCGGTGCCGGGCTGCGCAGCTCGAAGAGTCCCCACAGCCCGAGGACCAGCAGGGCGGCTGCGATCAGACCGATCGTGGTGCCCGAGGCCCAGCCCCAGTCGCTGCCCTTGGTGACGGACAGCAGCAGACAGACCAGGCCGAGTGAGAGGCCGAGCGCGCCGACGAGGTCGAACCGCCCGGGGGCGCGCAGCGCCGCCTCCGGTACGGCGAGGACGGTGAGCGTCATCGCCAACACCCCGAGACCGGCCGCACCGAAGAACAGGGTGTGCCAGTCGAAGTGCTGGGCGACCAGCGCGGAGGCGGGCAGTGCGAGTCCGCCGCCCACCCCGATCGAGGAACTCATCAGCGCCAGCGCCGACCCGAGCCGTTCACGGGGCAGTTCGTCGCGCATGATGCCGATGCCCAGCGGTATGGCGCCCATGGCGAAGCCCTGGAGCGCCCGCCCCACGATCATCACCACGAGATCGTCGGTGAAGCCGCATATAAGGGAGCCGGTCACCATCACGGCGAGGCTGGCGAGCATCATCTTTCGCTTGCCATGGAGGTCGCCCAGCCGCCCCATGATCGGGGTGGCCACGGCTCCCGCGAGCAGGGTCGCGGTCATCACCCAGGTGGCATTGGACGGGGTGGTGCGCAGGAAGGCCGGCAGGTCCTTGATGACGGGGACGAGCAGGGTTTGCATCACGGCGACGGTGATGCCCGCGAAGGCGAGCACGGGGACGACCCCGCCGTTCGCGCCGCGTGTCCGTGGATCGGTGAGTTTCCCTGTGTCGGTACGGGGATGCTGTCCGTTGGACGTCTCTGGCATGCGTGCGGCCTCCGGGCGGCATGGTCGGGGGCGGTGGTCCGAGAAGAGGCACGCGGGCGCGGCGCGCGAGGCACCGGTCGGCACGTACGTGCGGGTGCAACTTGCCGTGGATGCACGGTATTCCGGTGAACGCGGTGCGAACGGGGTACCGCCGCCCAATTGGCCTGAACTGAGCGTTCGACAGGTGATGTCCGGCCGTGGTCTTCTGCTCGCCTACTTCGTTGACGGAGCGTCATATCCGCTGTCGGGACCTTGTCGTGCGCCCTTGCCTCGCCGTCGTGCGCGTGACGCGGGCCGCTTCGGCGGGCAGGGCCGACTGGTCGTGGTGCGCCCCACGGGGCGACACCTGGCCGATCTGCGCGCCCGGCTGCCCGGCATGGTCGCGGTCGACCCCGCCAAGGAACAGCGCCTGCACCGTGCGCTGGACCCGTGCTTCGAGGCCACCGCCACCGAACCGGTCAAGTACACCTTGCCGTTGACCCGCGCGGAGGCCGTGGACCTGGTGGGCATGACGCCGAGCGCGCGCCCGACCGCGCGCCCCCTTCTGCCGCACGTGTCCTCTCCGGTTTCACTTGGCGAGTGGGGTGTCTGTTGACCTGTGGTTCGCAGGTTTCGGTTGGACGTCGAAGTCTCGGATCGTCCAGGTTTAGGTGGCGAAATCATGGGACTTATAGATGAGTTGGGTTCCGGGTTCTGGTCCCGGCCGGGGAGTTGCGCAACCGACGAATTCTCCGAACTGCGGAAACGTGCCTCTCGCCATGTATGGATCCCACCGTTGAGCACAAAGGATCCCAGCTTCCGCACAGCGGTGGTCCTTCTTCGCCAAGCTGGTGTGAGACGTCGTCATGGGAGCGGACCCTCGGCGGTAGTGCGGGCCAGCAGCGTGCGGGCCTCTTGGATGCGGGGGTGGTCCCGATGCAGGAACTGCTCGCACGCGGTCAACGCCTGACGGGCTGCGGCTTCCGCCTCGGCGCGGCGGCCCAGGCCGTGGAGGGCCGTGGCCGTGATGATGCCCAGAGACCCGCTGGCGGCGCGGGCCGAAGGCGGGGTGAGCCGGTGAGCCTCGGCCAGAGCCTCCTCGTAGCGTCCCTGCCCGTTCAAGCTGCGCACCAGGACACAGTGCAGGGCGGCTGCAGTGTGTCCCTCCGCCCGGGGCAGGTTGCCGCGGGCTATGGCCTCGGCTTCCTCGTGGCGGCCCTGCCCGCACAAGGCCTCTGCCAGGTTGTCCAAAGTGGCCAGCTCGATACTCCACACCTCGGTGAGGTGTGCGAGACGGGTCACGGCGCGCAGAATGTCATCCGCCTCGGCCTCTGCCTCCGTATACCTCTCCTGACGGATGAGGACCACCGCTCGGTTTGACCTGACGCCCAGCAGCAGTGCCCGATCGGCGCCCACTGTCTGCTCCAACTCCGCGATCAAAGTGTCCAGCTCGGCGAGCACATCCGCCCCGCGCCCGTGAGCGACGGCCGCCGCCGTGCACATGGCCCTGGCCAACCACACCACGGTGCGGCTCCGGCCCCAGCCACGCCGCTCCGCGGCCGCAAGAACCTTCGCCCCGGCCTCGGCCTCCTCGTACCGGCCTCCCTCGAACAAATCCCGGAGATGGTCGAGAGCCACCGCCTGAGAACGGGACACGCCGCTACTGGCCCACCTGAGCCGCGAAGGGCCCGACACCGTACCTATGAACTTCACAAGGCGCGAGGCTACGTGAACCTAGGCGGTGCGCTTCCCCGTGGCGATGAGAATGCGCAAGCTTCAGCAAGACAGGAAACAGTCAGGCGAGACCAACCCGGTCGCTCTTGGCGACGCACATTTCGTCACCTCGTGAGCCGCGTTTCGTCCGTTGCCCGAGTTGGGAGCCGGTTGAAGCGGGTGCTGTATGACGCGCTTGGCGGGGTCCAGAACGGCGACCATGCGCGTCGAACGACGGTGGCCAGGTGGCGGTGAGCGATCAGCGTATGCCGGCCCGGCGGGTCGGGTCGAAGGTTTGGGCGTGACGTTGCTGTGCGCGTCGGGTGGCGGAGTGCAGGGCCGGTTTCCGGAGGTGGGGTTCTCGTTGGAGCACGGTCGCCCGGCCGCCGAGGGGAAGGTCGATCTCGGCTACCTGTTCCTCCCGCGGGCGTGGGGATTCGGGTACGCCGCCGAGGCGTGCGCGGCGGCACTCGACTGGTTCGACGGCGTCCTTCCCGGCGAGCCGGTGGTGCTCCACACCCAGACCGCCAACGTCGGCTCGATGCGCCTCGCGGCAAAGCTGGGGTTCACCGAGGTAGAGCGGTTCCACGCTTGGGACGCCGAGCAGTGGCTCGGCCTGCGGTCCCCGGTCACGCCCTCCGATTGAACTCGTGCTCGACTGCACGGATCCGCAACTCGATATGAACGCCCCGGGTTCGGGCCGTTCTCGCGGCGGGCGAAGTAGTCCGGCGCATGCGAACGCTCTTGCCCGCGTCCGATCGCCAGAACAGCCAGAACGGCTGAGACGAGATCCCCACCACCGACGGGTCGAAGTCCAGCAGCATCACATGATCGCGCTCCAGCCAGGACTCGTACCCGATGTGCCCGCCCACTGTGGACGACCACCACAGACCCGGCAGATGGCGCTGACCCTTGTACGACTTGAACGCTCGTACCGGCGCGGCGTCCTCGAACCGCACTGCCCAGGCATCCACCAGCGAGCGACGGAACTCAGACCCTCCCTGGTCGGCGTACGCGACCTCGAACCCCTCCGCCGGCGGCCCAGAGACACCACCCGGCACCACCCCTAACGAACCTGCCACGACTCACTAACCCGAGCCCGCGACGAAAGGTCACTCTGCAAGACGAAAGGCCAGACGAAGGATGAAGCTGCAAAGCGAAGAGATCCACGTCAAAGGACAGCACGGGACGGCTCGTCCTCTACCACCCGGGCACGACATCTGACCTTCCGTCAGAATGGAACGTGTTCTACTCTGGCCGCTCGTTCCAGTGACTGCGACCGGCGAGGATCCGCATGGGCATCGGAATCACCGAAGAACAGAGGGAGTTGGCGCAGGCCGTACGGGGCTGGCTGGCGCGCGCCGTACCGCCGGAGGAGATGCGTAAACTCCTCGACGCGGAAGCCCCAGGTCCCCCCGGCGTGCGCCCCGGGCACTGGGGCGGGCTCGTGGAACAGGGCCTTCTCTCCATCCATCTGCCCGAGAAGTACGGGGGCGGGGGCGGCCAACTAATCGATCTGGCCGTGGCATTGGAAGAGGCGGGCCGGGCGGTGCTCCCTGGCCCGTATCTCGCGAGCGCCCTCGCCTCCGCCGTACTGCACGCGTCGGGGGCGGACACGGCAGTACGCGACCTCGCGGACGGCACCCGCATCGGCGCTGTCGCCCTCGGTCCCGGCACCCTCACCGCCGTGGAGCACGAGGACGGCCATCTGCTCGACGGCACGGCGCCGCCCGTCCTCTCCGGCGCGGACGCCGACCTCCTCCTGCTGGCCGCCGAATCGGCCACCGGCACCCTCTGGTTCGCCGTCGACTCCTTTGCCGATGGGCTGACCGTCCGCCCGCACCACAGCGCCGACCCGACCCGCCCCACGGCCGAGATCCGTGCCGACGGCGTGCTTGTCCCCGTGGAACGCGTCGTACGGACCGACACCGCGCACGTCCGCGACCTCGCCGCCGTCCTCTTCTCCGCCGAAGCGTGCGGAACCGCGGCCAGGGCGCTGAACACCGCGGCCGAATACGCCAAGGTCCGTGAACAGTTCGGCCGCCCCATCGGAAAGTTCCAGGGGGTCAAGCACCTCTGCGCCGACATGCTTGTACGGGTCGAGCGGGCCCGCGCTCTGGTGTGGGATGCGGCCCGCGCCGCCGACGAGGAGAAGGACCCCGATGTACGGTCCATGGTCGCCGCCCTGGCCGCGTCGGACGCACTCGACGCCGCGTACGGCTGCGCCAAGGACTGCATCCAGATCCTCGGCGGCATCGGCTTCACCTGGGAGCACGACGCCCATCTGTATCTGCGCCGGGCCTTGGTGGCCCGGCAACTGCTCGGGGCCGGTGACGCCCACCGGCTGCGGGCCGTACGGCTGGCCGAGGGCGGCGCACGCCGCGAACTCACCCTCGAACTCCCCGCCGAGGCCGCGGCCCACCGGGCCGGGGCACGCGACGCCGTCGCCGCCGCCCGCGGCCTCGACCCAAGGGCCGCCCGCCGCGCTCTCGCACCGACCGGCTACGCCGCCCCGCACCTTCCAGCCCCGTACGGACTGGGTGCAGGTCCGGTCCAACAACTCGCCGTACAGCAGGAGTTGAAGGAACAGGGGGTGAAGCTGAGCGACCTCGGGATCGCCACCTGGGTCGTCCCTTCGCTCATCGCCCACGGGACGCCACAGCAGCAGGACCGCTACCTGCTGCCGACCCTGCGCGGCGAACTCCTCTGGTGCCAGCTGTTCTCCGAACCCGGCGCGGGCTCCGACCTCGCCTCGCTCCGGACGAAGGCCGAGCGGACGGTCGACGGCTGGCGGATCAACGGGCAGAAGGTGTGGACGAGCGCCGCCCAATGGGCCGACCACGGAATCCTGCTGGCCAGGACCGACCCGGACGCCCCCAAGCACCAAGGGCTCAGCTACTTCCTCGTCGACATGAAGAACACCGAGGGCATAGACATCCGCCCGCTGAAGGAGATCACCGGCGAATCCCTCTTCAACGAGGTGTACTTCGACGACGTCCTGCTGCCCGCCGACGCCGTCGTCGGCGAGATCGGCGACGGCTGGCGGGTCGCCCGCAACACCCTCGGCAACGAACGCGTCCACATGGCCGACCAGATGACCTTCGACACCGGCCTCGAGGCGCTGATCGCCCGCTCCGGCGAACTCGACGGCACGTACAGGGCCCGCATCGGAGCAGTTGCCGCCGAGGCCCACGCACTCGCCTGCATCGGACTGCGGACCACCCTGCGGCAGGTGTCCGGACTCGAACCGGGCGCGGGAGCCTCCGTCCGCAAACTCGTCCAGACCACCCACCAGCAGAAAGTCGCCGAACTGGCCCTCGAACTGCTCGGCCCGGCCGGCGCGGTCGACGAAGGAGCGGGGGAGCGGGCCGTGCACGGCTTCTTGATGTCCCGCTGTCTGACCATCGCGGGCGGCACCACCCAGGTTCAGCTCAATGTCGTCGCCGAGCGCATTCTCGGCCTTCCGCGCGATTGAAGGGACTTGCCCATGAAGGCGTACATCGTCGGTGTCGGAATGACGAAGTTCGAAAAGCCCGAGACACGCGACTGGCAGTACTGGGACATGGCGAAGGAGGCCGGGACGGCGGCGCTCACCGATGCCTCCATCGCGTACGAGCAGGTCCAGCAGGTCGCCGTCGGCTACTGCTTCCAGGCCTCCACCGCAGGTCAGCGCGCCGTCTACGGACTCGGCCTGACCGGAGTCCCCGTCTACAACGTCAACAACAACTGTGCCACCGGATCCACGGCACTGATGATGGCCCGTCAGTTCGTCGAGGGCGGCGGCAGCGACTGCGTCCTCGCGCTCGGCTTCGAGAAGATGACGCGCGGGGCACTCGGTGGAGGAGGCGCCGACGGCGGTGCGGCGGACTTCAAGACCTCACCGGTGGCCAAGCACTACGGGATCATGGCCGCCGCACACGGCTTCGAGATGAGCCCGCCCACCGCTCAGATATTCGGCAACGCGGCCCGCGAGCACATGGAGCGGTACGGGACGACAGAGGCCCAACTCGCAGCGGTCGGCGCCAAGAACCACCGGCACTCGGTGAACAACCCGTACGCCCAGTTCCAGGACCCGTACACGGTCGAGGAGATCCTCGCCGCGAAGACCATCCACCACCCACTGACCAAGCTCCAGTGCTCACCCACCTCCGACGGGTCGGCCGCCGCCGTCGTCGTATCGGAACGCTTCGTCGAGAGCCACGGTCTGGGCGACCGGGCGGTCGAGATCGTCGCCCAGGCCATGACCACCGACACCGGCGACTCCTTCGCCTCCGGGACCTGCATCGACGCCGTGGGACAGCCGATGTCGCGGGCCGCCGCCCAGCAGGTGTACGAGGCCTCCGGACTCTCGGCCGCCGACCTCGACGTCATCGAGCTGCACGACTGCTTCTCCATCAACGAACTCCTCACCTACGAGGCGCTCGGGCTGTGCGGCGAGGGCGAGTCCGGGAAACTCGTCGAGTCCGGGGCCACCACGTACGGCGGCCGGTGGGTGGTCAACCCGTCCGGCGGGCTGATCTCCAAGGGGCACCCGCTCGGCGCCACCGGAATCGCCCAGGCCGCCGAAATCACCTGGCAGCTCAGGGGGGAGGCGCAGGGCAGGCAGGTGAAGGACGCCCGGGTCGGCCTGGCGCACAACGTCGGGCTCGGCGGGGCGGCGGTGGTGACGCTGCTGCGGCGGTAGCGGGGGACCGGCAGGCGACGTCCTGCGCCGCCGGACCGGGCCGGCACCGCCCCGAACACCGATGCCCGGGGCGCGGCCCCCGGCGAATCCGGCCTGGTCTCCGGCCTCGTCAACACCTCACGCACGATGGGCGGTGCGCTCGGTCTCGCCGTACTCTCCACGGTCGCCGCGGCACGCACGGCGGGTGGCACCGGGCCGTAGCTCACGGCCGGATTCGCGCTGGCATTCCGCACGGCTGGAACGGTGCTGCTGGGCGGACTGCTGCTGAGGGCGCTGTGGCTGCCGCGGCACCGGTCCGCCCGGCCCTGAGCCGGGCCCGGCAGTGCCTCCGCAGTGGATCGGCCCGGCCATCTGATCTGACGCTACGTCAGCAACGGTCTTCCCAACTGCTTGGTGCTGCGTTATACATGGGAGTCATCGGCTAGAACGCGTTCTAGAACGAGCGTGGTGGCCGGTCCCGCACGACCTCGGTGCGGCCGACGGTGCGGACGGCCGCGCCGAGGTCTTCCCACCATCAAGGAGCGGCTCTCCCATGCCCATTGATGCCGAAAAGGCTGTCGCCGCCGAACCCCGGTTCACCCGGATCAGCTGGGACCACAAGGACGTCCAGCTCTACCATCTGGGCATCGGCGCGGGCGCCGATCCCGACCGGGCCGACCCGGCCACCGACCCCGGCGAGCTGCGCTACACCCTGGAGTCCCGGCTCCAGGTGCTGCCCTCCTTCGCCACCGTCGCGGGAGCCGGCATGGGCGTCGTCGGCGGACTCTCCTCGCCCGGCATCGACATCGACCTCGCCGCCGTCCTGCACGGCGGACAGAGCGTGCGGGTGCACCGGCCGATCCCCGTGAAGGGCAGCGCGGTACAGACCTCGAAGGTCGCCGCCGTGTACGACAAGGGCAAGGCGGCCGTGCTGGTGCTGCGCACCGAGGCCGCCGACGACGAGGGCCCGCTGTGGACCAATGACGCCCAGATCTTCGTCCGGGGCGAGGGCGGCTTCGGCGGCGAACGCGGCCCCTCCGAACGGATCGCCTACCCCGCCGTCGCCCCCGACCACGTGGTGGAGCGGCCGATCCGCCCGGACCAGGCACTGCTGTACCGCCTCTCCGGGGACTGGAACCCGCTCCACGCCGACCCCGAGTTCGCCAGGCTGGCCGGCTTCGACCGGCCGATCCTGCACGGACTGTGCACCTATGGCATGACGCTCAAGGCCGTCACCGACACGGTGCTCGGCGGCGACGTGACACGTATCCGCTCCTACCGCACCCGTTTCGTCGGCGTCGTCTTCCCCGGCGAGACCCTCCGCATCCAGATGTGGACCGGCAGGGACCACGTCCGGGTCGAGGTGCGAGCCGTCGAGCGGGACGATGCCCCGGTCCTCGGCGACACCTTCATCGAACACTCCTGAACCGATGTGAACCAACGACCTCGCAACTCCGAGAGGTCCACGGGCCCATGAGGGGAGCCGCACCATGCGCGCAGCCGTACTGCACGAGATAGGTCAGGACAAACTGGAAGTCCTCGACGACGTCGAGGCGGTGGGCTTCGGCCCCGGCAAGGTCAAGCTCCGCATCCGGGCCACCGGACTGTGCCACTCCGATGTCTCCGCGATGAGCGGCGTGCTGCCGCAGCCCGCCCCCTTCATCCCGGGCCACGAGGGCGCGGGCGAAGTCATCGACGTCGGCGACGGCGTCACCGGGCTGAACACGGGGGACCGGGTGCTGGTCTGCTGGCTGCCCGCATGCGGGTCGTGTCCGTCCTGCAAACGCGGCCAGACCCAGCTCTGCCTGGCCGGCTTCATGAATGCGGGAACGCCCAACTTCAAGCGCCCCGGGGGAGACGTCTTCGGCTTCGCGGGCACCGGCACCTTCACCGAGGAGGTCGTCGTCGGCGCGGGCTGCGCGGTGCCGATCCCCGACGACGTACCGTTCGAGATCGCCGCGCTGATCGGCTGCGGGGTGACCACCGGGCTGGGCGCGGCCATCAACACCGCGCAGGTGGAGGCCGGTTCGTCGGTCGCTGTGATCGGCTGCGGCGGGGTCGGCATCTCCACGGTCCAGGGAGCCAAGGTGCAGGGCGCCGCCCAGATCGTGGCCGTGGACCCGGTCGCAAGCCGGCGCGAGGCGGCACTGCGGTTCGGTGCGACCGAGGCGGTGTCCCCGGACGAATTCGCCGACGCCAAGCAGCGGATCACCGCGGGCGAGGGCTTCGACTACGTCTTCGAGGTCGTCGGCAAGTCGGCCACCGCCCGCACGGCGTACGAGAACACCCGGCGGGGTGGCACCCTCTGCATCGTCGGCGCGGGCGCGATGGACGACAACTTCCAGGTCAACATGTTCGAACTGTTCTTCGACGAGAAGCGGATCCTGCCCTCCATGTACGGGGGAGGTGATGTGCTCCGGTCGTACGAACGGGCCATCGCGCTCTGGCGGGCCGGCCGGATCGACCTCGAATCGATGATCACCCACCGGGTGCGGCTCGACGGCATCAACGACGCCCTCGACCAGATGAGGACCGGCGAGTCGCTGCGCACCTGCATCGAACTCTGAACTCACCCTGCTCCCGCCCTGCTCCCACGCCCTGAGAGGACTCCGAGATTCCGATGTCACTTCCCCTGGACGGCATGTCCGCGATCGTCACGGGCGCGGGCCGCGGCCTCGGACGCGCCGAAGCGCTGGAACTGGCGCGGCTCGGCGCCTGCGTCGTCGTCAACGACTACGGGCAGCCGGGCCGCGACGGCTCCGGCGAGGCGTCCGCGACCCCCGCCGAGGAGGTCGCCGAGGAGATCCGGGCGGCGGGCGGCCAGGCGGTCGCCCACCTCGGTGACGTCTCCGACCACGAGCAGGCCTGCGCCCTGGTGGAGCTGGCCGTCGGCACGTACGGGAAGCTCGACATCCTGGTCAACAACGCGGGCATCCTGCGTGACCGGATGGTCTTCTCGATGACCGAGGACGAGTGGGACTCCGTCATCAGGGTTCACCTCAAGGGCCACTTCAACACCACGCATTTCGCCGCATCCCACTGGCGCGCCCGCTCCAAGGAGTCCGGCGGCCCGGTGTACGGCCGGATCGTCAACACCTCGTCGGAGGCGTTCCTGGCCGGTTCGGCGGGCCAGCCGAACTACGCGGCGGCCAAGGGCGGCATCGTCGGCCTCACCACGTCCTCGGCCCTGGCCCTGGCCAAGTACGGCGTCACCGCCAACGTCATCTGCCCGCGGGCCCGCACCCGGATGACAGAGGACGTCTTCGCGGGCTTCCAGGAACCGACGGACGGCCGGCTCGACGCGCTCGCCCCCGAGCATGTCTCGCCGCTGGTCGGCTATCTGGCCTCCCCGGCGGCGGCCAAGGTCAACGGTCAACTGCTCGTCGTGCACGGCGGGATGGTCGCTATCGTCGAACGCCCCAGGGTGGCGGCGAAGTTCGACTCCTCGAAGGAGACGTTCTCCTTCGACGAGCTGGACGAGCTGATCTCCCCGTACTACGAGGGCCGCCCGACGGGCGAGACCTTCGCCGCGGCGGAGGTGCTCGGTCTGAAGCGGGGCTGACCGCAACGCAGACGGGTGGGCCCCGGCAGCCGACCGGCTGCCGGGGCCCACCCGTCCCTCGTTGATGTTCTGCGGTCAGGCCGCCCTGCTGTCCCCCTCGGAGGGGCGGCGGTGGCGGCCGTGAGGCTGTGCTGACGTGTCGTCCGTCGACACATCCCCTCGGTGCTTTCCGGCGCCGCCGGCTTCGGCCCGTTCCGCGTCCGCCCCCGGCGGACGTGTCTGGGTCGTGTCGGTTCGCGCTTCAGACATGTGGGAAGTCCCCCCGTTGATCGCTTACGTGTGTGTCACCAGGGCCGATCACGCCGCCGCAACGCGACAGGGTCACCGTCGGGGACCGAGAGGTACGGCTGCGCGGCCCAGGCCCAGGATTTTAGACCGACCGGCAAACGGGGCCTTAGACCGACCGGCAAATGGGGGGCGGCGTCGCGGGGCTGGGCACGCACATCTGCCGCGTTGTCGTCAATCACCAACGCGCCTTCCCCAAACTC